>NZ_CP136865.1:3544745-3866995 GCF_045689245.1 Congregibacter brevis | reverse complement strand
ATCTCTTTTTCATGGCCTCAAGATCCTCTTCGATGTCCATGAGTTCTTCCCGATGCAGAACGTTGGTAAACACGTAAAAACCGTACTGCTTGTATGCGCTCAAAATCCGTTGATCGAGTTTTCCGTTCGCGTCGAACGCGATGGGACCTCTATTTTCCAATTGCATGGCACTTGCGTGACCGGCGAGCAGGAAGTCCCGCATCGCTTCCGCGTCCCTACCATAGTGTGCGGCGCACGCGTTGATGGATTCCATGTAGTCGGGTTGCTGCATCGGTGCTTCCTCTATTTACGCGTCAATGCTTCTTTGGCCACAAATTTTACTAACAGTTAAATTTTATTAGTAGTAAAATTATTTTTCAAGAAGCTTGGGAGGTTGGTTTTGGGAGAATTAGTAGTCGCGAAAGGGCAGGCAACGCGTCAAGCGAACAAAGAGCGCCGCAAGAAAAAAATCCTGAGCGTGGCACGGAGTCTGATCGCTGATGAGGGTTTTGATGCTTTGACGATTAGCCAGCTTGCTGTGAGGTCAGGGGTCACGATTCCTACGGTGCACAACCTTTTTGGAAAGAAGAACGACATTGTGCTCGAAATGTTCCGTCAGCTCGTCCATCGTGTTGATTCAGAGCTCGCTGAGCCAGAGCTGATAGACCCTATTGCGGCATCGGAGGTTCTCCTCGACAACCTTTTAGCGCTCTATGGGGCGGACGAAGACTTTTACCGAGCGGCTTTTATGGGGGGCGAACGCCTTGGTCTCTTCGAGCACGAATTGAATGATGGTGTGTTCAGGAAATCTATACTAGTAGCCGAGAAGCTTTGTGACCGTGCCCGCAAAGGGGGCTATCTTCATGGTCGCATAGACAGCCGGTGGTTGGCGCAACAGTTGTTCGGATGCCAACGACTGGCCCGACAGGACTGGGTAAATGGTTACATTGATATTCAGACGTATCGACAACAGGCATTAATCGGAATGTTACTCACGTTTGCTGCGGACGCGACTCCCGATCTTCATCAGCGAATCTGCGAGAAAGTTGTGCTGCTGGCTGAATAGCGAAACGCCTCGATGACAGTTGATTGACGAGGCGTAGAGGGAAACGACGAGAATGGTAGCCGTACCTGCCGCCCTTGGCAGCCCAATCAATCTGCGCATAAATCTAGTCCGCGTGCGGCACTATCATTCTCAGACCTACAGCAACCCTGCCAGCGATAACAGGAAAAACCCTGCGGTCACCGTGACCGCAGAAAACAGCGTGGTGAGCACAATGATGTTGGCTGCCAGACTGCCGCTGCCGCCTGCCGCGACCACCATTACAAAGCTGGCCGCAGCCGTTGGCGAGGCCAGCAACATGAACAGTACCCCGAGTGCTTCGCCGCGGAGTCCCAGCAGCAGGCCAAAGGTGACCGCCAGGGCCGGCCCTGCACATAGGCGCCAGCCAGTTGCCTCCCAAGTGAGAGCGGCCCCGCTGCGAAGCTGCGCAAGCTTCATAGCGCCGCCAATGCACATAAGAGCCAGCGGTAGGAAAAAGCTTGAAATGCCGCCGGCAAGGGTCACTGCCGGTGCCGGCAGCGGCAGTCGTAACGTGGCCACCAGCATTCCCAAAGCGATACCGATGATCAGGGGGTTTCTGATCATACCCAGTGCCAGTCGCGTCAGCGACTGGTGATCTCCCAGCGTGGCATTCAAAATCCATACCGCCAGGAGGTTGTAAAGCATGGTCAGTACGGCGATGGGTAGGGCTGCCAACAACAACCCCGATTCACCAAAAGCCGCAGAGCACAGCGCCACACCAACGATCGCCAGATTGGAGCGGTAGGCTCCCTGAACAAATATGCCCAGGCTGGCCCGGGCAAAGCCCCGCCACGATGCGTAGCCCCAGCTTAAGATCACGGTTACCACGGTCGCGAGAGTGCCTGCCAGCAGAATGATGATGCTGCCCGAATCACGGAGATCAAGCTGGGCGGCGCTAGAAAAAAGCAAAAATGGCAGGGCCCAATTGAATCCGAAACGAGATACAGCGTTCACCATCGACTCTGACAGCCAGCCGATCCTGCGCGCGAAAATACCCGCGAGGACCCAGCAGAAGGTGGGTCCGGAAACAGTGATTGCGGTCAGAAAAACAGTGAGCGGAGAATCCAATCTGGTGCTTCGTCAGGAGGAATCCTGATTATGCCAGTGCTTGCAGGGAGAGTGGGTGTCTTGTGTTCGCACGGTCAGTGGGGTGTAACGGATGTCGCCGGTAGGTACCGGCAAATACCTTCCGGGATTGGCGATGCGTATAATGCTGTCCTATGCGGTGCCAGCTTCAAAGCGCTTTTGAGTCAGGCGCTAGTCTTTACGGGTCGAATTAGATAATCAAACCAGCAATCGGGAGTCCACTATGCCACGCATGAACCTTCAGAACAGCACAGCCATTGTTACCGGCGGCGCGTCAGGAATTGGGGAGGCGTGCGCACGCCAGCTCGCGGACCTAGGAGCTACTGTGGTCATCGCAGATCTGAATGAAGCACAGGGCGAGCAGATCGCCGGCGAGATCGGCGGGCATTTCGCGAAGTGCAATGTAACCAGCGTAGAGGACGTGGAGGCGGTGGTTGCCCGAGCATCGGAGCTGGGTCCGCTGCGGGTTTGTGTGAACTCCGCGGGCATCGGAGCACCGGGTCGCACCATTAATCGCGAAAACGAACCCCTGTCGCTGGATAAGTTCACTGCCGTTGTGACCATCAACCTGATTGGCACCTTCAATATGCTGAGTCGGGCGGCGGCTGCGATGGCTCAAACTGATCCACTCGATGAAGACGGCAGCCGGGGTGTGATTGTCAACATGGCCTCCGTGGCGGCGTTTGACGGGCAGATCGGTCAGGCGTCCTATTCGGCGTCGAAGGCGGGTGTGGCGGGCATGACTCTGCCTGTGGCGCGGGACCTCGCGGTTTCGGGGATTCGTGTGAACACAGTGGCACCAGGACTGATCGATACACCGATCTACGGCCACGGTCCGGAGTCCGAGGCTTTTAAGGCGCACCTAGGCCAGTCAGTATTGTTTCCAAAACGCCTCGGTAGCGGCGAGGAGCTCGCTTATGCCGTCATCGAGTGTGTCACCAATCCCTACCTCAACGGCGAAGTGATTCGTCTGGACGGCGGTATTCGCATGCCGCCGAAGTGATGCGCGAATAAAGGCCTTGCTCTATCGCGTCATCATGGGTCGTCGTTCTGGGTTTCGTAAGCCGTAGATGGCCACGCCGCCATGGGTTCAGTTGCTGCTAAGGCGGCGCAGCAGGGTTCTCACGTCGTATTGATCGTCGCCGTCCTCTCGGGGCGCGTAGCTGGCGAACGCGTTCGATACCTCTTCATAGCGCCGGTCGATGTGCTCTTGATTATAGCTGTGCGACACCACGTAGAAAGTTCCGGCTTTGATCTGCGGCAGCGCGCGCTGGGCAAAGTCGTCGACGGGCATCCCCAGTTTGCGAGCGCCTTCAGGAACTATCTCGGTGCCGACGAAGCCGGGGGTAATTAGCCCGACGTGAATGAATTCGGGGACTTCTTCCCGAAGCGCGTCGGTCAGTCCATACACCGCATGTTTACTTGCAACGTAGGCTGCCGATTTGACGACTGCGACGAAGTAAGAGTTTTCAGAGCCCGTATTGTAGATAGCGGCCGGGCGACCCTGGTCCGCGAGGCGCTGCGTGAACGCTTTGCAGCAGTGCCATACTCCATAGAAGTTCACATCAAAAACCTGGCGAACTTCGTTCAGTGGCGTGGCAGCCACCGGCCCGGGCGCCTGCGCTATTCCCGCATTATTGAGCACGAGGGCGACCTCGCCGAAAGCGCCGAAGGCGAAGTCTGCAAATGCCTCGACCTGCGCGAAGTCTCGAACATCGCAGGGTAGAGACCGAGCGGCGATACCACTCTGTTCGAGTTCGGCGGTAGCCTCGTCCAGACGATCCGGGTTTGGCCCGCCAATTACAATGTTTGCCTTCTCGCGCCCACACGCTTTAGCCAGCGCGAAGCCGATACCCGTTGCGCCGCCGGTAATGACAACGGTCTTATTTTCTAGTTCTAGCACGTATCTTCCCTTTTGGTGACGATTGAAATACTACACTGCGCTCCAAGGTTGCGCCGCGTTTGTTTAAGACCCCCTAAGTCTAAGGTCGGCTAGGGAAGTATTAGCGCTTGCTTTCAACCTGCGCTGAGCGGCGGGTAGATGACTTCTGCTAGAGGTAGCGCCAAGTTAAGTCGCTAAGCGATTCCTCAAGGGACTACTCCGGTCACAAGGCAGCGAACTCAGGAAGCCACTAGGGTTCGGGAACTAGGAATCTCGGGGTAAGTGCGTTTGCGGACTGGAATAGGCCGGTGGCCTGAGGTCGAGTATTGCCAATACTTTGTTGAGACAGCTGCGAGTTATCTAACGAGGGCCCTTAGATGTCCGAAGTATGTTTTCTATGGCCTCGATCATCGCGCCCGCGTGGGAATTATCGGGTTCCAAAGTCAAAACGCGGCGATATTGCGCGAGGGCAGCGGTAGTGTCGCCACTAGAGAGCAGTGCCTCGCCGAGGCTATCGAAGGTGTTTGGTGAGTTTGGGAAGCGTTCTGAGCTGAACGTAAACACGGTGATCGCATCACTGCTCTGGTCACGATCAAGAAACTCGTAGCCGATGCTGTTAAGCAGGTTTTCGCCATCGCTCATTTCATAGTAGGAGCCTTGGCTTTCTGCCGTTCTATATGCATCGATCACCTCAGTACCCGTCATCGTCTCAAAACCCGCCAGAGCTAACAGAAGCGGTCTCGGTGGTGGCTCGTCGGTGACGATTTCGTACATCAGCATTTGCGCGAGGGAAAAAGCGAGTCCGTTATTCTGCGTGTCGTCGGTGCAGATCATGACACCGACGCGTTCGTGCGGCGCGTAGCGAATGTTGGCGCGTGCGCCCCCCCCGCTGTGCCCGATAGTGAGGATGTCGTTGCGTTTTTCGATAACATTCCCAAGGCTGTAGTTATCAAGCAGATGACTTTCATCGAGCAATACGTCTTCCCAGTCAGACGGGTCGATAACCACACCTTGATTGATAGCGAGGAACAGACGCCCCATGTCGGCCGCCGTTGTTTGATAGCCACCGGCGCTCATAAGCAGTGATGGCTGTGTCGGGTTCGAGCGCGACGCATGCTCAGTGTCGGTCATGGCAGCCGGTCCCGTGACGTATTGATTGATCAGCTTGTCGAAGGTTACTCCTTGGCGCTCCTCGAGAATCATCTCTCCTACTGCATAGCCCGATTGCCGGTAGCGGGAGTGTTGGCCGGGAGCGAAGTCCAGTGGTGCGTTCCTGATGATCCGGTAAATATCGTCGTTTCCGGCCCCAGGGTCTGTGCTTAGCTGTTCAAAGGCGAGGGTGTTTACCACCGTCGGTATGCCTGAGCTATGATTCAGAAGTCGGTAAAACGGAATTGACGCCCAGGCTCTCGGCGCATCGCGGAGGTACTCGCTAAGAGGCGCGTTCAGATCCAGAAGGCCATCCTCAGCAAGCTTCGCGTAGGTGAGGGACGCCAATACTTTAGTTGCCGAGTAAAGGCCGCACGGCGAGGTCGCAGTCATCGCCGTACCCTCCGCTGAAACACCAAAACCCTGAGAAACGAGAATGTTTTCACCGCTGACGGCAGTAACCGCCAAGCCGTCGACTTTGAAAACGGCCATCAGCGATGGAATCTGCTCCACGGTTTTTAATTCGGGCCCCGTAGCTTGCGTGTAGTTACTGTTTAATAGCCAGGCCAAGCAAAGACCCGTGTAGGAGGCGATGATTAGAAGCGGTCGTGCATGTGTGGACTTTTTTCCCGGTCTTGGCGACACGAATCAGACTTCCGGAGAGCCTTGAAAACGCATTGCAACGTCACAGCGTGCATAGCGGGCACCAAAGCGCTGCAAAATTTCTGCGTCATGGATAAAGCCAAGCTTTTCATAGAGTGTAACTGCCGCGACGTTGCCTGCGTTGCTCAGCAGGTAAAGTTTGTCGGTGCAGCCTATTTCTCGGGCGCGCTCCAAGATGAATCGCAGCAGAAATTCGCCGGCTCCCCTGCCTCGAGCTGCGCCATGAACGCACATCTTGGTTAACTCTACGAAGCCCTCGACGTCCCTCTCTAGGGCGCAGGTGCCCAAAATATCGCTTTCACCATCACGAAGAAAGTAAATCTCGCCACCTTTGTCGATAATGTTCTCTCGAGGGTGCATCAAGACCTCAAGATCGTGAGGCTCGACGGTAAACATGGATTCGATCCATTCAATGTTCAGGTCATGGAAATGCTGCACGAGGTCATCACTAAAGGGAACGATGCTTAAAGTATTGGCTCGAACGCGATGGTGAGTTGATTGCTGCGCGAAGCGTCTTTCGATTTCCGCAATACTCTCAAGGATGTCGCCCGATACATTGTGTGTAAGTTCACGAGCCGCGGCTGCAACACGCGGCCACATTGAGCGCTTCATGCGCGTCACGCTTTCGCGCCCGAGAGGCGTCAAGGATAGTTCTCTCACACGTTTATCGTTTTCGGCGGTATGTGACGCGACAGTGCCCGTTTTGATGGCTTCGGCAACAGCGCGGGTGGCGGCGGGTTGGCTGATACCAAGCGCCTGCGCGGCATCGTTTACAGTCATGGGGCCATAGCGATCTAGTGCAGAGACGAGAGGAAATTGTCCAGGCTGAATGGGTTCGCCGCTTTCCGCGTGAATTTTTGCCGCGTCCGCCAGCATGGCGTCTGCCAGGCGCTTAAGGCGACTTGCGAGCGCGAGATGGCCTAGGTCTTCGAGTATATCGGGCGTATTCATATAATGGAGTATATATAGCGTTATATATATTGCCAGTATTTATTCGAGAATGCTCCGTTTTAAGGCTCTTCATCACTAATAGTCGACACCCGGAGATCATTGCCAAATACCCGAGGCGGGTGAAGATGATTCCCATCACAGCCTCTTTACCTTGGTTGGCACGAGGAAAGCCGATTCCGTATTATGCAAGGGCATTTGTGGCTTACACATAGAGTTGCACCCCTATAAAAATAACGCAGAGGTTTGTCTCGTAAAGATGAATTCAAAAAGTGTCATTCTCCTTGCCGTACTTGCGGCCTTGACGTGTAGTGCGTCAACTCACGCGCAGTATCCAACGTCCGGATTGATCTATCAGGATACCCGGCGCGAACGTCTGAAGCCGCAGCCAAGAAAGGCCGCAGAGCCGGTAGTAGAGCAACGGGCGCAATCACAGCCGCCATCGGGCGAGCGTGTAGACGTCACCCATTTTGTTGTTTATGGCAATTCATCGCTCTCGGACGCAGAGCTTGGCAACATACTTGCCCCGTTCTCGCACAGAGAACTGTTTACCAGCCAGTTGCATGACGCCGCCAATACGCTGCGAACGCACTATCGCGACATGGGTTTGTTTGCCGCCGAGGTTTACATTCCACCACAGGCTATCGAAGACGGGGTTGTGACTCTTCATGTGTACGAGGGAAGGCTGGAAGAGGGCGGCGTCGAGTTGGACACCGGTGAGGGTGATCATGTTAACGCGGACCTTGTTCAGAGCATTCTCGCAAGCAGTCTGCAAACAGGCAGCGCCCTGCATCGAGACGACGTGGAGCGCGCGATTTTATTGGCGGACGATCTCCCGGGGGTGACATCACACTCGGTAATCTACCCGGGGCAAGAAGTGGGTGACGCACGATTTCTCATGCGCATGGAAAATACACCGCGAGTCTCGGGTAATGTTGATATCGATAATTTTGGAAGCTACTACACAGGCGAGGCCCGAATGGGGGCCACGTTGTATCTCAATAGTCCCACTGGCAATGGTGACCAGCTAACGTTTCGCGGAGTCACTACAGGGTCTGATTCTAATTATGTGTTTGTGGATTACAGCGTGCCTGTGTCGGGGTCGGGCTTACGTATTGGAGCGAGCGTTGACTACCTTGAGTATGATTTGGGTAAACAGTTTCGAGCGATTGGAAGTGAAGGCGAAGCGGGTTCTGTACGACTCTTCAGCAGCTATCCTTTTAAACGCTCGCGTCACAGTAACGCCTCCGGGAGGCTCGAGTACGCCTACCTGAGTCTCGAGGATGACGGCGCGCAGGGACTCTTGCTGGCCGAACGCGATATTCATACCCTAACGGCAAGCATCGCTGGTGATAGTGATGGCGATCGCTGGCCTAACGGAACCACTTATTACTCTTTGGGCGTTACCGCCGGTTCAGTAGATATTCAGGGCGGAGAGGCTTTTAAGGCTTTCGATGAGGCCAACGTCGGCACCGACGGTAGTTTTACGCGAGTCAACTTTCAGGTCTCCCGGTTGCAGCATGTGGGGGGTAACTGGTCGACCAATGTTTCTCTAAGCGGTCAATGGGCAAGCGCAAATCTTGATTCCTCGCAGAAGTTTTTTATTGGTGGTCCCTTTAGCGTTCCTGGGTATCCAACAGGGGAGGCGAGCGGCGATCACGGTGCCAACCTGCACACGGACCTCCGACGGGACTTTTATGCATTGCCGTGGGGCGGTGCGTTTCAGGCCTCTGTGTTTTATACCGCCGGGTGGGCCCAATTGTTTGACCAGACCTGGGAGGGTTGGGAGGGTGACAACCCCTTAATTAAAAACGACATCGTGCTGCAATCCTGGGGATTGAGCGCGACGCAAACCTGGGAGTCGGGGCTGATACTGCGCGGATCTATTGGCAGGCAGCTTGGGGATAACGACGCACGTAACCCTAATACCGGTGAAGCGACCGATGGTTCTGATAGTGACTACCGCGCGTGGATTCAGGCCATCTACTACTTTTAGGAATAACTGATGTACAAAACATTGCCCATTCTATTTCTCTTTGCAGTATGTGTGACTGATGTGTTTGCAGCTGCAAACTGCGCTCACTCGAATTCATGGCAGTGCCAACAGCACCAGGCAACTAGCGGCCTAGGTTCTCCTGCAGGGACAGGACCTGCGGTGGCTGGAAGCACGCCCAATACTACTGGCAACCAGCATCTCGGTTCCACACCGAGCGGCAGCCAGCCAATGGTGGCTTTGGTGCCGGCGCAGCTCATTCCGCCACAGCCGCAAGCACCTCAGGTGCCGCAGCCGCAGACCGTTGTCGCACCGCAGCCGATGGCGCAGCAGACGCCGCAGCCCATGCAGGTGCCACCTCAGGTACCACCTCAGGTACCACCTCAGGTACCGGGACAAGTTCCCCAGCCGCGGCCACAGGCGATACCGCAGCAGGTTCCCCAGCCGATGCAGGTGCCGACGCAGGTGCCGGGTCAGGTTCCGCAGCCGCGGCCACAGGCGATACCTCAGGCGACACCGCAGCAGGTTCCCCAGCCGATGCAGGTGCCGACGCAGGTGCCGGGGCAGGTTCCCCAGCCCCAGCCACAGGCGATACCTGAGGCGACACCGCAGCAGGTTCCCCAGCCGATGCAGGTGCCGACGCAGGTGCCGGGGCAGGTTCCCCAGCCCCAGCCACAGGCGATACCTCAGGCGACACCGCAGCAGGTGCCCCAGCCGATGCAGGTGCCGACGCAGGTGCCGGGTCAGGTTCCGCAGCCGCAGCCACAGGCGATACCTCAGGCGACACCGCAGCAGGTTCCCCAGCCGATGCAGGTGCCGACGCAGGTGCCGGGTCAGGTTCCGCAGCCTCAGCCACAGGCGATACCTCAGGCGACACCGCAGCAGGTTCCGCAGCCGATGCAGGTGCCGACGCAGGTGCCGGGTCAGGTTCCGCAGCCTCAGCCGCAGGCAATACCCCAGGCGATACCTCAACAGATTCCGCAGGTTCAACCACAGCCTGTAAAGGCGCAGCAGCAGGTTTCTCAGACGCTGCCAAATCCTCAGCAGCCGTCAAAGCCAAACGTGACTTCACAGGTACCGACAGGCGCAGCTAACTTGACCCCTGTGAAAGTGAATCATCAGCAGGGTGGTGGGACTCCTACTAAGCCGCAAGTTGCAGCTGTTCCTAATAAACCTCCGCAGACTGCGATCGGTCAGAGGCCTCCGACTACTCCAAGTCATGTGATTGTGACCCGGCCACAGCCACAAAGGCCTGTAACGCTCAGTGGTGAGATCTTGATCGGAGAAATCGTAGAGCCCGGCATTCAAAACAGAGAGGTCGAGTTGTATCGTAGCGAGGACGCCGAGGAGACCTTGTATAGCGATATCATTCCCATGGATAAGACGGGTTTTCATCTCACTGTGTTTGGTACCCGGCCCCCGCTTTATTAGGAGCTGGGTTAGAGCCTACGGCGATGAAAGTCAGTGAGAATTTATGCTCCCTGTGTAAATCGTTTGGCCGATGACAATTTTCCGTTAAATAGCATTGATGGTTATTCCTGGATCTTGTCGTTACGCAGGTTGCACGACAGGATTTGTACCGGGCAGTCGTAGTGCGTAGGCACCGCTACCTAGCAATCCGACCGCCAGTTGGACCACTGCCCAGAACAGGGGGAACTCCCAGCCACCTCCGGAACTTGAAAAGGCCCATCCATTGCCGGCGTGGGCCCAGGTGGCGCCAAGGAGGATAGGAAGCGTCGCCAGCGCAATAGTGCGCGTCGCGAGACCCAGTACCAGGCCGACGCCGCCGACAATCTCAGCAAATATAATCAGGTATGCCAGCATGCCTGGCAGACCAAGGCTCTCAAAGTAGCCGACAGTGCCGGGAATCGTGAAGACGAATACCTTCATGAGTCCATGGGCGATGAAAAGACTACCGGTCGACACGCGGAGCGTTGTCGCTGCGTAAGATGTCATCATTGATTCTTTCATTACTTTCTCCATTGTTTTGATTTCACCGATTCGGTGTTCAGTTAAAGATCTAGCCAATCACCTGCCACATGCATCAGAAAAAGCATGATGAAGTACGACATCAGCCACACCATCAAACCGGCCGAGGCCACTACAGAGAGCAGACGGCGATTCGGCAGCACGTTCTGGAGCACGGGCGGAATGACGTACACGGGCAGTAGGAGTCCCAGGAACGTCAGGAAAGCTAGCTTTTGGCGTTTAGGTTGAGGCCAGGTAGTTTGGTTTTTCACTTCAGAGATCTTCCTTTAACTCGCAGTTGCTCGGCTACGCAGCCGTGCTCGATCTCACTTGGCTGACCAGAATGGCCCAGTCCATCCCGAGAGCACCATAGACCTCACCTGCATTTTCGGAGGCGTTGTCCGCAAGTACTTCGACCATCAGGCTGGCACCATCGGCGACCACAACACCGCTTTGGATGAGCCTTTGCATGCCGGTGGTTCGTTTGGTCTGATCAAAGGTACCGCTGGCATCCACCGCGACATACGCCTCGAAACCCTCGCGTACTGCACGCATGGCGGGGAAGGCAGCACACACCTCCAGGGAGACACCTGCAAAAATCAACTTTGATCGACCGGTCGCTCGTATGGCTTCTTCGACTCGAGGGTCATCCCACGCATTTACCGTCGTGCGATCGATGAAAACCTGGTCTGGTAGCGCCTCCTGTAACTCTGGAAACGCAGGACCCCATAATGATTCTGTTGAAGTCGTTGTCGTAACAATTGGAAGACCAAGAGCGCTTGCGGCCTTCGCAAGGCCCACAACGTTGTGCTTAAGCTCTGCGATTGAGTAATCGCGGATTCCCGTCATTAAGCCGACCTGATGGTCGACCAGTATCAGTGCGGCGTTATCGGGTGTAAGCGGTGAAGGGTTCAAGGTGGAAGTATTCATTTTCGTTTCCTCTTCTTTTGTTCTGTGGGGGATCAGTTTTAGTCGATAGTGCCGAAGCGCCCGGCGGCATAGGCAGCCTGAGCCGCTTCTATTTCTGCGGTCGATCCCATGACCAGCGGGCCTTGCTGCACATAGGGTTCGTCCAGTGGTTCAGCGTCAAAAAGCGCAAAGTGGGTGGTTTGTGAGGCATCGCTTTGCAGCACGATCTCTGCAGCGGGGCCATCTACCGGGCTGCTGACGGTGAGAGCGTCGCCGTGTTTTAGATCGTAGAGCGAACCTTCCGCTGAGACGGTTAGGTCGCCATCGATTGCATGAATCCAGACATTTCGGTTTGCGTTGATTCGATGCGAGAATTTGCCCGGTCCACTGAGATGGCCATCAAGAATGGTAATGGATGAGTCCAGACCACTCTTACCGGTAACGCCGTTTGAGCTACCCAACGCGACATGCACTCGGTAGTTGTCGCCTGAAATGACTGGCATATCGGCTCTGCGCACCAGGAGTGAATCCGGGGCGTCATGACGATTGCTCTGACGCAGATTCACGAACACCTGAAGACCGTGAATTCGAGACCCGGGCCGCGGAGCTTCATCATGCAAGGCGCCACTTCCGGCCTTCAGCCAGTACAGATCACCTGGTTGAAGGTCGAAATTGCTCCCAAGGGAATCGCGATTGTGGAAGCGGCCCTCTCCATCTTCGAAGAGCAGTGACACGGCAGACATACCCGCGTGGGGGTGCACGCCGAAAGTGGATTCGGTCATTACGTAGTGATCCACCATGACGAGCGGATCCATAGCGGCCTTGAGCTCCGTGGCGCGAAAGCTTTTGGCCTTAAACGAGGTGCCAATTGACAACTCGTTGCCCGAGACAGGCGGGCTCACCCGCAGAGCTTCAGAGCTGGCAGAACCAGCAAGATGATCGATGGATTTGGCAATTGCGTTCATGGTGGCGTTCTCCTATTAGTTCATGCTGTAACGCCCGGTAACTATATAAACGGAACAATATTCTACGGAAGACCCAATATCTGAACTTATAGTTTGATTTATGGAACAATGGGACGCTTCCGTGCAACAGGGATCTCGGCCATGCCGGCAATTGATCTGAATGATTACTTTTACTTCGTACATGTCGTGGAAAAAGGGGGTTTTTCATCAGCCGCCAAAGCTCTGGGGATGCCCAAGTCGAGGTTAAGTCGACACATTGCGGCGCTGGAGGAACGCCTCGATACACGCCTGATCCAGCGGACGACCCGACAGTTCAACGTCACCGACGTCGGTGACGTGTTTTATCAGCATGCCAGGGCGTTGGTTGACGAAATGGAGAATGCAGAAGCCGCCATCAAGCGCAAAAAGAACACCCTGGCTGGCAACGTGACTCTGAGCTGTTCGGTGGGCGTTGCTCAGTTTGCCATCCAGGCAATCTTGACGGATTTTCTCTCTGATAACCCGCTAGTTACCGTCTCTCAGCAGGTTACCAATCAGCACGTCGACCTTGTGGCCTCGGGTGTTGATTTGTCGATCCGTGGGTATACCGGCTCGTTACCCGATTCCAGCCTTGTACAGCGGAAGCTCGCCACAGTGGAGTGGAATTTGTTCAGTGCCGCTGGCTACACAGAAGCTAACGGAGCGATCGAAGGGCCCGACGATCTGGCATCCCAACCGACGCTCGCCCTGGGATGGCAGTCGCCGTGGGGAAAGTGGTTATTGGAGAATAATCAGGGAGAGCAAGTCGAAATCGGTGTAACGCCGCGCCTAAAGAGCGAAGATATGGCGACCCTGAAGGAGGCGGCCATCCGGGGTCTTGGAATAGTGGCATTGCCCGCCTACACCTGCCGGCAGGAGCTGCATGATGGTCGATTGGAGCGAGTCCTAACGGATTGGCATGCCGGGGTCGCTCAATTGAGTTTGGTGCAACCGAGTCGCCGAGGTGTTTCGCCAGCGGTGGAGGCTCTGCGCGATCATCTAACGGCCGAACTTCCAGGCTTCGTCTCTGGAACCGGTGCATCGTCGGATGATCTGGAAGAGCCGTGAGGGTAGCAAATGGGTAGCACGGCGTGCCTGCTGCAATCTGACTAGTTCTATAAGTTATTGAAAGTAATGGTGGGCCCAGTAGGACTTGAACCTACGACCAATCGATTATGAGTCGACTGCTCTAACCAACTGAGCTATGGGCCCGAGAGGGGCAGCGATTATAGGGTTTCTTTGAGCATCTCTCCAGAGCTATTGCGCGCGAGGATCCGGCTTTTCGCGCAATGTATTATTGAGGCTGATCCTATAGAGAATCTTCGATATGAAAGCTTCACTTCGCACGCTCGTCAGTGGGCTATTACTGGCGACTACGCTACTTTCACTGGAGGCGAAGTCGGTAGAGGCTCCATTACCCGATGCGCATGCCCTTGGGGTTCTGGCTGAGCAGTACGCCCATTCTTCGTTTCCATTACTTCGAGAAATTCTCAGTATCCCCAATGACGCGAATAATCCCGCCGATGTTGAGGCTAACGTAGTTTGGACCGAATCAGCATTTGCTAAGCGCGGTTTTGACACACAGCGCATTGCGACCGCTGAGGCTCCGTTGTTACTAGCCACTCGCCAGCACGCGGGCGCTGATAAAACAGTACTCATCTATCTGCAGATAGATGGGCAACCCGTCGATCCGAGCCGTTGGTTTCAGGCTAGCCCCTATACGCCGGCACTGAAGCAACGTGATGCTACAGGTGATTGGGAGCAAATCCCTTGGTCAGCAATCGAGGACTACGATGATGAGATGCGTGTGTTTGCACGATCAGCTTCGGATGCGAAGGGTCCTGTGGCGATGTTTCTTGCCTCGCTTGACGCACTAGCCGCGCAAAATCTCGAGCCAAACTTCAATATCAAGGTCATCATGGATTACGAGGAGGAGCTCGGCTCCCCCAATCTTCCTGGAGCGGTAACCGAGAACCGCGAACTTCTAGCTGCGGACATGCTTATTATCTTTGATGGTCCCAGGCACATCACTAACCGCCCCACGCTCACTTTTGGTGCCCGAGGGATTGCTACGATCACGCTTACAACCTACGGTCCGGTAGTGCCACAGCACAGTGGACACTTTGGGAACTACGCACCTAACCCCGCACTTCGTCTTGCGCAGCTCCTCGCGTCAATGAAGGATAGCGATGGCCGAGTGACTGTCCCGGGGTTCTACGATGGCATACGTATTGACGACGCTACAAAAGAGATACTGCGCGCAGTGCCCGACAACGAAGAGGACATCAAAGACCGCCTTCAGTTGGGTTCCATAGATAAGGTTGGCAAGAGCTACCAAGAGGCGATTCAATACCCATCGCTGAATATCCGCGGTATGCAATCCGGGTGGATTGACGACAAGGTTCGTACCATTGTGCCGGGCTGGGCGAGGGCAGAAATCGATATCAGGTTGGTGCTCGAGTCAGACCCCGAGAGACTTATCAATCTTGTGAAACAACATGTAAGCGCGCAGGGATTTTACGTAACGGATCAAACGCCGGATAAGGCGATGCGCATGGCTCATGAGAAGGTTGCTACATTTACCTACGAGAATTCCTATCAGTCTTTTCGCACGGATTTTGACTCGGATGTGGGCCGCTGGCTGCGTAGCGCACTTCAGCGGGCCTTTGAAGAAGACCCTATTCAAATCCGCATGAGCGGTGGATCGATTCCCATCTCACCGTTTGTGAACACCTTGGGTATTCCCGCGGTAACTGTGCCAACGGTAAATCGTGACAACAATCAGCACAGTCCCAACGAAAACCTCCGCCTGGGCAATTACCGGGATGGCATCCGAACCATGCTGGGGATTTTGACGGAGCCGCTGTAGCTAAGGCAATAGCCAGCGGCGGGCTGACTTAGTCCTGCTCGCTAAACATGTCTTGAGTAGTCGCGGGTACCTCAACGCGGACTTCATCACCCAGCGTTATGACACCTCCCTTGAGTATCTTGCAGCACAGTCCTCCATGCCCCAGCATCGCGGCTACACCGCCTTTGCCCAGCGCCATCTCCATGCGCGAGCAAGGGTGACAGAGTGCGCTGGCTTCAAATATTGCGTCTCCGATAGCGAAGCGTTGATGACGTAAGGCGTGCAAATTGATACCTGAGACCACCAGATTTCGGCGAAGAGTGGCGGGATCTATCGCGTCTGTCCCGAGAAAGTGCTCAGTTTGTTCTATGAATTCTCGTGAAATGAGAGTGACCTGTCTGCCGGAGCCCGGTGTCTTGTCCACGCGGTGGTCGCCGTCTAAGCCTCTGCTAGCGATGGCCTGCACCGATTTTACTTCCGTCAGGGGCGCTTTGCGCGCTGAACGCAGCCCGATCCACTCGAGTTTTCCCGGTTTGAGGTGTTTGGCGAAGCGGTCGAGAGGGTTGGTTCTTTTGGTCATGAGATCAACTTAACTGATGAGGAGGGTGCTCTCTAGATACTAAAAGATGAGCCGGTAGCGGCTGCAGCTGCGTATTAAAACATTATCTAAGAGGTTGCCCCGATGAAGCTTATCAACAGACTCAGTTTTCTTGCCTTAGCGTTTGCGGCAGCGTCAGCGTGCTCCGCAGATCAACCCACCGAGGTTGTTGAGAACGGCTTTTACGAATACAAATCCGCCACTCGCGACGGGATTGGTAAGTTCTATATGGACCGTGAAATATCTTACGTGATGGGCCACATGGGCGCGGGATGGCTGGAGCGGCCCGAGCGTGAGCGGCAGGAGCGCACCGACCTACTGATTGATCGACTACCCGTTGATCCTGACTCTGTTGTCGCGGATATTGGTGCCGGTACGGGTTACTTTACGTTTCCTATCGCCGCTCGTGTGCCTGACGGGCAAGTCTACGCCGTTGATATACAGCCCGAGATGCTGCAGTTGCTGAGTGAGCGTCAGAGCGAGCTGTCCGTGGAAAACGTAACAACGGTGTTGGGAACAGAGACCTCGCCAAATCTGCCTACAAATACCATCGATTTAGCGTTTATCGTTGACGCTTATCACGAGTTCTCGTATCCACGAGAAATGGGGATGGCGCTGGCTGAGGCATTGAAGCCCGGTGGAAAGCTCGTTCTCATTGAGTATCGGTCTGAGGATCTATCTATACCCATTAAAACGCTACATAAGATGAGTGAAGAGCAGGTGCGGCTGGAGATGCAAGCTATTGGCTTGGACTGGGTGGTTACCGAGGACTACCTGCCACAGCAGCATGTCCTGATATTCGAAAAACCGGCCGTTGCAGCTGAGTGAAATCGGTACCGAACCGCTAGCTCAGCAAACAGGGCAGCAAGCAGCTCAGTAAAGAGCTCGGCTTAGGGCTCGAGTGCGCACCAGCTGACTATCGTATGGCGCACTCCTTGCGTGACCGGAAGCACACCGTGCAGATACCGACAGTCGGAGGGAAACATCAGTAACGTGCCGGCCTGAGGGCGAATGCGAAAATTAAAGTTGGGAAAGACAATTTCCCCGCCCTCGTAGTCATCATCCAGATAAAAAAGCAGGCTTAAATCTCGATCGAGCTTTTTCTCCCACCTCTGCGTATCCAGATTGAGATCATCGCTGTCGGCATGCGGGCGATAGTAGCTTCCGACCGTGTAGCGAAGGACGTGTGGCGACTCTAGAGAACGGAGTTTGCGTCCAAAAAAGGGTTCAGCCTCGTCGCGATAAAGTATGCGCACCAGCTCCAAAATTTTGTCCGAGTTTTCTTCCGGGGCCACAATCTCTGTTTCGCGCCAGACGCTTTTTTGCAAAGTGCCGCTGGCATTAGTACGAGCAGCGCGAGCGTTGGATTTCTCACACACCGAATGTGCGAGGCCCTGCCAGTGGTAGGAGTCACTGAGGTCCTTGACCAGGACTCCAGGGGGCAACAGCTCGCCTCGATACTCACATTGAGGCTGGTTTGCCACCAGATGCTTCCATTGGGGATCGGTGAGGTTACCGGGCATACGCCCGAGGGCGTGCTCGTCCCAAATGCGCGGGTCGAGGTGTCCACAACACTCGACAAAGGTTCGGCCACTTGCGCAAGGACAGGGGGCATCGAGGGGTGTTTGGGTCATGCTGCGTAAATGAAAAGTGAAAAATAATGACCTGCGGGATTTTAGCGCAGAGATTCTACCTAGTCATCCCGCTCTGATGCTTGAGAAAACTTTAGGCGCGTTTTCTCGCGGGCTTGGTTTTTACAGGATTCTTCGGCTTCGCCGTTGCCCGAGTTTTTTGCGCAGCTTTTCGCTTGGGTACGGCTTTCGCCTTTGCCTTTGTTTTTGTCTTTACGCGGCGCTTAGGCGTTTCACTTACAACTGTTGCGTCCCGAAGCTCTTCAAAACTCTTCATGAGGCACTCGCGGTAGAAGTCCGGGTCCGGCATCATTTCTCGACAGCTCGTGGCCGAGATACTGAACTCACCGCAATAGCTGCTGATCACGTGAAAAAGGCCGACTCCATCGGCGACGGGGCCCGTTCCAAAGTTCGATAGCATGCGCGCGCCCGTGTTGTATAAGGGTACTTGAGGTCCGGGCACGTTCGTAATCACGCAGTTATAGATTGGATTGATCTGATTGACCAAGCCCCAGCGACTCGCCAAGCGTGCAGCTTGCGCGGTGAGGGTGCTTGGAATGAACTGTGAGTAATCAGTCATTGTTTTAGCGCCGACCGCGTTGGTGTATTCCTTGGCGGTTTGAGTGCCTTCGTTCACAGCAATGAGTCGCTCCCGAGCGTCAGCAACATCACTGCGGATCTTCACCGCCATGGTGGATACGATATTTCCACCGGTGCCTTTCTCCTTTGTATCCCGAACGTTGACGGGCGCCATCGCGACCAGAGATTGATCCGGCAATTCGCTGTGCGCTTCCAGGTATTTGCGCATAGCTCCGCCCACAATGGTTAGCGCCACATCGTTTACCGTCGCGCCTGGGATGGCGTTTTTAATTGCTTTTACATCATCCAGCGGCAGGCTCACGGCGTTAAAGACACGGTAGGCCGATACGGTGCCATTGAAGCGCACTCGAGGGACGCTAGCGACGCGCTGCAGGTCACCTCGTCGCAATTGCATAAACACCTTGGCAAAGCCCGGCACCGTGTTACGAGCAACCGAGATAAACCTGAGTGGCTGTCGCAGACCGTTCATTTGGGCGCGAGTGAGAAGACCCAAGGTGCTTGGGTCTCGATCGGGACGAGCGATTACCGACTTCGGCTCAACCTTTGCGTCTGCTTTTAAGTCGTGGATGGCCGCGGTGATTTCCATGCCCGACGCGCCATCGACTGCCGCGTGGTGCATTTTGGTGAATAAGGCAAAACAGCCTTTGGGGTAGCCTTCTACGTTATCGAGACCTTCAATAACGTACATCTCCCAGAGTGGTCGGGAGCGATCCAGGGGTCGAGCGTGAATGCGCGAGATCAGAATACACAGCTGACGCCAATCGCCGGGTGCCGGCAGTGCAACGTGACGGATGTGAAACTCCGGGTCGAAGTCGCCCTCGTCAATCCAGTAAGGATGGTCCAGGCCCAGAGGGACTTCTTTGAGTCGACGCGTAAGACTCGGTATGCCTTTTACCCGGTTTGCGGTGCCTTCGAGGATTTGCTTGAAGCGAACCTTCCCCTCGGGCGCGGTCTCCTGGGTGTAGATGTACAGACCGGAGATGTGCATGGGTGAGTTGGGCGTCTCCAGGTACAAAAACGACGCGTCGAGTCCGCTGAGCTGTTGCATGTTATCGATCTCTTATTGGTATTGGTTTTTATTGAGTGTACACCGCGAATCTCGGAGCGCACGCCAATCACATGGCGGTAGCACGTTAACGTTAGTACAGCCTATTACGCAAAAAGCCGCTCATTGAGCGGCTTTAAGTTGTGTTTCTTCTAAACTTCTTAGGAACTCTCGTCCAGGAAGCTGCGCAGATAGTCCGACCGCGTTGGATGACGAAGCTTGCGGAGCGCCTTCGCTTCGATCTGACGAATACGCTCTCGCGTTACATCAAACTGCTTACCCACTTCCTCGAGGGTATGGTCAGTATTCATATCAATACCAAAGCGCATACGCAGTACTTTTGCCTCTCGAGCGGTTAGGCCGCCAAGTACATCTTTGGTTGCCTCCTGCAGACCTTGTCCCGTCGCCGAATCAATAGGCGAGTGGATGGTTTGGTCTTCAATAAAGTCACCCAGATGCGAATCTTCGTCATCGCCGATGGGGGTCTCCATTGAGATCGGCTCTTTAGCGATCTTAAGGACTTTACGCACCTTGTCTTCGGGCATTTCCATACGCTCGCCAAGCTCTTCGGGGGTTGGCTCGCGGCCCATCTCCTGAAGCATCTGCCGAGAAATACGGTTGAGCTTGTTGATGGTCTCGATCATATGCACCGGAATACGAATGGTGCGCGCCTGGTCTGCAATAGACCGGGTGATGGCCTGACGAATCCACCAGGTAGCGTAGGTCGAAAACTTATAACCGCGACGATACTCAAACTTATCGACCGCCTTCATCAGGCCGATGTTGCCTTCCTGGATCAGGTCGAGGAACTGAAGACCACGGTTGGTGTACTTCTTTGCGATAGAAATTACGAGACGCAGGTTGGCCTCGACCATTTCTTTCTTGGCACGACGAGCACGTGCTTCGCCCATGGACATGCGACGGTTAATCTCTTTGATCTCAGTGACCGTGAGGCCTGTTGCTTCTTCGATCTGGCCAATTTGGCGCTGCGCTCTGTGGATCTCTTCTTTGTGAGCGTTGAGCTTGGGACCGTAATCTTTCTTCCGAGCATGACGAGACAGCCATTTGGCGTTGGACTCGTTGCCCTGAAACGAAGTGATGAATTCTTTGCGGGGCATCTGGCAGCGACGTACCACAAGGCGCATGATCTCGCGCTCTTGCTCACGAACACCAGACAGCGCAGATCGCGCTTCGTCGTTCAGCGGATCAAAAACTTTTGGGGTGAACTTGAAGAACTTGAAGATTTCGCCCAGCTTCTCCATCTCTTTGATGGCGGCTTTGTCTTGACGACCTTTCTCTGTGAGAACTTTCTCGGTCTTGTTGAACTGGCGCTTAAGAGCGGTAAAACGCTTTTTGGCCTCTACTGGATCAGGCCCTGCAGGCGCTTCATCTTCGTCGTCGGTGTTACCCGCGGCTTTCGCTGCCTGCTGCTCAGCGATCTGCTGCGCTGAAGGCACGTGATCAGCTGGATTGAGGTAGCCCACCAGGATGTCGGCGAGTTTCTTCTCTTCTTTAGCAACTAGTGCGTAATCATCTAATACGGACTTCACGGCACCTGGGTAGAAGGCCAGGGCAGCCATGAGCTCTCGAATGCCTTCTTCGATGCGTTTGGCGATTACGATTTCGCCTTCGCGAGTCAGTAGCTCGACGGTGCCCATCTCGCGCATGTACATGCGAACGGGGTCAGTAGTCCTGCCAGCTTCAGTCTCAACGGCAGCCAGAGCTGCGGCTGCTTCTGCGGCGGCGATGTCGTCGGCTGAGCCATCACCATCAGTGAGAATAAGGTCATCAGCATCCGGGGCCTGTTCAAAGACCTGAATACCCATGTCGTTGATCATTTGGATGATGTCTTCGACCTGATCCGGATCGGAGATATCCTCGGGAAGGTGGTCGTTGACCTCAGCATAGGTTAGGTAACCTTGCTCTTTTCCTTTGGCAATCAGGGACTTCAAACGCGATTGCTGTGTAACGGCGTCGTTCATTCGGTACCTTGCTTGGGTTTGGCCGGCCCTTTCAGGACGGACGTGATAAAACGGTAAAAGTCAGCCCGCCAGTTTAGCACAAAGTCGGACAAATTGCTTACAAATGGTGGATTCTGATCTGTTCGTCGTCGGTAACTTGTAGGGAATCACTGACTCGTCGGGCCGCTGCGGGTATCAAGATCGCGAAGGGCACGTAGGAGCTCGGGGAGTCGCGCTTTGTCGTCCGCCGTGAGCTGGGTATAGGGACGACTTTTGAGCCCGCTGATTTCTTCCACAATCCTCTGTCGCAGTGGAAGTGAGGTCAGTCGACGGATAATGTCCTGAAACTGCGCTTCGATGCCCTCGGTGGGAATCAGTCTCTCCTGTCCCGCGAGTTCTGCCAGTAACTCCCCCTCGCTACTGCCATGCCAGTGGCCCAGTAGCATGCCCGTGCTGGATTCGGGGCGTTTTTGGAGAAGCTCGATGATTGCTTTGAGCAGATCGCCTTCACGACCCGAGAGGGCAGACAAGGCGTGAGCGTCGGCCAAGGCCGCAACAGCGGGTTTGTGAAGAAGCAGCGCTATTGCCGCTTGCGTCAGCGTGGCGTGCGCGCCGGGCGCCTTATCGAGGGGGCTCCGCTGCCTTGGCCCTTGGTCATCATCGGCCGACCCCCAGCTGCCATCGTCGGGCATTGGCGCGTCGTCCATGGAGGCAAAGTAGCCGTTGTCGTGGCCCGGGTCGTAATCCCCTCCTTGGCCGCTGTCGGAGCTTCCGTCATAACCAGCTTCATAGCGCGGAGCATCCTCCGCGGGGGGCGGCTCTGGGGGTGGAAGCTCCAGTTTCATGAGACTGGCGAGCTCTAGGCCCGTGCGTTGGGCAAGGGACTGGAACATCAATTCTCTGTAAACACCTTCCGGCAGTATCCGGATAAGAGGAAGTGCCCGTTTGGACAGGCTGGCACGGCCTTCCATGGTGCCGATATCGAGCCCAGCTGCCTGGCTTTGAAACAGGAACTCCTCGAGCGGCACGGCTGCCTGCACCAAGTCCAGAAAGACCTGAGTCCCGTCTTTACGGACCAGTGAGTCCGGATCTTCGCCCTCGCGCAAAAACAAAAAGCGCGCTTGGCGGCCGTCGGCCATGGTGGGCAAAGTGTTGTGCATAGCGCGCTCGGCGGCTTTGCGTCCCGCTTCATCACCGTCAAAACAGAAGATAACTTCAGGAACGACCCGGAAGATCCGCTCCAAATGCTCCGTGCTGGTCGCGGTACCCAGCGTAGCAACGGCGTAACTAATGCCAGCTTGCGCTAAAGCGATAACGTCCATATAGCCCTCGACCACAATAATGCGCTCGAGTTTACGGTTCGCCCGACGGGCCTCATAAAGCCCGTAAAGCTCTCTACCCTTATGAAAAATCGGCGATTCGGGCGAGTTCAAATACTTGGGTTTGTCATCGCCCAAAACCCTCCCACCAAAGGCTATGACACGCCCGCGACGGTCTCGAATAGGAAAAACAATCCGGTCACGGAACCGGTCGTAGACTCGGCCCTTGTCATTTTTGACGAGCATCCCGGCGGTAATCGCACGCTCTTCTATGCCTTCGCCATCACCCAAAAACTTACGTAAGTTGTCCCACCCCGGTGGCGCGACTCCGAGGCCAAAGTCTCGTGCCACTACACCCGTAAGGCCGCGATTCTTGAGGTAGTCAATTGCTGGCTGCCTATCTGGATGCTGTTTGAGCGCATCTTTGTAAAAAGCCGCGGAGCGTTCCATGAGTTCGTAGAGAGGTTTGTTCGGCGATTCACCTTGAGGAGAACCGCTTTGGCCTCTAGATTCTTCTCGGACGACCTCGAGTCCCACACCTGTAGCCAGGTTTTCTACGGCCTGAGGGAAGTCGATGTTCTCGTAGTCCATGATGAACCCGAGCGCGTTGCCGCCCGCACCGCAGCCAAAGCAGTAATAAAACTGTTTTTCGGGGTTCACGCTAAAAGAGGGGGATTTCTCGTCGTGAAAAGGGCATCGGGCGCTGAAGTTCTTGCCGGTTTTTTTGAGTTTTACGCGCCTATCAATCACGTCAACAATGTCGACGCGATCTAGCAGGTCATCTATAAAGCTTTGAGGTATTCGTCCGGCCACGATCAGTCTTTTGCCCCATAGCAAGGCAGACTATTGAAGCCCGGATTATGCCAGAAGGGGCAGCGTCCGGGTGGAAGTCCCGCTCTACCCAGCGAGACGAGCTTTGACTTTTTGGCTAACTGCGCCCATGTCTGCACGGCCTTGGAGTTGGGGCTTAAGTTGGCCCATAACAGCCCCCATGGCTTGCATGCCCGAACCATCCGCCGCTGCGATTGCGCCATCGATAATGGCATCGAGCTCTTCGTCGTTGAGCTGCTGCGGGAGATATTCTTGAATGACCACAATTTCGGAAGCTTCTTGGCTCGCTAAATCGTCGCGGCCCGCATCTTCATATTGCTTTTGAGAATCCCGGCGCTGTTTTAGCATTTTGTCGAGTACGGTGATTACACGCGCTTCGTCCAAAACGATGCGCTCGTCGACTTCAATACGCTTGAATTCTGCCTGCATTAGGCGAATGGTCGCTAGTCGCTCTTTATCGCGACTCTTCATTGCTTCCTTCATAGCGGCTTTGATGGCGGCTTGGGTTTCTGAAGGAGTAACGGTCGATTCGCTCATAATGCCTGCGCTTTGCTGAGACCGGATGCCTCAGCGGGGTCGTAGTTCGGGGAAATACTAGTACAGGCGTACCCGCTTACGGTTCTCGCGAGACATCTTCTTTAGGTGACGCTTTACGGCAGCAGCTGCTGCACGCTTACGTACAGTTGTTGGCTTCTCGTAATGCTCACGACGACGAACTTCTGAAAGTACGCCAGCTTTCTCGCAAGAGCGCTTAAAACGGCGCAGAGCGACGTCAAATGGCTCGTTTTCTTTTACCTTGATGTGGGGCATCTAAATTCTGTCCTATCTATACCTGCCGGGAACGAAAACACATCGCCCACCAGCGCGAGGGCGCGCATTCTATACGCAGCTAAAGGGATTTGCAAAGGTCAGTATTGCGGTTTTTTTTGCCACAACTAGAGGCTCTTTGGAGCCGTCTGGCCTGTCACAGGCTGCCGGGATTCATTAGACTTGCGCCTCCCGCGCCATAACCCAGAGGTTTTGGCGTGAAATAGGACCTAATCATGAATGTTCTCGGTATCGAAACCTCTTGCGATGAGACCGGCGTGGCGCTGTATAGCACGGAGCGCGGCCTCCTTGCGCATACGCTGTACAGCCAAATAGAGGTTCATCGCGAATACGGTGGCGTCGTACCCGAACTCGCGTCACGAGACCACGTGCGCAAAACCCTGCCGCTGGTGCAGGAGGTGCTTAATCAAGCAAGCTTTCGGAGCTCTGATGTCGACGCGGTGGCGTATACCGCCGGCCCCGGTCTGGTAGGCGCTCTCATGGTGGGTGCGACTATGGCTCGTTCTTTGGCCCTGGGCTGGGGGGTTCCGGCACTGGGCGTGCACCACATGGAAGGGCACCTGCTGGCGCCCATGTTGGAAGAGGAGCGTCCGGAATTTCCGTTTGTGGCGCTCTTAGTATCGGGCGGTCATACCCAGCTCGTTCGGGTGGATGGGATTGGTGAATACCGTTTGTTGGGCGAATCACTGGATGACGCGGCGGGTGAGGCTTTTGATAAAGCAGCGAAGATGCTCGGTTTGCCGTATCCCGGAGGGCCGCAGATCGCTCGAATTGCCGAAGACGGCAGCACCGATCGATTTACTTTTCCGCGGCCGATGATCAAGCACCCGGGTTTGGATTTTTCTTTCAGTGGCCTGAAAACCCATACCTTGACGACCGTTAGGGAGTTGGAAGAGCAGGGACCTCTGAGCGATCAGGACAAAGCAGACATAGCTCGTGCTTTTGAAGAGGCCGTAGTGTCGACCTTGGTCATTAAGTGTCGCCGAGCACTGGAGCAAGAAGGTTTGAGTCGCCTGGTCATGGCGGGAGGGGTGAGCGCTAACCGAAATCTTCGTCAGCAGCTCGCATCTATATTAGCGAAGCGAGGTGCTGAGGTGTTTTACCCAGCGCCACAGTTTTGTACGGATAACGGCGCGATGATTGCGTATGCCGGCGCGCAGCGCTTGGCGGCCGGACAGGTCGATGGGGCGGAAGTTCAGGTTCGGCCGCGCTGGCCAATGACAGAGTTGCCACCGATAGCTTCCCTTTCGGTGTCCGCGGTCGATCAGCTGTGAGCGACATTGTGTTCATTCGCGGCCTGAAACTCCCGACGACTATCGGTGTGTATGGCTGGGAGCGTGAGGTCCGCCAGGAACTGTTAGTGGATTTGGAAATGGCCTGGGATATCGCACCAGCGGGCGCTAGTGATCAAGTCGCCGACGCCTTGGACTACTCGGCCGTCGCCACTCGTCTTCGGGAGTTCGCCGCAGAGAGCAGCTTTGAACTCATCGAAAAAATGGCGACGGCATTGGCTGAACTCGTCATGCGGGAATTTTCGGTGCCCTGGTTACGCTTACGTGTGTGTAAGCCGGGTGCTGTTACTGAGGCTGTCGATGTCGGTGTGCTAATCGAGCGGGGATCGAGGCCTGCATGACACAGTTGTTTTTGGGTCTTGGCAGCAATATTGAGCCGCAGCGTTATTTGCCCCTCGGTTTAGCGGAGCTGGAGTCTCTTTTGGGGCCGCTGCGTTTGTCGCCTGTTTACGAAGGTGCGGCCATTGGGTTTAACGGGGCGCCGTTTTGGAATTTGGTGGTTGAGGCGAGCACGTCGCTCAGCGTGGGAGAGCTCCAGGTCGCTCTGCGAACCATTGAATATGCTCATGGGCGACCTCAAAATGCTTCTCGAAACAGTCCAAGATCTTTGGATATCGATATATTGATTTATGGCGAGCTGAGCGGAGTGGTCGACGGAGTGGTGCTACCGCGAGGAGAAATCCTTGAAAACGCCTTTGTGCTGCGCCCCCTGGCAGAGCTAGCGCCTGATGATCGTCATCCGGTTAACGGCCGGACTTATAGCGACCTTTGGAATGCGTATGATGCGGCGGCGCAGCCACTTCAAGCGGTGGCACTGGAGGTGTAGTCGTCTCGCAGCTGGTTAAGTCTCTTTATGCGTTCCTGACGGAGTGCCTCGCCAATCGCTCTCCCTTCAAGCTTAGCGTTTTGGGAATCTGCCGTTTGTAAGCCGGCAACGGTGACCGCGTTCGCGATGTCCCGAGCTTTTCGTAGATAGCCCGCCTGGGGATAGTCTCTGTCTTCATGACCTTCTCTCCCGCGCGAGTCCGCCTCACAGGCCAAAAGGTAGTTTTCAAAACGCTCTGGCTGTCGTAGCGCACCGGTAGCTTCCAGAAGTTTGAGTAAGGTTTCTCCGCGAAGCTCCCGAGCTCGGTGCATATGCAGGTGGTACTCGCAAACCGTGAGCGCCAGTTGCCGGTGAGCATTGGGTACTTTAAAGCGCGCGCAGACATCCTCAACCAGCGGCAGGCCAGCGCGCTCGTGACCTCTGTGGCTGGGCAGCACGTCATCCGGCGTTATGCCCTTACCCAAATCGTGGGTTAGCGCCGCGAACACGACCTGGCTATTGCCGGACTCCGTTTGCTCTACATTCTTATTCGATCGGCGCTCGCGAGAGAGTAGCGCGGCCTGTTTGAGCACCATGAGAACGTGGATACCTGTATCAATCTCAGGATGATAGGCGGCTTTTTGGGGAACCCCGAACAAGGCATCGACTTCGGGTAAAAGCGCTTTGAGAGCGCCACACTGCCTGAGCACCTCGACGAATACCTGCGGATCGCGTTCGCGAAGCGCGCGCTCAGTCTCCACCCAAATGCGTTCCGCGGGCAGGTATTCGAGTTCACCTGCTGCGACGATTTCGCTCATGAGGGTTATCGTCTCGCGGGCAACCGTAAAACCCAGGTGCGCATAGCGAGCAGCAAAGCGAGCGACGCGAAGTACCCGGAGGGGGTCCTCCGTGAAGGCGTGCGACACATGTCGGAGAACTCGGTCGTTTAGGTCTTTGGAGCCGCCGAAGGGGTCTATCAGCGATCCATCATCATCGCGAGCGATGGCGTTGACGGTGAGGTCCCGGCGAAGAAGATCTTCTTCGAGGGTGACATCAGGATCGTAATGGGTCTCAAAGCCAGTGTAGCCATGGCCTTTTTTGCGTTCGGTGCGGGCAAGGGCGAACTCTTCTTTGCTTTCAGGGTGAAGGAATACCGGGAAGTCTTTGCCAACCTGGGTGTAGCCCAAGTCCAGCAACTCTTTTGGCATGGCCCCAACCACCACCCAGTCCCGCTCTTTAACAGGATATCCGAGGAGTTCATCGCGAACGGCACCGCCGACCAGGTAGGTTTTCATGGAGGGATTTTAGCAGGGGCAGGGCTCAGAAACGCGTTCGCCGGTTTCCAGACAATAAAAAGTCAGAGCGTTACCCCATACGCATCCAGTATCCAGGCCAATCGCGTTGGGAGTACTTGTTTGTCCCTGAAGCGACGCCCAGTGGCCAAAGAGGATTCGGTCGTAGGTGGCTTTTCGGTTGGGGTAGTTGAACCAGGCATCAAGCGCTTCATTCTTGGCAGCCGGTCCACCGGGGTTGCCAAGGGGGCCCTTACTTTCAAGATCTAATCGGCCGTCCTCAAAGCAGTAACGCATACGGGTGAGGTAGTTGGTGATGACGCGAAGTCGGTCCATGCCCTCAAGGTCATCTGACCATAGGGCGGGTTCGTTGCCATACATGGCAGCAAAAAACTCGGTGCAATTAGGGCTTTGCAGGACGCTCTCGACCTCTCGTGCCCGGGTTGCGGCTTCGTCCACACTCCACTGGGGCGGAATGCCCGCGTGCACCAGTGTGAATCCGTGCTCTTGGTATAGCAGTGGTTGCTGATGCAACCAGCCGATGAGCACTTCGCGATCTTCCGCTAGCAAAATTGGCTCTAGCGTATCGTGACGCCCAAGCTTTTTTGCTCCCGCGGCAATGGCCATGAGATGCAGGTCATGATTGCCCAGCACAATGCGAATATTGTCGCGATGCTGGTAGAAAAATCTCAGCGTCTTTAGGCATTTGGGGCCACGATTCACTATATCGCCGGTGCACCAGAGCATGTCTCGGTCCCAGCTGAAATTCACTTTTTTGAGCAGACGTTTTAAGGGCTTTTTACAGCCTTGAATGTCTCCTACTACCCACGTGGCCACTTATGATGACCGACGTCAGTTAAGGGACGTGGGAGTGTGAAGGGTGAAGGCCGGAATGCTGACCTCGAAGGCGAGCTGGTCTCTTGGATCCGGTGGACGATCGTCATCGTGCAGGATCATGGTGTATTCGCCGTTCATATAACCGACGGGTGTCGGCAGCGTAGCGCCGCTTGTGTAACGAAAGTATCTTCCGGGGCGGATGATCGGCTGTTCTCCCACTACGCCCTCACCGCGCACCTCCTGTACATCGCCATCGGCGTCTGTGATCTGCCAGAAACGAGAGAGCAGCTGTACGGATACATCACCTGCATTGCTTATGGTTATGGTGTAGGCAAAGGTGTATTGATCGTCTTCAGGACGCGAATGGGTCGGCAGGTAAGTAGTTTGCGTCGCAATGCCTATGAGGGCCGGATTAAGCGTCTTGATCTGACTCATGGGGACGGTCTCATTAACAGGTCTCGACAGTGAGTTTTTTAAACACCGCGTCGCGTGATGAGCACTTTATAAGCGCTGTTCCCATGAGGTGCAAGTGGACTAAGCGCCGTGGGAGCATATCGCCCCGATGGGATCAGAGGGATTCGGATTCCAACTGCTTTGCGAGCGCTACAAACTGCGAAAGGTCCAATGTTTCTGCGCGGCAACCGGGATCGATATCAATGGTTTCGATTACTTCATTTGTCAGTAGGCCCTTGAGATTATTGCGCAGGGTTTTCCGACGCTGGGCAAATGCGGCTTTGACGACCTTTTCCAAAGGCACCGCGTTGCAGTCGGGAAACAATGGGCTCTGATGCGGGGTAAGCCTAATGATCGCCGACTGTACTTTGGGAGGCGGATCAAAGGCCTCGGGTGGCACCTCAAAAAGCAGTTCCGTGTGACACAGGTACTGGGCCATGATGCCTAGCCGGCCCCAGTGCTTGTTGCCAGGCTGCGCTGTTAAGCGCTGTACGACCTCTAACTGCAGCATGAAGTGCATGTCTTTGATGATGCTTGCCTGATCCAGCAGGCGAAATATCAACGGTGTGGAGATGTTGTAGGGCAGGTTGCCGACGACACGGAGTTGCTCATCTCCGTTAACTACGCTCTCAAAGTCAAACTTCAGAGCGTCCGCGCTGTGGAGGGTGAAGTTTGGGTGGATACTGAACGCGGCCAGTAAGGGCGTCACCAGATCACGGTCCAGCTCGATGGCATCGAGCTCGCAGCCGCTTTGGAGGAGCGCATCGGTGAGAGCGCCAAGGCCGGGGCCAATTTCCACCAAGTGTTGGGCCTGGGCTGGGGCGATGGCGCGCTCCAGGCGGTCGATGATCCCGGCATCGCGGAGGAAGTTTTGCCCGAAGCGTTTGCGGGGTTGATGGGATGGGGTTCTTTGCTTGCTCATGGCGTCATTCTAACGCGGTGCGCGCCCAAGGGTTCGCACTGCTAGAATGCGTGCTCAATTTTCACAAAGTTTGGGTATGACGACGCGACGATTTTGGATGTTGGTCGATGAAATGGCGCGTATGTCGCTTAAGGCGGACGCGTCGAGGCTTTACTTCGGCTATTTTTGGTGGGTTCTCGAGCCGCTTCTTTACGTAGCAGTGTTTTACGTGGTGTTTGATGTTTTGCTGGGTACGCGCCAGGAAAACTTCCTTGCCTTTCTGATGTGCGGGAAGCTCACGTTTGTGTGGTTCTCAAAATCTGTGGTGCACGCATCCCGAACGATCGTCAGTAGTAAAGGGCTTATAGGCAATATCGATTTACCGAAGACACTGTTTCCGATGGTGGCGATTCAGGAAGGTTTATATCGTCAGGGGGCCGTGTTTGCGCTGCTGTTTGGATTCTTGATTCTCAATGGGTATCCGGTAACTACCAATTGGTTGTGGCTCGGTCCCGTGTTGTTCGTCAATTACCTATTGATCGCTGCAGCATCACTTGTAGGCGCATTTCTAGTGTGTCTTGTTTTCGACTTCACTGTCGTAATCGCTCTGTCGATGATATTCCTACTGTTTACGTCAGGCATCTTTTGGGATGTAAGAGCTTTGCCTGACCCCCAGATGGCCCAGTGGGTTCTGCTGCTTAACCCCTTGGCCTTTATCGTTGATGCCTATCGCCAGGTATTGATGCTCGGAGAACGCCCCCACCTTGGGCACCTGGCGGGAATAGGCGTTGCGGCAGCTGTTGGTATTGCCGGCTTGCGAGTTCTGTACGGTCGATCTAGTCAGTTTCTTGCCTTAAGAGCGATTACATCGTGAACAATCCAGAAGGCAGCCCGGCAGGCATAGAGAGAAGTGCATCGTCGGCACAAATAATGCTCGAGATGATAGACGTGTCGCACTCTTATCACGCGCGTCGATCAAACTTTGAGAAAGGTTTGCACAGAGTGCTTGATGGCGTGTCTCTGAAGCTCTATCGCGGTCAAACGCTGGGGATTCTCGGTAGGAACGGTGCCGGTAAGACCACGATGCTGCGTTTGATGGCGGGAATCCTGGCACCGAGTCGTGGCGAGATTCGGCGCCAGCCGGATGCTCGCTATAGCTTGCTGACGCTAGGGCTGGGCTTTCAGCTGCAGCTTACGGGGCGCGACAATGCGAGGGTGGCGGCCCTTTTACAGGGAGCCACCGCCAAGGAGGCGGATGCGTGTCTGGAGTCTATCCGTGAGTTTTCTGAACTAGGCGTGTCCTTTGATGAACCGGTAAGGACCTATTCAGCAGGCATGCGTGCACGTCTAGGTTTTAGCACGGCTTTGCAGACTCAGGTAGAGGTTCTGCTAATTGATGAGGTGCTCAGCGTGGGTGATCGTGGTTTTCGTGAAAAAGCCGCGGCAGCTATGCGAGAACGCGTCGTAGGGGAGCAGACGGTTGTGATTGTGTCTCATTCTGAGAGTCAGATCGAAGAGATGTGTGATGTGGCTGCTTGGATTGACGAAGGGGTGTTGCGGGGTTACGGCGGGGTTGGTGAGACACTGAGAGCTTATCGAAACTAGCGACATGGTCGCTAATCAGTTTGCAGCTGTACTTGGAGTTTGAGTGCTTGATATCGTTTGGCTACTCGCCAAGCTTGGCTCATGATTAGGCAGTAGCCGATGAAGAGCCCTAAAAAAATAAAAAACTGTTGAGGTGTGGCGGCGCCCGCTCGATCGAGCATCAAGCCAATAAACGCCGGAGTTAGGTACGCGCAACTGATAAGGGCTACCGACCGCTTTTGACTCATGTCCAAGTCATTCATGAGATGGTGTATGTGACTCCGGTCCGCGGAAAATGGGGACTTGCGGCCGTAAATCCTTCTCAGAGTGATGAAGACCATGTCGAAAAGTGGTAACGCCACAAGGTAGAGCGCGGTCACAGGCGCGATGTATTTTTCGCCGCTAATCTGTTTTGTCGTCACGACCAGTATCAGTGATACAACGATGAAACCTAGCAACTTGCTGCCCGCGTCGCCTAAAAAAGTCTTTGGCACAAAAGGAGCTAACTCCAAGTTAGACACTAAAAACGCGGCAAGCGCACCGCCAAGAGTTAGGGATACGAAACTAGGCTCGATTTGCGTGAAAAGATGAAATGCGGTGACGGTAATGAGAATTAGAGATGAAAGAAGTCCATCTATGCCGTCCAACATATTGTAGGCATTGATAACGCCAAAAATGGCTATTAGAGCGAACGGATAAGCCGCCCAATCCGGTACACGTATGTTGCCTGATCCGACTAAATCGCCCAAGTTGCGAGGTATCAAGTCCAAACCTTCGACTAGAAGTAGCGCTATCAAAACCTCGCAGATTGTACGGGTCATGACGCCTATTGCGCGATAGTCGTCTAGCGCTCCGAGTATAGTTAACAAAGTGGCGGCCAAGAGGAACACCCAAACAGTCGCTCCAGAGGCTCCAAGTACGGATTGTGTTTGTTCGCCAGATATCACAGTGCTCGTGATGAATGTCAGCAGTATTGCAATGCCGCCCACCACAGGAATGGCCCCCTTATGGTGTTTCCGGTAATCCGGCGTATCTATAAGTCCAACTTTGGGTGCGATCAAGGCTAGAGCCCAGATAAACCCCAAGGTCAGTACAAATGAAAAAAAGAAATATCCAAGAGCGGAGGGCATTTATTGTATGCAACAGAGATGCGTGATCAGAAGGTACATGCTGCCGAATAGGGTCTCTAGTTATTACGAGTTTATATGCTGATCGACATGATAACCCCTTGGATTGATGAAATGGAGGCCAAATGCTTCGCGTTCATGCTGAGTTTTGGTTTTTAGGGCGCTTGCGCCCGCGAATTCACGTAAACTAAATGCTGATAGAGAAGGTGTCGCGGGTAGACTAACGTGTTCGGTATGGAAGCGCCCGAAGATATCCCTCGACGCTCCATTTAGAGCACTGTTTTAATGGGTAAGTGTTCGACCGTCATTAATTAAATGTAAATTTGTGAGTAATTTGAAGAATAAGCTTATTGAGAAACTTACCAAGAAAGAGGCGCTTATTGGCGTTATCGGCCTTGGCTATGTTGGACTCCCGCTAGTGCTGCGTTTTGCCGAGGTGGGTCTTCGGGTGTTGGGGATCGACGTAGATCCCAAGAAAATTGAGTCGCTTAATGAAGGAAAGAGTTACATCGAGCACATCTCGTCTGAGCGTATAGAGCAAGCGATTCGCTCAGGGTTCAGAGCAACGTCTGATTTTTCGGAGGTTAGCAAAGCAGACGCCCTATTGCTCTGCGTTCCAACTCCGCTAAGCAAACACAGAGAGCCAGATCTCAGCTTTGTTATAAACACTGTAGATGCTATGCAGTCGTTTTTAAGGCAAGGGCAGGTCGTATGTCTCGAGAGTACGACCTATCCGGGTACGACCGAGGAGGAGCTGCTGCCACGCATGGAGCAGGGAGGACTGAAGGTCGGTAACGACATTTTTTTGGTCTACTCACCAGAAAGAGAGGATCCAGGCAATCCTGACTTTGAAACCCGAACCATTCCCAAGGTACTAGGAGGACATACGCCCAATTGTTTAGAGGTGGGCATGAGCCTTTACCGGCACGCCATTGATCAGCTTGTACCACTAAGCTCAACAAAAGCCGCTGAAATGACCAAGTTGCTGGAAAATATTCATCGAGCGGTGAATATCGGCCTAGTCAATGAGCTGAAAATTGTCGCGGATAAAATGGACATTGATATTTTTGAGGTGATTGACGCCGCTGCCACCAAGCCTTTTGGTTTTACACCTTATTATCCTGGCCCGGGCCTCGGTGGACACTGCATACCCATCGACCCCTTTTACCTAACCTGGAAGGCTAGAGAATATGGTCTCCACACCCGTTTTATTGAGCTGTCGGGTGAGGTGAATCGAGCAATGCCTGAATATGTTGTCGATAAGCTGGTTGAGGGTCTCAACGAGCGAGCACAGGCTCTTAAGGGCAGCCGTATTTTGGTCTTGGGTATTGCCTACAAAAAGAACGTTGATGACATGCGTGAGTCCCCCGCAGTGGAGATCATGGAGTTGATCCAAGGCAAAGGTGGAATCGTTGCTTATTCAGATCCGCATGTCCCCGTGTTTCCCAGCATGCGCGAGCACAGCTTTGACCTAACGAGCGTGCCGCTAAGTGACGAATCATTGGCTGAATTTGATGCGGTGGTTTTGACGACAGATCACGATCATTTTGACTACGAATTGATAGCTCAGCATGCCAAGCTCATCATTGATAGCCGCGGTAAATTTCGTAAACCCCTGGAACAATTAATTAAGGCCTGATTGTTAATACGCTGATAGCCCGGACTAACATTAGATGAAGAACTTTGCACTTATTGGCGCAGCTGGCTACATCGCGCCGAGACACATGAAAGCTATCAAAGCAACACAGAACTCTTTGGTAGCTGCCTTAGATCCCAATGACTCCGTAGGAATCATTGATAGCTACTTCCCAGACGCAGATTTTTTTACAGAGTTTGAGCGCTTTGACCGGCACATCGATAAAAAGCACAGAGCCCATGACGGCGCTTCCGTTGATTTTATCTCTATAGCCTCACCAAATTATCTGCATGATTCGCACATGCGTTTCGCTTTACGATCGGGTGCCGATGCCGTTTGCGAAAAGCCCCTAGTTCTCAATCCATGGAACATTGATGGTCTTTTGGAGTTGGAAAAAGACACGGGGCAGAAGGTGCACACAATTTTACAGTTGCGTTTGCACCCGGGAATTCTGGCGCTGCGTGACAAAGTGAATGCGCAGCCCGGCGATCACAAGCATGACGTGGACCTCACCTACATTACTTCTCGTGGCCATTGGTACTTACAAAGCTGGAAGGGCGATGAGAAGAAGTCGGGTGGCATAGCGACGAACATTGGTGTCCATTTTTACGACATGCTTCAGTTTGTGTTCGGTCAGTTACAGTCCAATGTTGTGCACTACAGCGCACCGACCAAAGCGGCGGGTTACCTGGAGTACGCGAAGGCTCGCGTGCGGTGGTTTTTGTCTCTGGATGTGAATGACGTGCCCGAAGATGTTCGTGCGGCAGGTCAGCGTACCTTTCGATCCATTAACGTGTCCGGGGATGAGATTGAGTTCTCCGGAGGATTTACCGATTTGCATACGCGTAGCTATGAGGAAATTCTAGCAGGCAATGGGTTTGGCCTTGAGGCTAATCGAGTGGCTATTGAGACCGTCGCTGATATACGCACGGCTTCCCCACAAGGCCGCAACGGCGACTATCACCCATTCCTGGGGCTGATGGATTCGTGAGCGCGACGATCCATGCAAGCGCGATCGTAGATCAGGGGGCCGAAATTGGTGATGGTTCGCGTATCTGGCACTTTTGCCACGTCTGCGCCGGCGCAAGCGTCGGGGGCAACGTTTCCCTAGGCCAAGGTGTTTTTGTTGGCAACAAAGTGATTATTGGGGATAACTGCAAAATACAAAATAACGTGTCTGTCTACGACAACGTAACGCTAGAGGAAGGCGTTTTTTGTGGTCCAAGCATGGTGTTTACCAACGTGTACAACCCGCGTTCTTTGGTAGAGCGTAAAGACGAATATCGAAACACACTGATCAAACGCGGAGCGACGCTTGGAGCTAACTGCACGATCATTTGTGGTGTGACTGTTGGTGAATTTGCTTTTGTGGGTGCAGGTGCCGTGGTCAATCACGATGTTAAGCCCTACGCGCTTATGGTCGGTGTGCCTGCACAGCAAATAGGTTGGATGAGCGCTTTCGGTGAACGTTTGAATCTGCCGCTGACTGGTCAAGGTGAAGAGCTCTGCCGGAATTCCGGTGCTCGCTATGTTCTGAAAAATGACCAGCTGCTAAGGTTTCTGACGTGATTCCGTTTATTGATCTCGCGGCTCAGCAGGCGCGGATAAAGCCTCAGATTGATGCCGCAATACAACGTGTGCTCCAGCATGGTAAGTACATCCTCGGTCCTGAAGTAGAGGAGCTCGAAGAAAAACTCGCCCAATACACTGGAGCGAAACACTGCATCAGCTGCGCCAATGGAACCGACGCCCTTCAAATTGCGCTAATGGCTCTTGGCGTGGGCCCCGGGGATGAGGTCATAACCCCCGCCTTTACCTACATAGCGACGGCAGAAGCGGCAGCGGTTCTTGGTGCAAAGCCTGTCTACGTGGATATTCGGGCCGATACCTTTAATTTGGATCCCAGGCTTCTTGAGGCGGCAATTACGCCAAGAACTCGAGCCATTATTCCTGTGGGCTTGTTTGGGCAGTGCGCCGATATGGATGCTATCAACACGATTGCCCAGCGTTCGGGGATAGTTGTTATTGAGGATGCCGCTCAGAGTTTTGGGGCTAGCTATGGCGAAAAAAAATCGTGCAACCTCAGCACTATAGCGACCACAAGTTTTTTTCCGGCGAAGCCCTTGGGTTGTTACGGGGATGGTGGTGCGATTTTCACTAGTGATGCTGGTCTCGCACATTCGCTGCGCAAAATTGCTCGGCACGGACAGAGCGCCCGCTATCATCATGATGTGGTGGGAGTGAACAGCAGGCTCGACACATTTCAGGCTGCGATTCTTCTTGAAAAACTGCGAATATTTGATGACGAGCTTGCTTTGCGGCAGGAGGTTGCGGGTCGCTATGACCAGCTCATCAGTGAGTTGACCGTTTCGGACAATTTAGGGATGTTGGTAAGGCCGTATCAGTCTGAAGGGCAAGCGAGCGTCTGGGCGCAATACACATTAAGGGTTTCGTATCGTGACGCTGTGCAAGCGGTATTAAAAGCAGAAGGTATAACGACGACGGTTTACTATCCGATGAGCCTGCACAAGCAGCAAGCCATCCAAGATAGTGCAGCGTCATGTCCCGAGAGTGACCTTGCAGCTGACAGTGTGCTCAGTTTACCGATGCATCCGTATCTTGATCAGGAAACCCAGCGAGGTATCGCAGAGAAGCTGGTGGCGGCGGTGTCGAAAGGGGCTATTTTCAGTGGATAAAATTCTTACCATACTGGGGGCAAGGCCTCAGTTCATTAAAGCTGCGACGGTGAGTCGTGCTCTGAAAAGTCGCAATGACCTTGAAGAAGTCATCGTGCACACAGGGCAACATTTCGATGCCAATATGTCTGAGGTTTTTTTCGATCAGCTCGATATTCCCCCACCGAACTTTAATCTAGGTATTTCCGGTATTGGTCATGGAGCCATGACAGGGCGGATGTTAGAGCAAATTGAAGCGCTGATTTTGGCTGAGCGTCCAAAGTGGGTTCTTGTCTATGGCGATACTAATTCGACTCTCGCTGGTGCCTTGGCTGCCGCTAAGCTAGATGTGCCAGTGGCGCACGTAGAGGCGGGCCTTAGATCACACAATCCACAAATGCCTGAGGAAGTAAATCGCATACTTACTGATCGCATCTCTAGCTTGCTGCTGTGCCCGAGTGACGTAGCTACTCAAAACTTAAGTCATGAGGGCTTTCCTTTTCAGGCTACTCAGCGCCCGCGCTCGAGAACAAACGTTAGGATAGACAGCGGGGCCGCTGAAGAACAGCGCATTGAGCAAGTTGGAGATGTCATGCTCGACGCTGTTTTACACTACCGTAATCGAGCAGAAATAAGCTCAGATTTGGTAGGCTTTAACGTGCAGCGGCGTGACTATTTACTTTGCACCCTGCATCGTCAAGAAAACACCGATGATCGCCAACGTCTCAGCGCTATTTTGTCTGCGCTGCGCCAAATCGCGATGGAGATCCCCATTGTTTTACCCTTGCATCCCCGTACACGGAGTAAGCTAAACCAAATAGGCGCCAGCGATGAACTAAAAGGCCTTCATATACTCCCTCCAGTGCCTTATCTCGAGATGCTCGCACTTCAGATGCACTCATCAATGATACTTACAGACTCCGGGGGCATGCAGAAAGAAGCCTATTTCCACGGCGTGCCTTGTATCACGCTGCGTGACGAGACCGAGTGGGTGGAAACAGTTGACTCGGGTTGGAATCAATTGGTTGGAGCTGATGAGGCCGGTATCGTTCGTGCCTGGCGCGAAACAACAGTTCCCAATGACCAACTGAAAAACCTCTATGGAGATGGCAAAGCATCAGAAAAGCTCGCCTCGCTTCTCTAATCTCGGTGACTCCATCAATAAAAGCTGTACTGAGTTCTTTATTGCCAAAGAGCTCTTTTGCACGCGGCGTAAGTGTCTTAGCCGGCGGCGCGGTAACCGCTCAAGCGTTAACTGTACTAGCTTCGCCAGTTCTGTCTAGACTTTATACCCCGGATCATTTTGGTCTCCTTGCGGTTTTTACCGCCGTTTTGACGATTATAGCCGCGCTAGCGACCCTAAGATACGAGTTGGCAATACCTTTAGCCGATGATGATGTCGTTGCAGCTAATCTGTTGGTGCTTTGTATTGCCATTTTGGCTGGCGTCACGGTTGTAGTAACCCTACTTGTGTATTCGAGTGGTCCCGTACTCACTCACAAACTGAATGTTCCTTTGCTTGAGCCATACCTATGGCTGGTACCCGTGGGCGTACTGTGTATAGGCGGTTACAACATCTTTCATTATTGGGGGGTCCGTTCCAAATTGTTTCAAACAATAGCTTTTGCGAGGGTTGGACAATCTTTCGCTACGCTTATCATCCAGATCCTTGGTTACAAATACGGAGGCGCTGTACTTCTAATAGGACAAGCAGTAGGTCAAGGGGTGGGCTTGTCTCGGTTAGGAGTCAGTGCGCTAAGCTCGAGTGCACTTCGATCTGTTAGTTGGAGCGGGGTTTGCAGTTCAGCACATCGATATCGCCGATTTCCTGTGTATACCACGTGGGCTGGACTGGTGAATATTGTGGGTCAGCATTTGCCAATTCTTGTGTTCGCCGCCTTTTTTTCCTCCGCAGCTGCGGGTCTTTACCTGATTGCAAATCGCTTGTTAGTGCTTCCCACGAGCCTTCTCGGAGGCGCTATCGGTAATGTATTGCTAGCGCATTCCGGTACGTCAGATCGGCGCGTGGAGCTTCCAAAGACGTACTCTGGCGTGCAACATAAGCTGATTCAAGTAGGGCTTCCCCCCGCTCTTGTGCTTATGCTCATTGGTCCTGATTTGATGGAGTTGGTGTTGGGGGCAGATTGGCGAGACGCAGGGATACTAGTGCGGTGGCTGGCTCTAGGAGCGTTTGCTGGCTTCGTTATAGCTCCCTTGAGCGTAGTAATGGCAATTCTTGAGCAGCAAGCTAAGGGCTTACTCCTGCAGGTTAACCTGTTTGCCCTTCGGTCAATTGCAATTGGCATTGGTGTGTACCTCTCAGATTTGTACGTGGCGGTTGCGGCATTTTCTGTTGCCAGTGTGCTTGGGTACGCATCCTATGCGGTGGTGATGTCGAAGCTGTTAAACCTGTCAATGGCAAGTCAGATTAAATCCCTCTTAGAAAGTGCGTGGTATGCGGTATTGTCTGTAATACCATTATTAATTTACAGCTTGTATAGCGCACAATTAGGCCGGGTCGAGTTTCTTTTCGCCGTAGTTTCTGCGGGTTGTCTCGTGATCGTCCGCTGGGTATTCGTCGCAAAAATGGCATCTTAGATCCGAGGGGCATAGTGGACTACCAGAGAAAAAAAGTTGATGGTGTTGAGGTCCTTTACTCCGCCGACTGGATTCATGATTTAGAGACAAGCAAGCATTTCAATTGGTATTGGCATCAGGCTTGTATTGTCTATACGCATTGTGATCGCACCCAGCACCTGCTTGAGATTGGCGTTGGAACTAATCTTCTCGCGGATTTGCTCAAGCGCCGTGGTTGGCAAGTCGATACGTTGGATATTGACGAGAACAAGTCGCCTGATTACTGCGGTAGTGCAGCCGAGTTCGATTATTCATCACATCACGTTAATGTCGTGCTTGCTTTTGAGGTTTTTGAGCATATTCCGCTGAAGACTTTTGAAAAGGTGATAGATCGCTTGGCTGAATCACAGGTGAGTGCAATACACTTCTCGCTTCCTTGGAATGAAAGAGCTTTGTTTACTGCGAGCATCAAGTTGCCGCGTGTCCGCGAGCTTCGGTTTGGCCTGTCAGTGCCCCGAGGCAGGATTACTACAAAAGCGCATTTTTGGGAGCTCGCTAAAAGCGACAAATTGATCCAAGGTAAGCAGCTGCTGTCGCTTCAGGCCCTTACGTCGATTGTTGAGCGCAGGGGGTTCGTGTTGACACCACGCGATAAAATCGGATGCATCCAGTATTTTTCAGCCATCAGAGGAGACTAGGGGGCTGGCAGTCCACTTGATACAGGATCCATAAGTTATGTAGTGAATTTGGCGCACTACAATCCGTTTAGGGAGGCTGGAGATGTCTAGCGTTTTGCTCAAGTTAAAGTTCAAGGGCAATAGAAATTATCTACATGGTAGTGACATCTACAACACGGTTGTTCGTGAGCTAAGCCTTCGCAATGGCGGTCGTTTAAAGAGGTTGGCCTTCCGCTCGTTTTCGCGAACACAAGTGTTACTTTGTTGGGATACACCCGGAGAGGGAAGTATCAAGGTGGGACAAGGCCAATGGATTGCTGACAGCGGGTCTGAGTTTCCGTTTTGGATCATAGAGACGCAAGTGAGCATCATCGAAGCTTATGCATTCGACGAGCCCTCGATAGTGAGCAAAGCCTCTATTCGTGATGAGACTTTGATATGCGACTACCATCTGGGGTATTCACCGATAGAAAATATAATCGCTCTCACAAAGAGGCTGGCCTATCATCTAATGCCCGTATCTAGCGGCAAATGGATTTTTGGGCAGCTCGACTTAGAGGCAGACATTGATAGAGACTTTCGGTCCATCGTAATCGAGAGGCAGGGTCACATCGCCAATCGATTTATGCGCTGCAGTATTCATTTAGATGGCGCTTTTGTTGGAAATATTCGTTTTATTCTTGGAAACCCATGATAGGAATACGAGATATTGCAGTGCATTTGCCCGACACTACGGTCGATAACCTAGTGTCTGGTGCTCGTTTCGGAGAAGAGCCGAGCTTTGTAACCGATAAGATAGGCGCTCGGCAGCTGCGAGTATTGAGTGATAATGAGGATACCTCAGATCTCGTGGTGGCAGCGGTAGAGCGTTTGCTGGCGGACTCTGCTTTGGTCAGAGCAAACATTGATGCACTTGTCGTGGTCACTCAAAACCCGGACGGCTTTGGCTTGCCGCATACTGCGGCACTGGCTCACGAGAGACTAGAACTATCGCAGGCCGTGGCTGCCTTTGATGTATCTTTAGGCTGCTCGGGTTATGTTTACGGGTTAAGCATTGTTCGTGGGTTGATGGAGCAAGCCGGCTTGACCAACGGGATTCTCGTTACCGCAGATCCTTATTCTAAAATAGTCGATCCGAAAGACCGAAACACGGCGCTACTCTTTGGCGACGCGGCGACCGCTACATGGCTTAGTAAAGATGGGTTGTGGAAGTACGGCACGCCGATTTTGGCTACTGACGGCGCTGGTTGGAGTAACCTTCACGTTGATGAAGGGCGCCATTTGGTAATGAACGGACGCCAAGTATTTAACTTCGCTGCTACTCGAGTGCCCAAACAGATTAACGAACTTTTGCAGCAGAGAGGGATTACGCCTGATGATGTGGACTTGTTCTGTCTCCATCAGGGGAGTGCGGCTATTTTGGACGCGATATCTCGGAGGTTCGGAGATTTGAATAATCGATTCATCAAAGACATGGAACTAACGGGCAATACCGTATCGTCGTCCATCCCGATTTTGCTAAGAAAACACGTGCTCGGGAGTAACATCGAAAGAGTCGTAGTGTCAGGCTTTGGCGTTGGACTTTCTTGGGCGACAAATTTGATTGAGAGGCATAGCTATGATTGAAAAAGGGGAACTTATCGCTTTGTTCCAAGACGCTGGTATTGAAGCGACTGTCAGTGAATCCGACTTCGGTAAGACATTTAAAGAACTTGATATGGATAGCCTAGACGTATTCAATCTACTGACTGAGGTTGACGTTGTTTTCGAGGTGCAGGTGCCCGACGAGGACTTCGAGATTATCAATTCACTCGATGACCTACTCCAATATATAAATCGAGGGAGATAGAACGCGGCGCACTCTTAGTCATGGGTAAGTTTACTATTCGCCAGTATCTTGACGGAGATGGTGAAGAGATTAACGCTCTTTACCGTGAAGTAACGGGCCGCCAACGAAGCCAAGAAGAGTATCAATGGCAGTGGTTGCTATCACCTTCCGGCCTGGGAGATATTTGGCTGATTATTGACGAAGAGCGTGGTGGTAAGATCATAGGCCATCATGGCGTTATGCCAATTCGATTTACCCGTGGTGACACAGATCTTTTGTTTGGCAAGATTGAAAACACCATGGTGTTGCCAGCGTATCGCGGAAGAGTTTTGTACCCTCGATATGAAGTTCGATTCCAACGGGAATATATAAAGCGCTATGACGCATTGTTTGCGACTATGGGACCAAGCGAGGCGATACGAACTCGCTTGGCTACCGGTTACCAGTTTCCTGTCGAATGGAGAACACTCTATATAGCCACCGGTTCGGCATTTTCCTTTGATTCCGTCGCGTTCTTGCGATCTAAGGCCTGGGGTTACCGTTCCTCTATACCGAGTGAGCCAGGAGGCAATGATGAGCTTGAATTAGGGCTTCTAAAATCGGGATTTTTGTCATCAGAGGCGGCCAGAAGCAGCAGCTTCCTCAATCAGTTTTGGAGCAATGCTCGACATTCCTTCTCTGTGGCTCCTCGTAGAGATGCGGAAGACTTGCAGTGGCGCTTTTGGCAGAACCCCTACAAACGTCATTATGCATTTGTATTTAAGGAGCGAGGCGCTGAGGGCTTTGCCATCGTGTCCGTTACTTCCCGTGGAGTTTGGCTAGAGGATATTGCTGTTTCGCCAAATGAAACGGAGGCCTATCAGGTTTTTTTAGGAGTGTTTTTAGACGCGATGAGATCTTCTGGCGTTTCTTATTTCGGCTTCCAAAGTACTTCCGATGCTGCGAATGTACCAATGCTTCAAGCTATGGATCAACATGAGCTCTTAGCTATAAAGCTTCTGCGACCTCTCAGAAAGCGAACTCCAGCCCGCATGCCGAGGCTGGTGACAGAGCGGGGTGGATCACGCGATGTCCAGCTACATGATTGGACACTCACTCCGATAGTTACGGAGGGGCGCTGAATCCCCTTTATGATTAGTCTGCGTTTTGCTTGTCCTTCCATACTGTTTTTTGTCACCCAGTGTCTTAGTTGGCGAGAGGTTGATAGCTAGCAATGGATTTGCTAATAACAAGTCCTACTGGTTTTAGCAAAGAGCGCCAGTACGTTTGCGACGTTATCTTGAAAGACTGGTTCGGCCTTGATTATCGGCTGGTTCAATCTGATCGCAAGGATGTCTGTATCAGCCTCGATGAGCACTCAGGTGAAGTTTGCTTGCCGGATTCTTTTTTTGGCCAGTTTGAGTCTGATGCAAACCTCTGGCTGGATCCCAAGTCACTACCGGTGCATGCTCTCGTTTCCTGGGATGTAGCAGAACTTAGTAGCCTTATAGCGATTACTAGTCCAATACTCCCTGTTATTTACGGAAGCTCACAGCCTACTAGGAGCTTTAGTCGCAACAACTCAGGCGCTGGTAATCGTATAGCCTTACCAATAGATATTTTTGGGTCGGCATTTTTTATGCTGTCAAGGTATGAAGAGTTTGCAACATCAGTTCGAGACGCCCACTCCCGTTTTTCTAGTGATTTGTCATTCGCGCTCCGGGCGGGTGTTTTGATGCGGCCTATCGTGGACGAATATGTGGAGGTTCTTTGGTTCGCTCTTGTCGAAATTTGGCCGCAGTTAAAGCGAAAAGAACATGTCAGCCAAACAATCGTAAGCTGTGATGTGGATCGACCGTTCAGCCATGCGGGTGACCTAGCTACGAGCATGCGACGCATTGGCGGTGATATCTTGAAACGGAAATCTCTTGTGGACGCTTATGAGAGCATCGCCGGCAGTCTTCGCTTTCGAAAACGTGATTACCGCGGTGACAAATTTCGAGATGCAATATCGAAAATCATGGATTTGAATGAGCGGGCGGGTCGGTCCGTGGCGTTCAATGTAATCCCAGAAGTTTCTCATTCTAAGTATGATCAAGCTACCAACCTCAGGCATCCTGGTATGCGGGCATTGTTGAGCGAGATTAAGGAGCGCGGTCACGAAGTGGGCATACATCCGGGCTACGGCACCTGTGATAATGAAGACGCGATGGCAAGCTCGTTTGATGTTCTTAGAGGCGAACTCGAGCTAGCAGGTATGCCTTCCCTTACGCTTGGGGGACGCCAGCACTACCTTCGCTGGAACGAGAGAGTCACGCCCATATTGCTTGAGAAAAATGGGATGTCCTACGACAGTACCTTAGGTTTTGCCGATCGGCCAGGATTTCGCTGCGGGACATGTCGAGAGTTTTCATTGTTCGATATGAAATCAAGGCGAGCTTTGTCGTTAAGGGAGCGCCCTCTGATTGTTATGGAATGTTCCGTCATTTCCAGGAATTACATGGGTCTTGGATACACGGATGAGGCTTTAGAGGTCATGCTCGGCTTAAAGGAAGCCTGTGAATTGATGAGTGGCAACTTTGTGTTGTTGTGGCACAACTCCCATTTGACGAGCGCAGATGATCTCTCGTTTTACACAAAGCTTGTTGCTTGAGTCTCATAGCTATAGCTATGTTAGAAACTCACAAAAGTCCTCTTGCTGATTCCAGAAAAAACATTGATTGCAGTAGCTTTGTAGAAGCTGGCTGCGTTTCATGCAGCAGCCAGCTTTCTTTATCAATGAACGCATGATGGTCCTTATAGCCCCTGATACATTTTGAACAGCACCTTTTCTTGTGCTTCCCAGTTTAGGGATTGGCGTGCTCGCATTGCGTTCAGAACAAGCTCTTCGTTATCGGTTGTCGACGCCCGTTTGATGCAATCCAGAAATCCTTCAGCATCGTTTGTGTCGGCTACCAAGCCGCACCGGTGAATCGAAATCATCTGCCTCATCTCAACTAGATTTGAGCAAATTACGGGGACGCCCGCCATGATGTATTCAAAAAACTTATTGGGTAGACAAAATGTGTGATTAAGGCATGAGTCTTCCGTGAACGATATACCGAAGTCTGCGGATCCTGTGTAGGGCAGCAGCGCATCAGGACTGACGGCTTCATGAAAGTATATGTTTGCATAGCCTTTGACGAACTGCCTTATCTTGCCTTCAAGGGGGCCATAGCCCATGAACACGATGACGCTATCTGAACTATTGAGGCGAGCGAAAGACTCCAATAGGATTTCGATCCCACGGCCGTTTGTTAATCCCCCCTGATAGAGAAACAGTGTCGCGTTGTTGGGTATGTTGAATTTTTCGCGGAAAAGATTTGTCTTCTGCATTGATGATAGCTTGGGTGTATTCAGCACGAGCTTTGGCTTTGCGATCCCGTAAAGTCGAACGTATTCGTCTGCGATGCCGTTACTCACAACGCAAACGTCATCTGCAAATCCAATAAGTGATTTTTCCAAGGCTCGAGCGAGAAATTTTTTGAGGGGATTTTGCATCCACAAAGTCTCGGTCTCATATTCATGGGCGTCGTAAACTACCTTGAGCTTGCGGTTGAGGAGCTTTCCTGCGACGCCGATGGGTAGAGTTTCTAGATCATTACAGTGAGCGACATCGTACTTACGCAGAGCGCTCAGTGAGCTCGTAATGTATTTTAAGTAAGCTAATCCTTGGCGTAGCTTCTTGACGATCGGGGTTGCGTGTTGTGAGTAAGAAACGTTCCGCAGTAGCCTCACGTTTTGAGATGGGTTTTCCTGTGTAGGAAATCGTCCATCGTTGAGACAGAACACATCGACAAGGTATCGCGTGGCCAGAGATTCAGCTTGTTTGATGACCCTGGAATCGTTCACATAGGTGTTCATGACAAATATGGCGATTCTCATGTTTTTGAATCCGGCCGTGCACCTGAGTGCAAAAGTTAAGGGTTGCGACTCTGACTAGGTATAGTCACCGACTGAGAAGCTGCAACGACGCAGTGTTAGCAAAGTGAAACTCAGCGATCCGATGATGCCACGCAATATTCAGTAAGGCGTGCAGTATAAGATACCCTGATTGTGTTTTGGGACGGGCTATCTTCAGATGGCGCCGATATTATTGAAGGCCTAAGAGGAAACTACGCGACTGTGCGGTCGGAAGACGCCGTTAATAGATTTTCTCAACAAGCCACCTCGCAAGCTGTGTCTAGCCGGGAGAAATGATCATTGTTTAAGCCAAACATTAGTCAAATTTTGGGGGCGAGCGTGTACCTGCAAAGTCAGGCTGATGAGTTATCAGATGCTGCGTTGGCAGAGCTTTTTGAATCTGGCGGCTTTTCTGTAGCGATTAATGCGGAAAAAGTTCTCGCGAATCGCAGGATTCCCGAGCTCAATCGAGCGTTGGCAAGAGCAGATTTCCCCTATTTGGACGGTAAGCCCTTAGCTCTTCTGGCGAGACTCGCAGGGCATACAAATGCAGACACGATTGATATGCCCGTCCGGGCACTGCAAGTTGCCGAACGCTTTTCTTTGAACGTGGGCCTTCTTGGCGCGAGCGCCGAAAATGTGCTGCGTGCGCAAAACAATGTTAAGTCTCGTTTTCCGGACATTGCGGTCAGTTTTGCGATAGATGGGTACAAGAGCGATGAAGAGCTACTACAGATTATTACAACTCAGAAGGCCGATGTTGTTCTCCTCGCCCTAGGTTCTCCTCGGCAAGAGTTACTAGCCTTTCAGGCTCGCTCTGCGGGTTTTCCGGGTTTTGTAGTCCCCTGTGGCGGCGCCTTGGATATATTGGCAGGCCAAAAAAGTAGGGCTCCACTATGGATTCACAATGCGGGCCTGGAGACTCCCTATCGTTTGCTCCAAGATCCATCTAGGCTTGGGCGCTATCAAAGCCTGCTTCCCTTCATAGTGCGTTTTCCGTCAGCGTTACTCCAAGCTTTGCTAAAAAGCGAAGCACTTGAGGAGTTCTAACGAACGAGCCGTAGCGATGACGAGAACACCGACGCCATAGCCAAGGGTACAGATCAAAGCTGTTTAGCGGGCCTGTTAAATTGCAGCAACCCAGCAGCCAATAGTGCGGGGAACGCGGCAATAGCGGCTCGTGAAAAACCGGTTTGGTTGATTCCTGTTGGTGTGACGACCACGGCAAAGTAAAAAGCGCTAACGCTGAGATAGATTAAGCTCTGGGCAAGGATGATACTGGATGCCGGGTGCTTCTCCCGCCCGATACCCCAAGCGATAGCAGCAACAACAATCGCAGGGGCGATCCCCCAATTTATTGAGATAAAGACGCTGTTAGCTATCGCAGATAACGCCAAACTTACTTGATTGAAATTGGCTGTTCCTAACCAAGCAGCATCGCGGGACAGTCTTGATGTGATGGCAGTGATGTAGGAGATGTCAACGAGCACGGAGACCACCGCCAGACCCACGATTACGGCAGCCCCCCCTGCTAGCTTTCTTGTCGATATGCTGCGCGCATTCCAGGGGTAGAAAATCAAAAACGCGGCAAAGCAGGAGAAAGCGACTACGATCCCCGAGGTTTTTAGGACCATAGCGACCACTACCGCAAGGAAGGCGCTCCATCGCCCTGAGCCAGATGCAAGCAGTCGACTCACTTCAAAAAACGCGATTGTCGTAGCGAGACTCAGCCAAAGACCGGCATATCCTGCGAGCGCAGCATGTGTGCTTACAAGCGGCATGCTCACAACGACATATGCGGCGAAAGCGCTAAGAGCCAAAGAGCAGCATGATTCTCGCATAAAGCCAAAAACCACCAGCCATAGAGCGGTCAATGCGGCTGGCCACAGTATTTGAAAGGCTAACGAGGCCGGGCCGGTGGCTTTAAGAATCCAGATTTCTATCAGGTTAATTGTGGGTAAGTGAGCCTGCCCCTTCATTGTGTCAACTGGTGCTGAAAGCGTATCGGCCTGATAGTACTGGAGCGTCATTGGGAACCAAGAGTTCCAGGCATCCCAGGGAAAGACGGGTCGCAGCGCAGCGTCTATTGAGGCAAGGGTAATATGGACAATGCTTAAACCTACGAAGAGAGCGCAGAGTATCCAAGTCCCCAAGCTTCCTTCTTGGGAGCCTACAAACGTAGCGGACGGAGTATTAGCATCGCTGAACCTTCGCTGCTGGCGTCTTAAGACGACATAGGTACTCAGCGCACCAAGAACCAACATTACGCCGTACACCAATGGGGTATTGAAGTTACCAAGGGCTACAGTACCGAGTAGCAGTAGAAGTGCGCATAAGCAAAACCCAAAAAGAAACCCTTGGCCTAGAACAGTTGCCCAATGCTTAGAGGAGCCTGCCATAGCTGCGACTATTGAGGAGCCCACGATGATGGGGGTTAGTATCGCCGTGGCAAGAGCCAGTGAGAAAATCATCTGCTTGACGTGCCCTTTGGGTTGTCCAGGCGGTACAGAGCACCAGCAACTCCCGCTACCAATAGTTTTTCGCGATTGCTAGGAGCCAATCCGAGCTTTTGAAGCGCGGCTTGAGGGCTTCCATCCCGGTCTAGTCCTGTGTGCATCACAAAGAGAAAATCTGCATCCTCAATGAGCGATCGGTACTCAGCATTGGTTACGGAGCTCACCGGCTTTAGAGGCGTGTGATCAGGCAGAAAGTGATAAAACGCTCTGCTAAGTAATGCCTGCGGCGCTTCTGCGCTGAGTATCAAGACGTTTTGGGGCGTGTCCGGCATGTAGTAGATTTTGCCCGTATTGATCAGCTTGAAAATTTCACTGTCGAAATCTTGAAGCTTCTTCTCCCTTAGCGTATTTCCAGCAAGAGTTTGGACTGTATCGAAAGATTGTGGGACAGCCCTATTGAGCCAGAGACCATCGAGCGCTAGGCAACAAATGGCAACGCAGCCAAACGTTACCGATCTGAGATTAAAGGGAGATCCTAGGCTTGTACGACTGTGTATAACGCGCGCAATCGTAACGCTCGCAAACAACAACAGGCCGAAAAAGAGCGCTGGTGATGTATAAGTATCACTGCCGTACAGAATGTTAATCGACACGGGAGACCATTTTCTGGTCTTTAACCAGTCTTGCATCGTGGCACCAAAAACTTGGAATACGGATGATGCTCCGAGGCGTACCCGTTGCAGCAGAACTGGACTTTTAATGGCCCCTGTTAGGCCAATGGCAAGCTCACTGATATTCCCCGACCATGCGCTTAGCTCGTCCATGTTGAGGGTGAAAGTGTCCTTTGAAGAGCGGGAGAGGGGTGTAAAGGCTAGCCTTTGGAGGTCGTTGGAGGAGCGCCAATACAACATAACGGTCTGATTATTCTGTACTCCCGAGAGTTTAGCCTCCACAGCAGAATAGGCGGAGGCGCTTACGTTCAGGTCCGTGGTGACAATCGATTGTCCACGATATGCCTGCCGGATTTCGTAACTCTCGCCCACTGGGCTTCCGTCACCGACTTGCACGGGCCTGAATGAAGACCCTGAAAGGACGATTGAGCTCTGAGGTGAGCTTGCGTCGTCTTTGATCGTGCTAGCACGGTTAATGAGGACAAGAACGACGGTGAGCACGAAAAAACCGGCAAGTACCACGCCTGCCGACCAAAAAAGACTGCGAATTACTCCGTTGCTTTGTTGGCGGTTATCCATTTGACCACATCGCTTGCGCAAGTCGCTTCATAATGCTCCTGCGCGTTTAAGGTACTGCTCTGCGACGGTAGAGCGAATCTCCGGCCATGCCTCGATAGCCGCTGCCCATCCCAGAGCAATGCTTCTAAACTGGCTGAGCAGTTCGCTCGCGCCCACGCCGTCGGGCACGCCGGTGATCCGAGTCGGTGAGTGCTCTTCATTCATGGATTGCTCGATTTCGTCCAGGCCCCTTTGCAGGTAAGACTGCCAGTTGATTGACTCCAGTTCGGAAGCCTTCGCCGCTTGCGCTGTGACCTGAAACAGGCCGTGTGCCTGAGCTTTGGCCTGCTCAGTCCGATAATCCAACAGCAGATCCTCGTCAGATCTAGCCGCCATCCTACGAGCATCCTCGGCCATATTTCTGAGACGACGTTCCGGATCGCTCGCATCTTTGTAATCGATATTCTCGGTCATATAACGGGAGAACAGCACTATGCCGCCCTCTCCCGCGATGGGATCGCGGATGCTCATATTACGATCATCCAAGGGCAGGTGAGGTACGCTCCAGCCATATTCCAGCACAGCGCCATGGTGATACATGGTTTCGATCATTGTGCCAAAGAGTAGGTCCTCGCCACGAAAAGCCGGGAAGTAGGGCGGTAAAAGATGAGTATTATCAATACCGGTCATCTGTGACATGAAGGCCATTTTGTGGAGCGTGGGGCGAGGGCAGCCAAGCCAGTTACAACGGTTCTCAACAGCTTTCACCATGCCGTGGGGAGCGCTGACTAGGCGCTCAATAGATCGCTCGTCAAGACTCAGCCCCCAGTGTGCGCCGCCTGTTCCGGGATCTCCCCAGGAGCCGCACTGTGTTACCAATACCGGGCTTTCTGGATCCAGCACATTCAGCATGGCTGCGTTGGTTTGGCTCAGCCACTCGGTATCAATCTCGCCCCCGGCCAATTCTTTTAAAGAGTGTCCCAGGCTCTGGCCCAGATACTGGAGATGACCGGACAGCGGATCAAAATCTGCGGGATTTCCTTGCGAAATGAGCGTTTCTCGGTCGGGATAGAATGCTGCTTGGCGTTGCCCTGTGAATGAAACACCCTCTTCTCGAACGGGCGGTAACACCGCCTGACAGGTCACATCGTCATCGAGCACAATCGCGCGATAGCCTACTGACAATAGTAGTGCCAAAGTCCTTGAGCGACCGTAGGTTTTGTAGCCGACCCACTGTTCTGGATCAATCAAGAATCGAATGCCTTGTTCATGCTCCGGAAGGGCGTCAACTAGCTTGTTCTGAAGGACAAGTTGCTCATCCACACCAAAGTACTGCATGTCCTTGGCGCTACGCATATTGAACGTTTCAACTAGATCGCGATTGGCGCTGCGGTTCTCCTCGGTGCGGGAGTCATCTACCAGATATAGTCCTTCGTGTCGGCTCAAATTGCCGGAGCGCAACATGGACTCTAGTAAGCGTTCAACCGCCGCAGGTCGGTCGCAGGTAATTATGAATACTCGACTCGGAGCGAGGGTTCGCGCTGGCGCATCGACTAATCGTTTGCGGATGTTCTCGCCAAGAAGCAAAAATCCAGAATCCGCGAGCTGCTGAAGCGTTGAGCTTACGCCGGCTTCCTGGCCTTTCAGCTCTGGGCGAGTCGCGCACAGCCTCTTCGTGTGATTGGCCACGGTGTCGAACTGTGTACAGGTCTTAAGAGCTTCAACAACAGGAGGTGCTATGAATTGCTGCTTCCCATTAACTCGATTAATCACCAGCATCTTCTGCGCATCAACACCGATAAGCTCGCAATCGGCGAAGGCGACCAGCGGTGCGGAAGCCGCGGGCTCCGCTGCAGCCGGGTCTTGGCCTGTTGGTGTCGAATGAGAATAACTGTAGGAAAGATCGTCGGTCATGGATAAGCGCTATTTAGGGCGGAGACTGAAAAAGTCAGTTGCAGGAGGCATCTAAGCCGCAACGCGTAAGTGTATTGAGTCGAGGGCCTACTGTAAACGCGCTGTCGGCCGCTGGGGGGGTATCAGAACTTAGGAAGGCGCTACTGCGCGCTTATCAGCCCTAGCGCCGATTCCAGCGCCGCAAAAAAACTACTTGGATCCGCCTTACCCGTCCCCGCCAGATCAAAAGCCGTCCCATGATCCACGCTGGTACGAATAATAGGCAGCCCCAGGGTGATGTTTACCGCAGCACCAAAGCTCGCGAACTTAAGCACCGGCAGGCCTTGGTCGTGATACATCGCCAGATAAGCATCAGTCTCGGTGCTCAGGCGTCGATTAAACGCAGTATCTGCTGGCCAGGGCCCGGACACGTTAATGCCTTCGCTTATAGCCTGCTCCAGCGCCGGCGCAATGACCTCTAAGTCTTCCATCCCCAGATGTCCGCCTTCTCCTGCGTGAGGATTCAGGCCTAAAACACTGATTTGCGGCGAGGCGATAGCAAACTTGGACCGTAAATCCTTGTCCATAACCCGCAGCACGTCCAATAGAAGGTTTTGGTCAATCGCGGCTGGGACCGAGGCTAGAGGAATATGCGTGGTGGCCAGCGCGACCCGCAGCTCCTTGGCTGCCAGCAGCATGACCACCTGATCCGATCCTGTGAGTTCTGCGAGGTACTCCGTATGTCCCGAAAAGGGGACGCCGCTATCGGCAATTACAGCTTTGTTGACCGGCGCCGTGACCATGGCGTCAAATTCACCGCTAATGCAGCCCAGCGTTGTGCGTTTGAGCGCCGCTAACACGCCCGCCGCGTTAGCGGATTCGGCTATAGCCGCTCGTGCGTTGATTGCTAGGGGCTCATGAATAATCGACAAAGAGCCCGCACAGCTTGGGCTCTCACTTTCGGCATCGTAAGGGCGGAGGTCTACCTGTAAGCCCAGCAATTGCGCTCGAGCCTCAAGCATGCCTCGATCGGCAATCACCACCAGCTCCGCAGGCCAGTCCCTCAGAGCCGCAGCGAGAACCACATCGGGCCCTATCCCAGCGGGTTCCCCCGCTGAGATAGCGAGTCTTGGGATCTTACTTGATGTCGACAAAGGCCTCGTCGCGTATCTTGCGCAGCCAGGCGTCGAGCTCTTCCTGATACTTACGGCCGTGCAAAAACTCGCGCACCTGCGCTTTGCGCATATCTTCGGTAACGTCCTTTTCGCGCCGATCAAGGACTTCGAGAATGTGCCAACCGAACTGGCTCCGAACTGGCTCGGATACTGTATCGATTTCGGTGCTTGCCATCATGTTTTCGAACTCCGGAACCATTTGCCCGGGGCTAGTCCAGCCTAAGTCACCACCCTCAGCAGCCGAGCCAATATCCTCAGAATATTCTCGGGCCAATTCTCCAAAGTCTTCACCCGCGGCAACCCGTGCTTTGAGCTCTACGGCGAGTTCTCGCGCTTGTTCGTCCGTAAGAATCTCTGAAGGCTTGAGCAGAATGTGCCGAACTTTGGTCTGGTTGATGGTCATGTCGCCGCCGCCACGCTGATCTGCCATTGTGACGATATGCAGTCCGCTGGGGCTTTGAAATACGTCTGCGGTCTCGCCGCGATTGATGGTCGGTGCAACCTCCTGAAACAGGCTAGGTAGGTCATCCAGTTTACGCCACCCGAGATCACCGCCCGTAAAAGGGTAGGTCTCCGGAACAGACGCCATAACCTGATCAAATGCCTCGCCATCTCGAATTCGCTGCACTAGGCCCTCACAAAAGGCTCGACTTTTCTCGATTTCAGCATCGCTGGTATCCGAGGAAATAGGGAGGAGGGCATGGATGATGCGATATTCCGGTTGAACGAGCTTCTGACCTTCTTCCGTGGATAGATAATTCTCTATTTCCTGGTCGCTAATCTCGATGAGCTGATTCACATTGCCCTGCTGGACACGCTGAATCACCATCTCGCGCTCGATGTTCTCGCGTATCTCGGTGTAGGAGCGTCCTTCCTGTTCAAGAAGAATCGCAAATTGTTCCTGAGTCAGGCCATTTTGCGCCGCGATGCGGCCCATGGCCTGATTCAACTGTGCATCCGATATGCGCACACCAAATCGCTGGCCCATCTGCATCTGTATATTTTCGAGAATCAGACGGTCCAGCGTTTCTCGGATCAATACGTCTTCGGGAGGCGCTTCCGCACCTTGATTTGCAATGTTTTGGTTAACAGCGGCCATACGCTCTCGCAGCTCACTCGCCATCACGACATCGTCGTCGACAACCGCAACCACCTGATCGAGCATTTCGGTGGCACTAAAGGCGGCACTGCTAAAGCCCGCTGCGCATAGCAGAGGCAGTAAAAGCCTTGAACGCATAAATTTTCTATCTACGGTAAGCAAGTCGGTTAAATCCTTGAATCATATCGCCCATTAATTGCTCTACACCATCTCCAAAGCCCCCAAGGCCTTTGAGTAATACCTGAACCTGGGTGACGTGTTCGCGATCCAGATTAGGCGAGTCAAAGTCGGGGATCGCGTTGCGGGCGGTATCAAAGTAGCGTAGGTGCAGCAGGCGAACCTGAAAGCAGCAGCTATCGTATTCGATCCCGACCATATCTTCCACGCTTCGATTTGCTTCCAAGCTGTAGTTCCAGGCCACAAAAGCACGCCAGTTATCACTAATCGGATAGTAGGTAGATAGATTGACCTGATCAGTGGTGGGTTGGTTCCCCACCAGAGACACAGGACGGCGGAAGGTATAGCCAAGATTAAAGACGGCCGTGTCGTCCCGCGTATAGCTGGCCAGAAGGTTCCCTGCATTCATTTTTCGCGTGGAAGGGTCGTATTGAAGGTTACTGCGCATGGACAGGCGATCGTTGGGATAGAAGTTGAACTCTCCTGCGAGTTCGGAGCTGGAACGATCAAGCTCCGGCGCCGAGGCGTTTAAACGTACCCGTCGATTGTTGAAATAGACAATTTGGCCAATGCTGGCATTGAACAGTTCGGCGCCGGTGCTCTCGTCCAAAAAGCGCGTTGTGAGGCCGATAGCCGCTTGATTCGCGTCGTCGAGCCGGTCGCGGCCAGAGAATCGCGTGTCTCTGAACAGCTGGTTGTAGTTGAAGGTGAGCTCTGCGCTGTCAAAGTCCGGCTGATCAGTCTGCTCGTCGTACTGGCTGTAAAGATAGAACACGCGGGGTTCCAGAGTCTGCACAACATCCTTATCGATGAGCGTGGTCCTGCGTTCAAAGAACAAGCCGCCGTCTATGCTGGCAAGGCCCGAACGGGCCCCCGGGTTTTCGTCAAGGGTGCCGACTTGACGATCAAGCGCGTATTCAAGGACTCGATACTTGGCGGTGGATCTCAAGAATCCATACTGCCAACTCATGGGGTAGGTCACCCCGGCTTCACCGTAAAGCCGTTGTCCCGTCGCGATGATGTCGGTGTCCGTATCAAAATTGGAGTACTGCACCATGCCAATGGGGTTGAGTGCGAAGGGCGTGCCTTGGCTACGGTATTGCGCGGTGATTTGCGGTAACTTCTTGTAGTCGTTGCGAATGTCCTCGGCCAATGGTTGGAACTGCTGCGCCTGCAGCGTTACTAGCCAGTCATCGCCCAAATACTTCACCTGCCCCAGTTGAAGCAGGTTTACATCACGGCGAGAGTCCAGTCGCGACGTCTCTAGATCGCGAATCAAGTCGACGTCCGAAACCTTGCTGTAGTTGATAAGCGAGCGCCAGCGCCCCCCGTAGTTGCCCTGATGTTTGACGTTGGCCAGCCAGCGTTTCGCATCGTTCTCATCGGGAAAATCATCGGCGTACTGCTTGTCGTTGCCAATGTAACTTCCGCCTACTTCCCAGTTGCCATTGAATGGATCCAGGTAGCGGGCTCCAAATTCGTGGTTGAGCCCCCGCTGTCCTATGTATCGGGGGGAGTAGAGCAGGTCGTAGTTGGGCGCGAGATTGAGATAGATAGGAGTGGAGATATCGACGCCTCCGCGACTATCCGACCCCACCGCCGGGAACAGCAGTCCGCTGCGTCTGCGATCATCCAGAGGGAAGCTCAGCCAGGGAGTGTAGAAAATCGGATAGCCGCCCGCGCGCAGCGTCGCGTCTCGCGCTGTGCCTACGCCCCGTTCAAGATCCAGCTCCAACTGTCCGGTTTGGAGCAACCAGTCGTCGTCGCCTGGTGCACAAAAAGTAAGTTCACCATCTTCGATGCGAAGAAGCTCGGTGCTTTCTCTCGATAGCAGGGCTGCGCTTCCGCGAAGATGCTGCTCGTGAAGCACAAACTGGCCATTTTCCATCTGCGCTTCGCCGCTTTGGGAGTAAAACTCTCCTCGTTCACCACGGAGCAGAACACCCGGCTCCCGAAGCTCAATATTGCCCTCCAGCGTACCCGCTCGCGTTTCTCGGTCGATGCTCGCTTCGTCACTGGAGAATTCACGATAGCCCTGGGTAACTTCCACGCCTCCAGAGAGACGTACGGTGTTTCCCTCCAGTTCAGAGCTCCTGGCGCGAGCATTGATAGGAGCGGTTTCAGGATCACTTTGGGCGTTGGCACCGCCCAGGGGGTCAATATAGCGACCCTTGCACAGCTTACAGCTGATATCCCTGAGCCTTTCAGGCACGTCTTCGATGGGAACCCAGTCCAGCTCTGCCCCCACTCGAGGTTGAATAGCTTCTTCTATGAGAGTGCTTGCTGACGCTTCTTTGGGGGTATTTTCGCTTCCCTTCTCTTCTACAGCTGCCGCTGTTGTCGCTTCGGAAACTGAAGACGAAGGCTCTTGTGCCGCAGCCAGGCCGGTGCAAACAAGCAGCAGCATCGCGTACCATCCCCTGCGCTGGCGACGAAGAGCACGTAGAGCCGCAGCCCCGGATGACAGTGAGCGAATAGACGAGATTTTAGGTAGAGCTGCGAGCATCTGCTGCCGCTTTAACGCAATGGACGGCGCATAATAAAGCATCAAAGGCGCTCGCGTTAGACGCTGGCACGCAGATTGTTAAAGTGTGATCCGGTAGTGCTTGGTCGTAGTGGGCCGGATGGGTGGAAGAGTAGTAATAGGATCGTGATAGGGGTGGAGATTTTTCTCTTCAAGCATCAAAAAAGTGTGGGAGTCAGATCCTTGGAGGCATGTGAACGTTACTGACAGGACGGAGCAACTGGGCGAATGGTATCGATCCTGGTCGGGCAGCTCCGAAGAACTGCAGATGGTTGCTGGTGATGCCAGTTTTCGTCGTTACTTCCGTGTTCCTCACGAAGGGACATCGCTGATTCTGTGCGATGCACCCCCAGAAACCGAAAAAAATGCGGAGTTTGTGGCTTTAGCTAAGGGCTTAGCTGCGGCGGGCTTACGCGTTCCTACCGTCCTTCAGGCAGATATAGAGCAGGGGTTCCTCGCCCTTGAGGATTTGGGTGATCAAACTCTCCTGCCACTGTTGCAAGCCGATTCGGTAGATCAGTACTACGCGCAAGCGTTGGACTTACTCGAGAACCTTGCCCTCGCAGACTTGGACAACTTTTCTCTGGAGGTTTATGACCGCAGTCTTCTTGGTCGCGAAATGGATTTGTTTCCAGAGTGGTTCTGCCAGAGTTTGCTGGGCCTTGAATGTGATCAGATCGCAAGCGATCTCTACACAGCACTAAGAACGTTGCTTTGTGACCGGGCACTGGCGCAGACCCAGGTAGTGGTTCATCGGGATTTTCACGCACGCAATCTTATGGTGCTGAGTGATAACTCCCTCGCGACTATCGACTTTCAAGACGCAGTTTTAGGGCCGCTAAGTTATGACCCGGTATCGCTGCTAAAAGACTGCTACGTACGTTGGCCTGACTATCGGGTAAAAAAGTGGGTACTGGCGTACAGAGAAGGCTTGCAGTCTAAAGGGGTGGCTGTACCGAGTGCCGACGATTTCCTTATGGACTTTCACTTCATGGGTCTGCAGAGACACATAAAGGTACTGGGAATATTCGCCAGACTCTATTTACGCGACGGCAAGCCGGCTTATCTCGGCGACTTACCTCGAGTGATCGCTTACGTGCGAAGAGGATTAGCCACATATCCTGAGGTTCAAGCCTTAGCTGACTTTGCCCGTTGGTTCGGCGAAGTCGTCCTGCCCGCCGCCCAACAACAAAGCTGGTTCCATGACAGTGACTGACCGGCAATTGTCAGCTCCAGCGACTGCCCCAGTAACAAGGGCCATGCTGCTTGCTGCGGGCAAAGGTGAGCGTATGCGGCCCCTTACCCTCGATACTCCAAAGCCCTTGCTACCTGTTGCTGGCAAACCTCTCATTGAGTACCACATAGAGAGGATGGTGGCGGGGGGTGTGCGAGACATCGTGATCAACGTGTCCTGGCTTGGGGAGCAGATTGAGGCGTACTGCGGCGACGGCAGTCGATGGGATTGTGTGCTTCGCTATAGCCGTGAACCCGAACCTTTAGAGACTGCCGGGGGGATTATTCAGGCCTTGCCATTACTCGGTGATAAGCCATTTTTGCTAGTTAACGCTGATATCTGGACGGACTTTGACTTTCAGAAATTGCTAAGCGTGTCTCTGCCCAGGCAGGCGGCTCACTTGGTGCTCGTAGACAATCCCGAGCACAATACAGAAGGGGATTTCAGTCTAGAGCTGGACAGCGTTCAACTCCCATCCACCGAGACCCTAACCTATGCGGGCATAGGTCTGTATGATCCGCTTTTTTTTGAGGGCTTCGCCCCGGGCAAGCGCGCGCTACTGCCGCTACTGCAGCGTGCAATTGAGGAGAGCCGGTTGTTTGGCGAGCACCATCTCGGTCATTGGACGGACGTGGGTACGCCCAAACGTCTCGAAGCCCTTGAGCGCCGTCTCTTGGCGAGCAACTAGAACCAAGTACTGCCAAATAGTACACAGAGGATTGAACATGAGTGAATACCTGATTGCGCCTTCTATACTGTCTGCGGATTTTGCGCGACTCGGTGAAGAGGTCGATAACGTACTGGCCGCAGGCGCCGATGTGGTGCACTTCGATGTCATGGACAATCACTACGTACCCAATCTCACCATTGGCCCGATGGTTTGCAAGGCACTTCGAAAGCACGGTGTTACAGCGCCCATCGATGTGCACCTCATGGTTTCTCCTGTGGATCAACTGATAGGGGACTTTGCCGAAGCCGGGGCGAGTTACATTACCTTCCACCCTGATGCCTCCACCCACGTGGATCGGTCTCTACAAATGATTCGCGATGCGGGTTGTAAGGCTGGCCTTGTGCTTAATCCGCATGTGGGGCTGGATGATCTGACTTACGTCATGGACAAGTTGGACATGATTCTTCTTATGTCCGTTAACCCCGGGTTTGGAGGCCAGTCTTTTATACCCTCCACGCTAACCAAGCTTCGTGAGGCACGAGCACTCATAGACGCTTCAGGTTTGGACATAAGGCTTGAGGTGGATGGTGGCGTGACGCCAGCAAATATTGCAGAAATCGCAGCTGCGGGTGCAGACACCTTCGTGGCGGGATCTGCAATATTTGGTAAGCCCGATTACGCGGCGGTTATTGCCGAGATGCGCGCAAACCTGGCTGGCGTCTAGCGTCGAGGTCTTGCCAAGCGCCTCGTCGAAGCTACAATGAAGCCATGAAATCTGGAACCACATCAATTCGACTGTGCGGAGCTTTGGCTCAGGGTGCAGTTATGCGGGAGACAACACGCTGGCGATGGTGAATCCACGGGCTTTTTTCTAGCCCACACCTTTGAGCGTGATATCGCAAACCCCGTCACTCGATTTCCAGGACCACCCCATGACCAATGATGAATTTGCCGCACTGGCTACCCAGGGCTACAACCGCGTGCCCGTGCATCGGGAAGTACTTGCCGATTTTGATACCCCTCTATCCACCTATCGTAAGCTCGCCGAGGGGCCGTACTCCTATCTCTTTGAGTCCGTAGAAGGCGGTGAAAAGTGGGGGCGTTACTCGATTATTGGTCTGCCCTGCCGAGAAGTGATCAAGGTTTTTGGCCATCGCGTCGAGAGCTGGGTAGATGGAGAGTGCATAGGATCCGAAGACGTAGCTGATCCTCTCGATTTTGTGGAGGCTTACCAGCAGTGTTTTAAAAGTCCTGATCAGGATGCGTTGCCAGTTTTTCACGGTGGCTTGGTGGGCTATTTTGCCTATGACACCGTGCGCTATGTAGAACCGCGCTTAGCGGACAGCTGTCCCGAGGATCAACTGCACACGCCCGATATCTTGCTGATGCTCTCTGAAGAGGTTTTGGTATTCGATAATCTGGCCGGTACTTTGCGTGTGGTGGTTAACGTTGACCCAGCCGCTGAGGGGGCTTTTGATAAGGCCAACGAACGCCTGGACGCCTTGGTTGCATCCCTCGATACGCCCTTGGCGCCGCTGCCTCGAGTGTCTCTGGCGGGTGCCGATGGTAGTGCTCACGAGGCCAATGCACAATATAGCCTCAGTCAGGGCGAGTACGAATCTGCCGTAGACAAAGTGAAAGAGTACGTATTGGCAGGCGATGCCATGCAGGTGGTGCCTTCCCAGCGCATGACCGTGCCCTTTAGCGCTCCACCGCTAAATTTGTATCGGGCTCTGCGCAATCTTAACCCTTCACCGTATCTCTACTTTCTCGATCTCGATGAGTTTCAGGTAGTGGGATCGTCACCGGAAATACTAGTACGAGCCGAAGAGGGCAAGGTGACGGTGAGGCCCATAGCGGGAACTCGTCACCGTGGTAAAACCGAGGAAGAGGATGACGCTCTTGAAGCCGAGCTGCTCGCGGATCCCAAGGAGGTGGCCGAGCACCTTATGCTTATTGATCTGGGCCGCAACGACGTCGGACGTATCGCCCAAACCGGCACGGTAGAACTGACCGAGAACATGTTGGTAGAGCGCTATTCCCACGTGATGCACATTGTGTCCAATGTAGAGGGCCAACTTGAGGCGGGTCTCTCTTCTATGGATGCCTTGAGAGCAGCGCTCCCGGCGGGCACTCTAAGCGGTGCGCCAAAGATACGAGCCATGGAAATCATCGATGAGCTGGAGCCGGTAAAGCGCGGTATTTATGGCGGTGCGGTGGGCTATTTGTCCTGGGCAGGAGATATGGATACGGCCATCGCTATTCGTACGGCGGTGTTGAAGGACGGTGAATTGCATATTCAGGTTGGCGCTGGAGTCGTGGCGGATTCAGTTCCAAGCACCGAGTGGCAGGAGACTCTGAACAAGGCGCGGGCAATGTTGCGTGCGGTTGCGATGGTCGATGCTGGAGTGCAGAGCTAATGTTATTGATGATTGATAATTACGATTCCTTTACCTACAACGTGGTTCAGTATCTTGCTGAGCTGGGCTCGGACGTCCAGGTATTTCGCAATGACGAAATTTCTGTTGAAGAGATTGCAGCTCTTGCCCCTGAGCGTATTGTGATCTCGCCCGGTCCCTGCACGCCCAACGAGGCGGGGATCTCCATGGAAACCATTCGTGAGTTTGCGGGAAGTCTGCCTATTCTGGGCATCTGTTTAGGCCACCAGAGCCTGGGGCAGGTTTATGGCGGAGAGGTGGTGCGTGCACGGCAGGTCATGCACGGAAAGACTTCGCAGATTCATCACGATGGCAGTGGTGTGTTTGCGGGAATTCCGTCGCCGTTTGTCGCAACACGCTATCACTCCCTGGTAGTGGATCGAGACAGCTTACCGGGTGATTTCGATGTGACTGCATGGACCGTCGATGAGGCGGGTGAGGTGGATGAAATCATGGGCCTCAGGCATCGCACCACGGGTGCTGAGGGTGTGCAGTTCCATCCGGAGTCAGTCCTCAGTGAGCACGGCCATGCACTCTTGAAGAACTTCCTAGAGCAAAACGTTTCCGCGGATACGGCGAAGAGTTAGTGGAGGAGCAGGTGATGGATATTCAGCAAGCGCTGGGGCGCGTTGTCGAACAGAAAGACCTTAGCCGCGAAGAAATGGCGGCGGTGATGCGACAGATTATGTCAGGAGACGCCACGGACGCACAGATCGGCGGATTGCTGATGGGTTTACGCATGAAGGGCGAAACCATCGATGAGATTGCCGCTGCAGCTGCCGTCATGCGTGACCTCGCTACGCCTGTCGCGGTTCAGGGCGACAATCTGGTTGACCTCGTGGGGACGGGTGGTGACGGCGCCAATTTGTTTAACGTTTCCACCGCGTCGTGTTTCGTTGTGGCGGCGGCGGGTGCGCAGGTTGCTAAACATGGGAATCGTTCCGTCTCTAGTACCAGCGGTAGCTCTGATGTGCTTGAGACTCTCGGTGTGCCTCTGGATCTTGATCCAGAGCAGGTGGCGCGGGCTATCGAGGATGTAGGGCTTGGCTTCATGTTTGCACCGGCACATCACAGCGCTATGCGGTATGCCATAGGGCCGCGACGGGAGCTGGGCTTAAGAACCTTGTTTAACCTCCTCGGTCCTCTGACGAATCCCGCGCAGGTTAAGCGTCAGCTACTCGGCGTATACGACGAGGATTTGTGTGAGCCCCTGGCGCACGCGCTCAAGGCCTTGGGCAGTGAGCACGCGATGGTCGTGCATGCGCAAGATGGGCTCGATGAGATTTCCATTGCAGCGCCCACAAATGTCGCTGAGCTGCGTGACGGAGAGATTCGTTCCTACATTATTAATCCCGCAGACTTTGGTCTTGGAGCGACCGACTTGAGTGGCTTGTCCGTTGACTCTGCTCAGGGTTCGGCGGCGCTGATTCGCGCCGCACTCTCCGGGCGAGGGGGTGATAGCGATACGACGGATCCAGAAAAAGCGCGGCAGATTATTGCGATGAACGCCGGAGCGACGATTTATGTGTCAGGCATAGCCGCATCTCTGGCCGACGGCGTCGCCCTGGCGGAGGACCTCCTGTCAACAGGGCAGGCTTTCGAAAAGCTCAAGGCCTTTGTCGATTTGACGCAGATCATGCGTGAGGAAAAGAACGCATGACTTCCTCGATACCAGACGTTCTGCAAAAGATTCTCGCTCGTAAGGCAGAAGAAATCGCGGATCGAAAGACCAATGCCACGCTCTCAGACATCGAAGCTATGCTTGCCACACAGACTCCAGCGCGAGGTTTCACCGCGGCCATGCAGCGGCGCGCCCAGAGTGCAGCCCCCGCAGTAATCGCCGAGGTGAAAAAGGCGTCACCCAGCAAGGGGGTTATTCGAGCGAATTTTGAACCGGAGTTGATTGCAGCTCAGTATGAGAGTGGTGGCGCAACTTGCCTTTCGGTACTTACCGATGTGGATTTCTTTCAGGGCAGTGACGCCTACTTGAGGGCGGCTCGCGCTGCTTGTGATCTACCGGTACTGCGCAAAGACTTTACGATTGATGCCTACCAAATCGCGGAGGCGCGAAGTCTGGGGGCTGACGCAGTCTTGCTCATCGTCGCGGCGCTGGCACCAACTCAACTTCGTGATTTGGCCGCTTCGGCGACGCACTATGGTTTAGATGTTCTGGTAGAGGTGCATGACCGCGCCGAGCTCGAGGTAGCTCTCGAGCTGGATACACCGCTTTTAGGTATCAACAATCGCGACTTGCGTAATTTTGAGACGAGTTTGAATACTACCCTTGATCTCTTATCAGATATTCCCGCAGATAAGCTCGTGGTGACAGAAAGTGCCATCCATTCGCGAGCGGACGTTGTGAAAATGCGCGCTGCCGGCGTGCCGGGATTTCTGGTGGGTGAAGCCTTTATGCGTGCCGAAGATCCGGGAAAGGCACTGCAGGAATTGTTCGCAGACTAGAGCCTTAGATTGCGGACTTGTCGTCCGCTATGGTTTAGTTGAGCTCGTCCTGAGAGGCGTTAGACGCTGTGGAAATCAGTGACTGGCGTAGACCACGATGGTCTTTCCGGCGACCGACACAAGACCTTCTTGTTCCAGAGTTTTGAGAACGCGTCCCGCCATTTCTCTTGAACAGCCAGCAATCTTACCCAATTCCTGTCGGGTGATTTTTATTTGCATGCCCTCAGGATGAGTCATGGCATCGGGCTGCTTAGATAGATCTATGAGCGTGTGAGCAATACGGCCAGACACATCGACAAAGGCCAGGTTCTTCAACTTGAAGGTGGTTTTTCTCAGACGATTAGACATCTGGGAGGCGATACCAAACAGAATATCGGGGAACTGGGTTTTGATTTTGATAAATCGCTCGTAGGAAATCTCAGCGATTTTACTAGCTTCCCGGGTGATGACTTCCGCGCTGCTGGTTTCGTCGTCTTCTCCGAACAAACCCATCTCGCCAAAGAAGTCACCGAGATTCAAATAGCTGACCACCATCTTGTGATCTTCGTCTTGCTCGTCTTCGACCATGACCGACACAGACCCATCGAGGATCAGATAGAGCTTGTCGCTTTGCTCCCCCTCTCGAAGAATCGTCTTACCTTTTGCGTAATCCCGCGTCTCACAAAATCGCAGAAAATCTTCGACATTGGGAATGGCTTGCAGCAGCTGCGGACGAAGCATGGGTGTGCCCCTCAGGTTTAGGTGCGCAGAGTGTACATCGTGACGCGCGCAAGGAAAATCCCGCAAATCCCCCGCTGTGGGTTGCCTGTGCTACATTCGCGACCCGTTTTTTTTGAAGGTACAGGAGTTACCGTCGTGCAGACCACAGTGAAATGGATGGATGGGGCGATGTTTGTTGGGGAGTCTGGTTCCGGGCACTCTGTCGTCATGGATGGCCCCGAAGACCTTGGGGGTCGAAATCTTGGGCCGCGTCCTATGGAGATGCTCTTACTGGGCACGGGTGGCTGCGCTATGTACGACGTGATGAGCATGCTCAACAAGTCTCGTCAGCCAGTGCAGGATTGTCGAGTGGAGATTCAGGCGGAGCGTGCCGATGCAGTCCCAGCGGTGTTCACCAGTCTAAACATGCACTTTGTTGTGAGCGGCGCCGGCCTAAAGGATAGTCACGTGAAACGAGCTGTGGAGCTGTCTGCAGAAAAGTACTGCTCCGCGTCAATTATGTTGGGAGCAGCCGGCGTTGAAATTACCCACAGTTACGAGGTAGTCGACAGCAACGCCGCCTGAGGCAAAGATGCTGCAGCGCAGAGCCTGCGCCTGAAGGTAGTCAAAACGTAGTTAAAGGTACTTATACGTACGTGTACGTACTTATACGTAGTAGCTGCTGCGCGTCATCACCTGAGATAAGGCGGTCATCGCATTCTTCACGGGTCGAGGGAAGTCCTGACCACCGGCGGCCAGTGCGTTTTCCCCATGACGTTCTTCGTCCTCCAGCATTTGCTGCAGTATTAAGCGAGATCGCCGATCGTCTTCTGGTAGTTGCCGTAAATGGTCTTTGAGATGAGCGCAGACGCGCTCTTCTGTGGCAGCGACAAACCCAAGGCTCACAGCGTCTCCTACAGCCCCGGCGAGTGCACCAATGGCAAAGGACAAGCCATACCACGCGGGGTTGAGAACGCTGGGACGACTGTTGAGTTGCCGCAGTCGCTCTTCGCACCACACAAGGTGGTCGACTTCTTCGGCGGCGGCTTCACGCATTTCATCGCGTACCGTGGGCAGCTTTGCGGTGAGAGCCTGCCCTTGATAGAGCGCCTGCGCGCACACCTCTCCGGTGTGATTCACTCGCATGAGTGCTGCCACGTGTTTCTGGCTGGCTTCGTCGAGATCTGATTCACTATGGCCGCGCGCAGGTGAAGGTCTCCCCGCGGTGTTGCCGCGGCTACTGAGCGTGCGCATCACCGTGTCAGCTTCGCTGATGAGCTTGTCCAGGGGTGTCAGGCGTCGGGTCACAATTTGCTTGCCAATTTATGCATCGGTCTCATGATAGCGCTCGATGGCGCGCCAACCAATATCCCTACGAAGGGTCATACCTTCCCAGTTGATCGTTTCTACAGCGCGATAACATCTGTCACGAGCGTCGGCGATGTTATCGCCAAGCGCGGTAACGCATAGAACTCGGCCACCGCTGGTTCGTATCTCGCCGGTTGCCTCATCCAAAGCCGTACCTGCATGAAACACTTTACAGTCCGCCTCTTGTTCGCTGCCGAGCCCGGAAATTGGGAGGCCTTTTGCATAACTACCAGGATAGCCCCCTGCAGCCAGGACCACGCCCATCGAGGGACGGATATCCCAGCGAGCCTCTTCCTGATCCAGCTTTCCATCGATAGCTGCATCACAAAGGCTGTCCAAATCACTGCGCAGGCGCAGCATGATGGGCTGCGTTTCCGGATCACCAAAGCGGCAGTTGAACTCAATGACCTTTGGTGCACCGTCTTCTGTGATCATCAATCCGGCGTATAGGAACCCCACGTAGCGATTTCCTTCAGCCGCCATACCTCGCACCGTGGGCATAATGACCTCGTCCATCACTCGTTGATGAACAGCTTCGCTCACCACTGGGGCTGGAGAGTAGGCACCCATGCCCCCAGTGTTTAGCCCGGTATCACCTTCGCCGATGCGCTTGTGATCCTGGCTACTCGCCATGGGTAAGACCGTTTCGCCATCGCTAATCACGATAAAGCTGGCTTCTTCGCCCGCCAAAAACTCTTCGACCACCACGCGACAGCCGGCGTCACCAAAGGCGTTACCGGAAAGCATATCGGTTACCGCCGCCTCAGCCTGTTCCAGCGTTTCCGCTACGATGACCCCCTTCCCTGCAGCCAGACCATCTGCTTTTACAACGATTGGCGCGCCTTGGGCTCGGAGATAGTCAAGGGCAGGCTCGAGTTCCGTGAAAGTGGCGTAAGCCGCAGTGGGTATCTGGTGTCGCGCTAAAAAGTCTTTGCTGAAGGCCTTTGAGCCCTCCAGCTGCGCGGCACCGGCGCTAGGACCAAAGCAGCGCAGGCCCTGCTCTTCAAAGAAGTCCACAACGCCTGCAACCAAAGGAACCTCAGGGCCAACAACGGTAAGTTCGACCTGCTGTTCTTTGGCGAACAGGCTCAGCGCTGAAAAATCTGCAAGGTCAATGCTAACGTTCATCGCTTTGGGCTCAACAGCGGTGCCGGCATTGCCCGGTACAACAAAAACCTGATCGATATTCGCGGACTGTGCCAGCTTCCAGGCAAGAGCGTGTTCCCTGCCTCCGCTCCCCAAAACCATGACGTTCATTGCGCGTGTACTCTCGTTAGGTGCATGTTTATCTGCGGTGCTAAATGCTGCGATTAATGGCGGAAATGTCTGACACCCGTGAACACCATAGCCATGTCATGCTCGTCTGCGGCCGCGATGACCTCTTCGTCTCGCATAGAGCCCCCGGGCTGTATGACAGCGCTGATGCCTGCCGCGGCAGCGTTATCGATACCATCGCGAAAAGGAAAGAACGCATCCGAAGCCATCACAGACCCGGGTACTTTGAGTCCAGCATGTTCCGCCTTGATCACAGCAATGCGCGCAGAGTTAACGCGGCTCATCTGGCCCGCTCCCACCCCGACAGTTTGCTCGTCACTGGCGTAAACGATGGCATTGGACTTCACGTACTTGGCGACCTTCCACGCGAACAACAAATCCCGCGCTTGCTCTTCCGTAGGCAGTCGCTTGCTCACGACTCTGAGGTCATCGGGATTGATAACCACCTCATCCCGATCTTGTACTAACAGGCCGCCAGCTACCCGCTTGTAGTCCATGCCAGCAACCGTATCTAGCAGTGAGCCGGTGGTGAGTACGCGGACGTTCTTTTTTTCGGCCAGAACTTTGCCAGCGGCGTCGCTGATAGACGGCGCGATGATGACCTCGACGAACTGACGCTCGATGATCAGTGCAGCGGTTGTTCGATCAACTTCGCGATTAAAGGCGATGATCCCACCGAAGGCGGACTCGGGGTCAGTTGCGTAGGCTCGCTCGTAGGCGCTCAGGGTGTTCTCACCAGTCGCTACGCCACAGGGATTAGCGTGTTTAACGATGACGCAGGCGGGCTCCGCAAATTGTCTCACGCAGTCCAGAGCTGCATCGGTGTCGGCAATATTGTTGTAGGACAATGCTTTGCCCTGAATCTGTGTCGCCGTCGCAAGGGACGGCCCTGTGATATTCCGCTCTCTGTAAAAAGCCGCGCCCTGATGGGGGTTCTCGCCGTAGCGCAGGTCCTGAACTTTGTGAAACTGTAGGTTCAGCGTTCTGCCGTGGGTCTCGGATTCGTCGTCAAGACGCGTCCCGAGATAATTGGCTATGGCTCCATCGTAGGCGGCTGTGTGCTCAAAGGCGCTAACTGCGAGATCACGACGCAGGGAAGCAGGCACGCAGCCAGCGTTGTCGCGCATGGCTACGAGCACCCGAGAGTAATCTTCAGCGCGAGTGACACAGCTGACCCAGGCGTGGTTCTTTGCTGCCGCGCGGAGCATGCCGGGCCCGCCGATATCTATATTCTCAATCGCGTTTTCAAGAGTGCAGTCGGGGTCCGCAACCGTGGCTTCAAAGGGATAGAGGTTAACGATGACCATATCGATAGCATCTATGCCGTGCTCAGCCATTGCGTCGTCGTCTTCGCCTCGGCGACCCAGAATGCCGCCGTGTATTTTGGGATGAAGGGTCTTTACTCGTCCGTCCATCATTTCAGGAAAGCCCGTGTGCTCCGCGACCTCGGTCACCGTAAGACCCGCTTCGCTGAGCATACGATAGGTGCCGCCGGTGGACAGCAAAGCGACGTCCATACCGGCTAGGGCGCTCGCGAATTCCACAATGCCTGTTTTGTCCGAGACGCTGATCAGGGCCCGGCGTACCGGGTAGTTGTTGCTGTTGCTGGCAGAGCTCACAGTGCGGGTCCTCGATTATCGATGGCGTATTGTTTGAGTTTCTTGCGGAGTGTTCCCCGGTTAAGCCCCAGCATTGTTGAAGCGCGGCTTTGATTCTGTCGGGTGTATTCCATGACGGCTTTCAGCAGGGGCGCCTCGACTTCAGACAACACCAGGTCGTAGAAGTCTGAGCTCATTTCGCCGTCCATCTCATCGAGGTAGCGGCGCACAAAGAGGTCTACCGCCTCTCTGAGAGAAGCGACGGTCGCTGCCTCGCTGGTTTGTGTGAGCTCGAATAGAGCACCTTTTACGGAGGCATTTTTTTCCACGGTACTGTCTACTGCGGTTTGTTCTACTGTGCTTTCAGCCAGAGCTTCGGCCTTACTCATGCAGCGCGATCCTGTCGGTCTAAATGGTTAAAGAGTGTGTCGAGGAAGCGCAGCTGGTCAGCGGCGTCATCGAGTCGGTTAAAAATGCGTTTTTCGTCGTGATACGCAGGATGTCCGTCGAGGTACCAGCCGATATGTTTACGCGCAATTCGAGACCCTGCGAACTCTCCGTAGAACTCGTGCAGCTCGAGCAGATGCTCACGCATAACAGAATATTGTGTGCCTAAATCGGGAGCGGGAGTGGGGCGTCCGTCGATGGCGTTGGCGATCATACCCGGTAGCCAAGGCGCACCCTGAGCCGCGCGTCCCACCATGACACCGGCCGCGCCAGTGTGTGTAAGGACGGCTTGAGCGTCCCTTGCGCTGCAGATATCACCGTTCGCCAGCACCGGAATATCGACACTTTCGACGATCAGCGCCGTCGTGTCATGTTCTATCTCCCCTTGAAAAGCGCAAGCGCGGGTGCGTCCGTGGACTGCCAATAGCGCTATCCCAGCGTCCTCTGCGATACGGGCGATAGTGGGGCCGTTTCTATGCTCGGGATCTGTGCCGGTGCGGATTTTTAGAGTTACAGGGACATCGACGGCGGCAACCACCGCAGTGAGAATCTCTTCTACCAGCGGCTCATCGGCGAGGAGTGCTGACCCCGCCGCCTTCCGGCAGACTTTCTTTGCCGGGCAACCCATATTGATGTCGATGATCTGTGCGCCGCAGCTCACGTTGTAGTGAGCAGCTTCTGCCATGAGTAAAGGATCGTTACCGACGATCTGCACTGAACGAGGATTAATCTCAAGATCATGGCTGCGACGCTGTTGGCTTTTTCTAGATTCCCGCAGACGCGGGTCACTGTGGACCATTTCGCCCACGAGTAGCCCCGCTCCAAAGCGCGCGCACAAACGTCTAAAGGGAAGATCAGTAACCCCTGCCATGGGCGCAAGAGCCACGGCATTGACGGTTTGGTAGGGGCCGATAGTGAGCATGGAGGCGTTAAGTGCGAGTCCGTTTTGGGGCTGGTTCGAAGGACGCGCAATCTTACGTGAGCGAAGCGCAGCAAAAAAGGCTTTAGGGCTAAAAACTGCTCATTTTTTAACCAAAACTAGGTGAGCTCTCCTCCAAGACACACCCACTCTGACTGTTGGTGTAAAACAGACAATTGAAGTCTGGACGCATAGTGTTTGATGAGCGCATCAGCCTGCGTGTCGAGCAGTCCCGCCAACACCAATTGTCCTCCCGGAGCCAAAAAATCACAGAGCTCGTCGGATAAATCCGCTAAGGGCCCCGCCAGAATATTCGCTAGCACTAGGTCTGTGGAAGCTTGCCAATCATCAGACGCAAAGTTACCGGGAAGTGCGATTTCAAGCTGGTCAGGATTGACGCCGTTGCGATTAGCATTGTCGGCGGTAGCAACGAGAGCCTGCGGATCGTTATCCACGGCGAGTAACTCTGCCGCGCCCAGACGCAGGGTTGCAATGCCCAAAATTCCAGAGCCACAACCAAAATCCACCACTCGTTTGCCTTCAAGAGACATACCGTCCAGTGCGGTAAGACACATTGCGGTGGTGGGGTGGGTGCCGGTACCGAAGGCCAAACCTGGATCCAGGAGCAGGTTGATCGCGTCCGGCTCTGGAGGTTCCTTCCAGCTCGGGCAAATCCACACTCTCTCTCCAAAACGCATAGGCTCGTAGTGCTGCATCCATTCCCGCTCCCAATCCTTGTCTTCAAGGATTTCTACGCGGGCGGTAGACGCATCGTCGAGGTCAGAAAGCGTTGCAAGAACCGCATCCATATCGGCGTCGGCCATAAAAAGGCCGGTAATTCGAATAGCCTGCCAAAGGGGGGTCGCACCCACAGCTGGCTCTAGCAGTGGCTCGTCTTCTCGGTCTTCAAGGGTGACAGACAGGGCGCCGGCGGCGAGGAGGGCTTCCTCCAGCGCCGCTGCGTTTGCTTTGCCGCAGTCCATCCGCAGCTGCAGCCAGCTCATGGCTTTAGCCGTCTTCGAGCTTGCTTTCGAGGTAGTGGATGCTGACACCGCCCGTCATAAACGATGCGTCGCGCACCAGTTCACGGTGGAGCTGGGTATTGGTGCTGATGCCTTCTATGACGAGCTCATCCAATGCCTGACGCATACGTGCCATAGCCTGATCGCGGTCTTCGCCGTAGCTGATCACTTTAGCAATGAGCGAATCGTAGAAGGGTGGCACGGTGTAGCCGTCATAGATGTGCGAGTCGACGCGAACTCCGGGCCCGCCCGGTGCGTGGAAGGTCGTAATACGTCCCGGCGAGGGCATAAAAGTCTGTGGATCTTCAGCGTTGATACGACACTCAAGTGCATGTCCCGTGAACGTTATCTGATCCTGCGAAACCGATAAGGGGAGGTCGCCAGCAATACGTAGCTGTTCCCGAACGATATCTACGCCCGTGATTAGTTCACTGACGGGGTGCTCTACCTGAACTCGCGTGTTCATCTCGATGAAATAGAAACCACCGTCTTCGTAAAGAAACTCGAAGGTACCAGCACCGCGATAGCCAATTTCGTTACAGGCCTTTACACAGGCTGCGGCGCACTCTTCCCGAGCTACGGGATCAATCTCCGGTGCTGGGGCTTCTTCAATGACTTTTTGATGACGACGTTGGAGGGAGCAGTCTCGGTCGCCCAGGTGGATGGTGTTTCCTTTACCGTCCGAAATAACCTGTATTTCGACGTGCCGGGGGCGCTGGAGATACTTCTCCATGTACACCACATCAGAGCCAAAAGCGGCAGCGGCTTCACTTTTTGTAATTTGCACGGAGTTAACTAGCGCGGCCTCGTTGTGCACGACGCGCATACCTCGACCACCACCGCCTGCGGCAGCTTTGATGATCACCGGATAACCTACTTGCCGCCCGATCTCGATCATTTCATCGGGGTCGTCCGGTAACGGACCGTCGGAGCCAGGAACTGTCGGCACATTGGCAGCTTTCATGGCATCTTTCGCCGATACCTTGTCACCCATGAGTCGAATGGTTTCTGATCGCGGACCAATGAAAATAAACCCTGATTGCTCCACCTGCTCGGCAAAATCAGCATTCTCGGCAAGAAAGCCATAACCCGGGTGAATCGCGTCCGCGTTGCTTACTTCTGCCGCGGAGATGATGGCCGGCGCGTGGAGGTAGCTTTGCGCCGCTCCTGCAGGGCCAATGCAGATAGCCTCGTCAGCGAGACGGACGTGCATGAGGTCGGCATCAGCTTTTGAATAGACAGCGACCGTTTGTATCCCCATGGCCTTACAGGCGCGCAGGATCCGCAGCGCAATTTCGCCGCGGTTAGCGATAAGCACTTTTTCCAGCATGTTGTCGGTACCCGCCTGTTTAAACGATAGAGAACAGTGGTTGGTCAAACTCCACCGGTTCGCCGCTATTGGCCAGCACGGCTTCGATAGTGCCGGAAACTTCGGCTTCGATCTGATTCATCATCTTCATGGCTTCGACAATGCAGAGTACGTCACCGGCTTGCACAGTTTTGCCTACCTCAACAAATGCTGGCGAAGAGGGTGAGGGTGAGCGATAGAAGGTACCGACCATCGGTGATTTTACGACCGTGCCATTAGTAGCGGGGGCGCTGTCGCTCGCCTCCGCAGGTGCCGCAGCAGGAGCGGCGGCTGGTTGTGGCGCGACCGGTGCCGCAGCGGCAACAGGTGCAGGAGGTGGGTAGCTATAGTTTGGCGCGGGAGCCGGAGCACCGCTAACACCGCGACTGATGCGCACGGATTCTTCGCCTTCCTTAATTTCGATTTCGCCAATGCCGGATTCCTCCAGCAGTTCGATCAGCTTTTTAACTTTACGAATATCCATGAGTCAGTCTCTGGCAGATTGGGGGGGAGTTGTACTGAGGTGTTGCAAAGCGAATTGGAGGGCTGCGTCGTAACCAAGCGCCCCCAAGCCGCAGATCACGCCCTTGGCGAGATCGGAAAAATAGGAATTGTGCCGAAATGGCTCGCGAGCATGCACGTTAGAAAGATGTACTTCGACAAACGGCAGCCGTGTCGCGGCAAGAGCGTCCCGCAAAGCAATGCTGGTGTGCGTAAAAGCCGCGGGATTGATAATGATGAACTCTGTGCCCTCGCCACGCGCCGTATGAACAGCTTCGATCAACTCAACTTCAGCATTGCTCTGAAAGCAGGCGATGGAGCACGAGGCGTCGTCGGCATGCGCGTGAAGCCGTTCATTGATGCTCTGGAGGGTGTCGACCCCATAAACAGCGGGCTCGCGTTCACCCAGCATATTCAGGTTTGGGCCGTGAAGGACTAAAACTCGGGCCATGAGGCGCTCAGACGGTGTGATTTGGGCGGAGTGTTGCCTAAATCAGTGCGTTTGTCCAGATAACAGGCGCTTTTGTCGACGTTACATGCCTTTTTGCCGAAATTAGCGGCCTAATTGTATCTCAGGGGGCGTCACTAGACGCCACGGCCATGCTGCTCACGCTGTCCAGTGCTGTTAGAACGGTCTGCGTTCGCAGCAGCTGAGGTAAAACCTGTGGTGTGGCCGCCCCGTTATAGAGCACATACAGAGGGATGCCGCTTCGGTCATGGCTGGCGACGAACTCTGCAATGACCGGGTCGTAGTCGGTCCAGTCGGCGATCATGTAGGTCACCCCCGTCTCGCGAAATGCACGCTGAACTGTAGACGTCAGTAGCACTGCACGTTCATTGGCAAGGCAGGTAATACACCAGTCAGCGGTGACATCGACAAACACAGGCTTGCCGTCGGCAATCAGCTCGCGCAAAGCTGCAGGGCTGTAGGCCACGGTGCCCTCGGGTAGCGCAGAGCTCTCGTTGAGGTGCGCTGGTCGCCAGCCCGCAAAGACTGCGGCTAGAGCAACACAGGCAATGGCGACGCCTTTCGCAAATAGCGCACCACGCCATAGCCAGAGTCCCAGGGCAATAAGCAAAGCGCCCAGAAGTGTTGCGGCCATGACGTCAACGCTGGTCTGCCGCCCCACAACCCAGAACAACCACAATGCCGTGGCATAAAGAGGAAACGCCAGAGCCTGCTTTAAGCGCTCCATCCACGGTCCTGGTTTGGGCATCAAGCGTCGAGCCGTGTCGCTGTAGGATAGAAGCAGCATCGGTGCGGCCATACCTGCCCCCAAGGCAGTAAAGACGCTGAGGCCTTGAAGTGGGGGTTGCACCAGAGCGTAGCCTAGAGCTGTTCCCATAAACGGCGCGGTGCAGGGGCTCGCCACCACGACGGCAAGGACACCGGTAAAGAAGCTGCCGGTCGCTCCTCCCCGTCCCGCCAGATCGCTGCCAAGATTCATGAATCCGCTGCCCATTTCTATGAGGCCGCTAAGAGCAAGTCCCATGACCACGAACAGGTAGGCGAGGGCTATGACAAAACCTGGCGACTGTAGTTGGAAGCCCCAGCCAATGGCCTGTCCGGCGCCCCGCAAGCCAAGGAGAATGCCCGCCACCAGCAAAAAGCTCAGCACGACGCCGGCGCTGTAGAGCCATCCGTGATGTTTTCGCTGCTCCGCGGGTGCCGATGCAAATCCCAATACTTTGAGCGAAAGAATAGGCAGCACACAGGGCATCAGGTTTAGGATGATGCCGCCTGCAAAGGCCAGCAACATCATGAACAAAAGACCTTGGCTTCCTGCAGGCATGCTCGCCGCTGGTGGGCTCGCAGCCGAAGTGCCCATCGCTGTTCTTGATGCTGCAGCGCTCACTTCCTGTACTGAGCCGTTATGACCGATCGTGAAATACTGTGTCCTTGGCGGATAACAAAGGCCTGCGTCGGCGCAGCCTTGGGAAGTGACGCGAAGCTGTCCACCGGCAAGGTGACTTGTGGAGCTCAGCTCCATATCCACACTGTCGTAGTACACCTTCACAAGCCCAAAAAACTCGTCTTCACGCTCGATTGCCAGAGGGAAGTCAGGGTTTATCTCTGTGGATACGCCTTCGGTAGTGATTTCGAAGCTGAAGGCATGCTGATAAAGGTAGTAGCCAGGAGGCATCTGCCATACCAGGCGCAATGAATCGTTCTCGATGGTTTCTACCGCGAGGGGGTAGGCCTCTTCCACAGGTAAAAACTCTGGTTGTGCGAACTGAGTATCCAGGGAGTTGCCAGGGTTTGATTCAAGAGCAGATTCCAGAGTGCTGCTCTGCGCATTGTCCGAAAGCGAATTTGACTGTGCGAACGCGGCGCTTGTCGTAACGGCGATAAGGAAGCTCGCTGCAAAAAACACGCTGGTCGCCAGCGGCTGCCGCCAGGACGATGTTGCTGCATTGTGTGTGGTGAAAGCCTGAAACATGAACAAACCCTTGTCGCTTGTTATCTATTGTACCGTGCTCGTGAGCTATGAACGCAGCGACTATTTATTCTGCGCCGGATCGCATGTTGTTAAACTATGCGTTTCTCGCAATGACACCGAGCAACGGTGAGTGTTTACTCCCTAGAGGACGGTTTGGTTCATGATTGATGTCAGAGTTCCGCTGATTGTGTTTTTTTCCGCTTTTAGCGCCAGTATTGCGGCAGAAAAGCTGCAAATATCCAACGCTTGGGTCCGCGCAATGCCGCCGGGTCAGAAAATGACCGCTGCGTATTTCGAGGTACATAATCCCTCTGCATCTGCTGTATCGATTCAGGGCGTAAGCTCCAGCGTAGGCATGGCAAGTTTGCATGAGACCCGCCTTGAGGGCGGACGCTCGACCATGCAGCCAGTCAATACGCTGACCATTGAAGCCGAGGGTGTCATTGCGTTAGAACCGGGTGGTTTACACATTATGTTGATGGGGATGCAAAGCACTCCCGCTGAGGGCGATACTGTGCCTGTCTGCTTGCAGACGACTGAGGGTGAGAGCTGCACGGATGCGCAGGTACGTCGAGCGGCGCCTGAGGCGAAAAGTAAGCATGATGATCATTAAGATGATGATCGGCCGCGCTATCAAGAAACTAGAGCTAGACGAACAAATTGAGCGATTGCGATGACTGAAGATACCCCGGCAAGCTCCGATACCCCTAAGCCGAGCATGGGTAGACGCCTGCGGAACTTTGCCGACGACTACCTTCCTCAAGGGCGGTGGTTATCTATTCTCACCGCGGGGTTTGTTGTCTACGCAGTTGTGGTTCTTGTTCTGGGTATGTACTGGAGTATCACTCCGTCGGCGTTTGACGTGGTGGAGCGGGCTCGTGGTTACAGCAGCAGCGCCAACGCGGCACAGAGCGCTGCCCCACCTGTGACGGGGGCAGTGACTACTTCAGCGCTACTCGGTGTTGTGGACACTATGCTCTCAAAACCCGGGGGCTATTTGCGGAATGACCGTTTTCCTCCCGGCGTCTATCTGGACAATATCCCCAACTGGGAGTACGGCGTGTTGATTCAGTCCCGTGATCTGGTGCGGGCAATGCGGGAGTTTTTTTCCCGTTCGCAGTCGCAGTCGAAAGAAGACGCTGATCTCTCCCTTGCAGAACCGTTGCTGAACTTTCAGTCAGACAGCTGGCTCTTGCCGGCTTCAGAAAGCGAGTACCGTAAGGCTATGCGTTCGACTGAGTCCTATCTTCAGCGTTTGATGGATCCTAATGCGCAGGACGCCCAATTCTACGCTCGAGCGGACAATCTAAGAGAATGGTTGGCGATGGTTAACACGCGCTTGGGAAGTTTGTCGCAGCGACTTTCTGCGAGCGTCTCGGAGCGTCGCGTCAACACAGACCTGGCTGGGGATGGCAATGCCAGCCAGTCCACGGCGGCCCCCAATGAGCTAGAAGTACGTACTCCATGGAACGAGATCGATGATGTTTTTTATGAGTCGCGTGGTGCGGCCTGGGCTCTGATTCATTTTCTGCGGGCAGTGGAAGTAGACTTTGCCGACATTCTCGAAGACAAGAACGCTCAGGTTAGCTTGCGGCAGATCGTTCGGGAGCTAGAGGGTACTCAGGGCGTTGTCTGGAGCCCCATGATTCTCAATGGCTCTGGCTTCGGCCCCCTTGCTAATCACTCTTTGGTAATGGCGTCCTACATCAGCCGAGCAAATGCCGCGATCATTGATCTTCGAGACTTACTCTCTCGGGGATAAGACTCTGCCGCTCTAGTCCTTTCGGTAGCGGAGACGCGTTCCTGTATCGAGGGAAAGTCTGATCTCTTCTGCGCTGAGTTCTTCGGGGAAGTAAACCCCCGATAGCTTGGCGTCCAAAAAGCTGGCGCCCTGAAGGTTGGTAGACCGGAAGTCGATGCCCGACAAGTCGGCGTTACGAAAGTACGAGTTACTGAAATCCAGGTCCTTCGCATTCATGTTGCGAAGATCCCTGCCACGATAATCGCCATTACGCAGATTACTGCAGTCTAGAGCATCGCGCTGCTCGTTGAATGCCTTGACGTCTTCCTGCCGCAATAGCTGATAAAGCGGATCGGTTTTAATATGCGGCTTGTCCATGATGACTATGCTTCCTGGTCGTGTTCCTGTGATCGCAGCGGGGGTTTCTCGCGCTGAACGTGGATAGTCCTAGCTCAACGCTTGCCGAAAAAGCTGTCCCGTAGTGTCCCATACTGTTCCGGCGCAAGGCGAGGGCCCCATTGCGATACTACGGTCCCTGCAGCAAAGCCCGCAAATCGGCCCGCGGTGGGGTAGTCCTCTCCCTCGGTAAGTGCGAACAAAAAGGCGCCCGCGAACATGTCTCCGGCACCATTGCTGTCTACCGCATCCACCGAGTGAACGGGTATCTCGTGGAGCTCCTCGCCGTCATAGCAAACTGCGCCCTCACCACCTCGGGTGATCACAAAGCGCTTCGCGGTGTCTTTCATCGCTTCCACGGCGTCGGCGAGATCGGACATGCCGGTCCAGCTTATGGCCTCAGCTTCGTTTGCAAAGGCGAGGTCGACGCCTGGGCCAACCATCTTGCGAAACTGCTCTGGAAAGAACTCGACCATGCCCGGGTCTGAAAAACTCAGAGCCACGGGTACGCCTGCGTCTTGGGCGATCTCCCTCGCTCGGATTGCCGCGGCAAGACCCGTCTCAGAGCTCACCTGATAGCCTTCAAGATAAACATACTCAGAATCTGCGATAGCCTCGGAATTTAGTTGCTCGATGCTTAGTCCCTCAGATGCTCCAAGGAAAGTATTCATGCTGCGCTCCGCATCTGGTGTCACCAGCACCAGGCACTTGCCCGTGGGGTCATCAGTTCGTGCAGGTGGTGGAAAGCTCACGCCGGCATCTTGCAGGTCCGAGAGATAGATCCGTCCGTCTGCATCGTCTGCGACCCGACAGGTCATAAAGCACTCACCGCCAAATAGCGCCGTCGCAATGACGGTGTTGCCTGCGCTACCGCCGCTGGCGTGCCGCGCCTCGACCAGGTGCCCATCAAGCGCCCGTAAGAGCTCTCCGCGACGGTTGCCGTCAACGAGTGTCATGAGTCCCTTTTCTACGCCTAGCTCGGCCAGGAAGGCATCGTCCACGCGTATCTCGGTATCCACGAGTGCTGCGCCGAGCCCGTAAACCTTGAACTGCTTCATGTTATTACCTGTGTGTTTTTTTAATGCGCGGCATTATGCGCATGTTGTCCGGTGAAGTGTAGGGGAACGCCTAAAACTGACGCTATCTGTGGCTGCTGACTCTGCCGCGAAGTACACTTCGCGCTCATGCAGAGCTTCCTTTCATTTTTACGCAAACTCCTTCTGGTTTTTGTCTGTGCGCTTATTGCCGGACTGTTTTATCTCAATGCGTTGATAACCGGGACCTTCGAAAGTAAGCGCTATGCTTTGCCCGCGCAGGTTTACGCTCGCCCCATGGAGCTGTTTGTCGGTGCCCGCTTACCCCAGTCTGCGGTGGTGGGAGAGTTAGATCGTTTGGGCTATCGCCGAGTCTCAAGAGTGCGCGACCGCGGCCAGTACGAGGTGTTTGGTGAGCGTTTACGTGTGCACAGCCGCGGCTTTACCTTTCCGGACGGACGGGAGCCGGCGCGCATGGCCACCTTGGAGTTCGCGACCGCAAGTTTGAACGGTCTGAGCAGTGCCGGGGCCGAGCTGGATATCCTGCGACTTGAGCCAGTTCAAATGGGTGGCATTTATCCCGCTCATGGCGAGGATCGCCTACTCCTGCGCCTCGATGAGGTTCCGGACACACTCCAGGAAGGACTCCTCGCGATTGAGGATCGCAATTTTTACTCTCACTTCGGATTTTCACCCACAGGTATTGCCAGGGCGGCTCTGGGTAATGTGCGTTCGGGCCGTGTGGTCGCAGGCGGCAGCACTATCACGCAGCAGTTGGTAAAAAACTACTACCTAAGTTCCGAACGGACCGTCCGCAGAAAAGTGTTAGAGCTTTTTATGGCGATGCTTATCGAAGCGCATTATGAAAAATCGGAAATCCTCGAGAGCTATCTCAACGAAGTTTACCTCGGGCAGGATGGTCCTCGGGCTATTCACGGCTTTGCCCTTGCGGCGATGCACTACTTCGATACGCCATTGGAAGAGTTGGGGCTACACCAGCAGGCTCTGCTCATTGGCATGATCCGCGGCCCCAGCTTCTACAATCCCAGCCGTAACCCACAGCGTGCGCGAGAACGCCGGGATCTAGTTCTGCAGGTCATGGCGGAGCAGGGGGTCATCAATGAGGAGCAGGCGGTCGTAGCCCAAGCTATGCCACTTGCCGTGGGCGGCTCCCGTCGCTCAGATACGTACCCTGCTTATCTGGACCTGGTCCGACGCCATCTCAAAGAGCAGTACCGCAAGGAAGATTATGCAACGGCAGGGCTGCGGATATTCACACCGTTCGACCCGCGGCTTCAGGATCAGCTAGAGCGTAGCACCACCAACATCATGGACAGGCTCAATCCAGCGGGAGATTTGCAGACTGCAAGTGTTGTGACGCGAACGGTCAATGGTGAAGTCGTAGCGATTGTGGGGGGACGAAAACCCCGCGCAACCGGCTTTAATCGCGCGCTGGACGCCAGGCGTCCTGCGGGGTCTTTGCTTAAGCCGGCGGTGTATCTCGCCGCCTTGGAGCAATCCGAGTCTTACAACCTAGCGACGCCCCTGGATGACTCGGCGCTTCGGGTTGCGGGCCCTAATGGCGACGTTTGGGCGCCGAGGAATTTCGATCGTGAGTCCCACGGAAGCGTCTTGCTGCATCGTGCGCTTGCCAAGTCCTATAATCAGGCAACAGCTCGCTTAGGGATGGATATTGGTTTGCCCGCGGTGGTAGATATGCTGCAGCGTCTAGGTCTGCGTCAGGATGTACCAAAAGTGCCGTCTCTGGTGCTTGGAGCGGGTGAATACTCTCCATTAATGATGGCCAGGGTCTACCAGACCATCGCCGTCGACGGCACCCGCACACCGCTTCGCAGCATCCTGTCGATTGTTAACCGAAAGGGGGAAATCCTTCGCAATAACATTACCGAGTACGAGCGTGCAGTAGATCCCCGAGCTATCCATCTTTTGCACTATGCCCTCCGGGAAGTGGTGCGCGAGGGGACAGGCAGAGGCGTATATCGAAGTCTGGCTGATGATTTCCACGTCGCGGGAAAAACTGGCACGACCAATGATGGCAGAGACTCCTGGTTTGCAGGTTTCTCCGGCGACTTACTGGCGGTGACCTGGATTGGCCGCGACAATAATGACGCCACGGGGCTCACGGGATCTAGCGGGGCCCTGAGAATTTGGGCGGATTTTATGGCTGAGGCTGCCAGCCGTCCCCTGAGTTATCGCATGCCTGGGGGCGTCGAACTCCACCGTGTGGATGACGTAACCGGTGAGCTGACCGGAGAAGGCTGTAGTAATGCGCGACTGCTACCCTTCATAGTGGGATCTCAGCCGACAGCCAGCACCGGCTGCTCACCAAAGTCTGACGGCATCCGGGGCTGGTTTGAAAAACTCTTTGGAGGGGACTGATTAATGGGGCGTCTATACAGCGCTTTGCGATGTCTGGTACTCGGCCTTGGCGCGCTGCTTCTTGCAGCCTGCGCCTCGGGTCCAGCGCCCATATCGCCAGAAACACCTGAGGCCAGTGAGCGTTCTTCTAACGTGCCCACACCCGCTGTGCCGTCGACCAAACCCGAGACACCTGCCGTTAGCCCCGTCGATAGGTTGTTGGAACAAGCGAAAACGCTGAGGCAAGAAGGAGATTTACCCGCCAGCTTTGCCCGTCTTGAGCGCGCTCTACGCATTGCTCCCCAGCGTGCTGAGGTTTATCTGGAGCTGGCGCTGAGTCATGTCGCGGCGGGAAGTCCCGAGCGTGCTTCTGCGAGCGCTGAGCGCGGCCTGCTGTATTGCAATGGATCTACTTGTCGAGAGCTCCGGCGGTTTATTGATTCCTGAGCGAGTGCTGTGGTCTCAGCGTGGATCACTCTTGTTTGTTCAATGGAAGTCGATCGCTCACAGTGATTCTCGAACCCTCCTCGCTGGGCTTAAAGTTTAAAACCTGATTGATGCACCGGGGGAGTTCACCGACGGTATGACTGACGAACAGTAATTGGCAATGCCCCGCATCGATCACATGATCTACAGCTTCCAACAACAATCTGCGGTGTATGGGATCCAGACTCAACGTCGCCTCGTCCAGCAGAAGGATGTCCGGTGACTTCACCATCGCGCGGGCCAGAAGCACCAATCGTTGTAGACCAAAGCTAAGGGTATGAAACTCTGATTTCTGCTGCGCTGACAGCCCCAAAGAAGCTAGCCATTGACGGGTAGTGGCGCGCTGCAGATCGCTCGGACGATCTCGCAGTCCAACGCTGTCGAAGAAGCCCGACAGTACTACCGCCTCAACAGTACTGCCATTAGGTACCGCAAATTGCATGCGCGCATCGACCCGACCAAAGCGAGCCTTTATTTCCCAGATACTCTCTCCGCTGCCTCGGCGTTGACCAAACAGCGAAACGTTTTGGCCATATGCTTTGTGATTGTCCCCTGTGAGCAAATCAAGGAGCGTGCTTTTCCCGCACCCGTTGGGTCCAACGATCACACTGTGATGCACGGACTCCATGCGCCAGTCGAGGTCGCGAAAGACGCAAAGGTCGCCAAAGGATACCGATACGTCTTGAAGTGCGATGGTGGGGCCTGCATCCGGCGAGAAGTTTGGTTTTTCTTTCCCCGGCAGAGCTCCAAACACGATGGGGGGGGCTTCAAGTATGCTGCGCCCTTCGGGGCTCTTAAGAACCTCGTCGGGAGAGCCCGTAGCAATGACGCGTCCCCGATCGAGGATCATCAGCTTGTTACAGGCGCTGGGTATTTCTTCCACACTTCGGCAGAGCGTGAGCACTGCTGGACTCTGCGCCATAATGTCACTGAGCGCTTCCCGTAGTCGTTCTTGTGCCGCCACATCTAAACCGTCCAAAGGGCTATCAAGAATTAGTAGCGCTGGTTTCGAAAAGAGGGCGCTTGCCAGTAAGGCTTTGCGCATTTGCCCTGTGCTGATGTAGCGCAGACCGCGGTCGAGTATGTTCTGAATACCGAGGAGCTCGATAAGCGCATCGCGATCCGCATCAGACCAGTCGTCCGTTTCGAGCAAGTCCCGAACGCGGGTTCCAATATCTTTAGCGTTGCTTTCAAACTCCGCGCAGTCGAGTTTTTGATCTCTTTCACAGAGACGACGACCTCGCTCGAAGCACACATACTCCGTGCCACCCTCGATCAAGCTATCGCTGCGTTCGAAACTTCCCGCAAAGCGCGTCTGTTCCCCGCAAATAATCGTTGCCAGCGCCGTTTTTCCGGCGCCATTGGCTCCCAGAATCGCCCAGTGCTCACCTTCCCTCCATTGCCAGTTGATTCCTTGCAAGGCAGGTTTCGCTCGATAGCTGAGCGCGAGCTGTTCGATGGAGAACAAGAGATCTCTCTCGAGCTTGGACACGGACGATTCCTGATAGAAGGGGGCGGGCAGTGTAAATTAGTCTAGTCCGGTGTTTGTAGGAAGTTCTCAGAGTTTGTGATCCGAGATTGATCTAGTTAATGATCTTTGCGCTTGCGACTGGCAAATCCTGCTGGCTTAATCGCCACTTCGAAATTGCGCGCCAAGGCAAACCACGCTGTGTCCATCTCCTTGTTACAAATGGCCGAATCGGGCTTGGCGAGCCATCGACCCTCGCGAAAATGGTTAAAAGGCATCATGAAGCGTGCTGCCGTCGCTTTGATACTTCAGCTCAGAGATGGGGAATTAGGGGTACTGATGATTCGCCGAGCGGAGAAGGAAGGAGATCCCTGGTCAGGACAAATGGCTTTTCCCGGTGGGCGTCGAGAGCCTGATGATGAAAACGACCTGGAGACTGCTCGGCGAGAGACGGACGAAGAGATAGGCCTACACCTTGGTACCCAGGAACCCTGCATAGGCGCTCTATCGGAACTGAACGCCATCAACAGTCGCTTTCGAGGCTTGGTGATATCTCCCTATGTTTTTCACCTCGAGCGCAGCGTTAACTTTCATCCGAATCACGAAGTTGCCGAGGTGGTTTGGGTGCCGCTGGAGTTTCTCCTGGATACTGACAATCGTGAAGAGATGGTTTGGGAGCGCAATGGTATGCGGCTTCGCATGCCTTGCTACTTTTACGAGGAGCGACGAATCTGGGGTTTGTCGTTACGAATGCTTGATGAGCTTATGGATGTTGTTGCGGGGAAAAGTCCCGAGCGCCGTCGCTGGCGGCGCTTTTAAGCCTCAGTAACTGTTTACTGCCGGCCCTCGTCGCCCCGCAAGAACGCCTTGGTGTCGAGCATAAGATCCGTCAGTGCAGGATCTTCCCGGCTTGCCTTGAGTAAGGCTTCACCGTCAGCCTCGTTTCTCAGGAAGGCGCGCAGGAGGTCCATGAGCACGGGAGTCATATCCGGGTCTCGTGCCCAACGGGGGGCGTTTACAAGATTTCCCGTCACTGCCTCACCGCTGTAGTTTAGCCAATAGCCGCCGCAGCTTGATAGGTAGTAGTCATCCACGCGACCGAAGCTCTGATTGGGGGTAGAGGGGTCAAAGCCGTCACTGGGGAGCTCGGTGATGCGCTTTAGCGCGAATACCCAGCGGGAGTCCACTGGGAAGTCCTCTGCAGGAGGACGGCAATAGTCACGGGTTTCCATCCAGACGCGAAGATTTTCCAGGTAGGCGCGACCGCGGAGGGTTTCTTCCACCTCTACGTCTACCGCATTGCCTTTGATGTTCAACACTCGTGCAGCGATCACCAAGTCCGCAGATTGCTGAACTTCGCTGAAAGAGCCCTCCCACAGGCACGCACATTCCGCGTGCACGGTCGTCGATGAGCACAAAAGGGATAGGCACAGGAGCGCGTGGAGTGTGCGCATACGCTGCCGACCGTTACTGAAGTGCGCGAGCGGCATCCATCGCAAAGTAGGTGAGGATGCCGGCGCAGCCCGCGCGTTTGAAGGACATGAGTGATTCAAGCATTACGGCTTCCCGAGAGAGCCAGCCGTGTTCAAATGCTGCCATGTGCATGGCGTACTCTCCGCTCACCTGATAGGCGAAGGTGGGGGCCTTTAACTCTTCGCTGACCCTTCGAACAATATCCAGATACGGCATGCCGGGCTTGACCATAATCATATCAGCACCCTCTTGCAGATCCAGTGCGCATTCGTGGAGGGCTTCATCGCTGTTAGCGGGATCCATTTGATAGCTGAATTTGTTGCCGCCTTTGATGTTTCCGGACGAGCCCACGGCATCGCGAAAGGGGCCGTAGTAGCTGGAAGCGTACTTTGCTGCATAGGACATGATGAGCGTGTTTACATGTCCCGCATCCTCAAGGACATTGCGTATAGCGCCGATACGCCCGTCCATCATATCCGACGGTGCGACAACATCCGCTCCTGCAGCTGCATGACTCGCTGCCTGCTGCACTAACACCTCGGTAGTGCGATCGTTAAGAACATAGCCCTGATCATCGATGATGCCGTCCTGGCCATGGGTAGTGAAGGGGTCCAGCGCTATGTCCGTCATTACTCCCAGCTCGGGCTGCGCCTGTTTTAGCGCGCGTACGGCGCGTTGGGCCAGGCCGTCAGCATTGTAGGCTTCTTCGGCGAGGAGGCTCTTTTTTTCTGTGGGCACAACGGGGAATAGAGCTATGGCAGGAATGCCCAGGCTTACCATCTCTCCCGCGAGTTCCACCAATAGGTCGATACTCAGACGCTCCACGCCAGGCATGGAAGGAACTGCCTCGCGCTGATTCTCGCCCTCAAGTACAAAGACCGGATAAATAAAGTCATTGGGTGAGAGCGCGTTCTCACGCACCAGGCGCCGGGCAAAATCGCTTGCGCGAAGTCGACGCATACGCGTGTGGGGAAATGCGCCGCGGGTCGATTCAAAAGCCATAGATAACTCCTGCTTAGCTTAAAGCGCTGCGAATGCCGTGGCGGCCGCTGCGACGGTCTCTTCAATATCCTCGTCTGTATGGGCTGCGGACATGAAGCCAGCCTCGTAGGACGCGGGCGCAAGATAAACGCCCAGTTCCAGCATATGGTGAAAGAAGCGCGCAAAGCTATCAGTATCGCAAGCCATCACATCCGCATAGTTAGTCACGCTCTCAGATTCGGTGAAGAACCCGCCGAACATAGTGCCCGCGTGATTCGTCGTAAAGGGAACCCCCGCCTTGTCTGCCGCTTGCTGCATACCGTCACAGATAGCCTGGGTCTTTGCGAAAATCGGTTCATAAAAACCAGGCTGGGAAATGATGCGCATGGTAGCGAGCCCGGCCACCATGGCGATGGGATTACCTGATAGCGTGCCGGCTTGGTACACCGGCCCTAGCGGGGCAATCTGTTCCATGATTTCGCGTTTGCCGCCAAAGGCCCCTACAGGCATGCCGCCGCCGACGATTTTTCCAAGACATGTGAGATCCGCTTCGATGCCCAGATGCCCTTGAGCGCCGTGAGTGCCGAAACGAAAGCCTGTCATCACCTCGTCCAGAATCAGTACCGCACCGCTGGCGGTACAAACTTCACGCATGGCGCTCAGAAACTCCGGCGTGGGCAGTACGCAGTTCATGTTCCCTGTTACCGGCTCAACGATAAGGCAGGCAATGCGGTCGCCGTGCTCAGCGAAAGCCTTTCGCAGGCCTTCGGGGTCGTTGTAGGTGAGGGTCATGGTGTAATCCGCCAAGGCTGCGGGAACACCAGGAGAGCTGGGTACACCCAAGGTGAGTGCACCTGAACCGGCCTTGATGAGCAGAGAGTCCGAGTGCCCGTGATAGCAGCCTTCAAACTTCACAATGATGTCTCGACCAGTATATCCCCGCGCCAGTCGTATAGCGCTCATCGTCGCCTCTGTGCCGGAATTCACCATACGCACAAGATCCATGTTGGGCATGATGTCGCAGATGGTGTCTGCGAGTTCAATCTCCAGCTCCGTGGGCGCACCGAAGCTCAGGCCTTTCTCTGATTGACGCACGACGGCTTCGCGCACTTCGGGGTGATTGTGCCCCATGATCATGGGACCCCAGGACAGCACATAATCGGTGTAGCGTTTGCCATCACAATCGAAGATGTAAGCACCATCCGCTCGATCGATAAATATGGGTGTACCACCCACCGCCTTAAATGCCCGTACGGGGGAGTTCACACCGCCGGGAATGTGTCGGATTGCGCGTTCAAAAAGCTCGGATGATCGGCTCATAGGGTCTGCCGTTCCTTATCGATAGTTGTGTTGTGTATTTGTCGTGTCTTCGTGATTCTTTTGATGTTGCCAACGTACCTCTTTCGCACCTGATTATGATGCATTCTGAACTATGGAGTGGCGGCTGCCCCAATGTTGTCAGAATGGTTTGAGCACCACCAGAAATACGATCGCAAACAAAAACAGTACAGGAATTTCGTTAAAAAAACGGTAGAAAACGTGGCTGTGGTCATCCTGATTCGCATTAATTCGTTTTACATAACGTCCGCATTGAAAATGATAAACCACCAAAAAAGCCACGCCAGCCAATTTCAGCCAAAGCCAAGTGGCGCTGAGATAGTAGTCAAGGTTTAAGCTGATCAAGCTAAGTCCAAAGACGATGGTAAGCGCCATAAAGGGGGTTACAAACCGATAAAGCTTTCGCGACATTACCGCAAGATGAGCGCGTGTTTCCGGGTGTTCGCTGGCGGCGTAATTCACGAATAGTCGCGGTAGGTAAAACAGACCTGCGAACCAGCAGACGACGAAAATTATGTGTAAAGCCCGCAGCCAGAGCATGCATGGAATCCTAAGTGTTTAGTTGATCGAGAGTGAAGCGTTCAATGCGGTCGCGCGTGACGATACCGCGGAGGCTTCGTTCGCCTCTGTTGCCACGAGTGTACACACAGACGGCCTCAACAGTGCGAGCCTTGAGGATATCTAAAACCTGTCTTAGCGTGGCCTGCTCGGGAACCACGGCGATTGTCCAGCGTCGCAAGGAAGATTCTGTGACGCTAAGGATTTCTGTGCCGTCAGAGTCGTCCGCTTTAGGTGCTTCGCTCAGCCAAGCCATTAGGTCCTGTCCGTTCACCAGAAACAGGTCCTCTCCCTCGCGACTTACGAGACACCAGTTGGGAACCTGCAGAGCGAGAGTTGCGGCGACCGCGGGTTTCACTTGCTCTGCAATCACTACAACACTTCCATCAATTACGGCGTTCACGTCGGTGCGGTGGAGCAACTGATTAAGGGGGTCGTTCGGCAACTGTCGTCGCAGTTGTCGAATCACACTGCGGTGCGCTGATCGCTGCCGGAAGACACTGATATTCGTTAGATTCGCGACAATAATCGCCAGCATCGCGGGCATGGCTACGCTGGTGCTTTGGGTGAGCTCAATAACCGCCAAACACGCCGCAAGCGGTGCGCCGAAGGTTGCGCCCATGGCGGCCGCCATGCCGATGGTTACATACAACTTAGGATCAGGAGCTATGACTGGATAGATCTCATGTCCCAGCAGCCCGAAAAAGCCGCCAAGGCAGGCCCCGATGAGAAGGGTCGGGCCGATAAGCCCTACGGGCATTCCAAAACCCACGCTGACGGCGGTGGCGAAAATCTTTGCTCCGGCGATGAGAAGCAGTGCCCCCAAAGCAACTTGTCCATACATCACGTTGCCGAGGGTGTCGTAGCCAATGCCCAGAGTCTCCGGAATGGTTACGCCAAAGGCCCCGGTGACCGCCCCGGCCAGAGTAAACCGCAAAAGCACCGGCCAGCTGCTGAAGCTGGCACTAAGGGTGCTGGCTCGGATCAGCATGGCCGCAGCACAGCCACTTAGAAAACCCAGCAGCGCGATGTAGGGAATCTCCCAAAGGGTGGTGAGCTGCGCGCTGGACATATCAAAAATTTCAGAGCCACCGCCCAGTCGCTGACTCAGCACCGAGGCCGCTACAGCCGACAACATGACAGGCATAAATCCTACGACGGTGTATTCGACGATGATCACCTCCATCGCGAAAATAACGCCGGCGAGCGGTGTGTTAAACGCGGCGGCTATGCCACCGGCGGAACCGCAAGCGATGAGTATTCGCAAGCTGTTATTCGGCAGCGCCAGTCGCTGTCCGATGACGCTGTTGATAGCGCTGCCAAGGTGGACCCCCGGACCCTCGCGGCCGCCAGATTGACCCGTGGCGAGAGCGACGATGCCGCCAAAAAACTGCACCACTGCATTGCGCCAGGGCAGCATTCCGTAACTGCTGTGGAGACGGCTGATGACGTGAACAATGCCGACCTCTCTGTCTTCGGGGCGTAAGAAGGAAAACACAATGCCGAGAGCGAAGCCGCCCAGAACGGGAAGGAGGAAACGGGTAAGAGTGTCGAGGGCTTCGAAATTTTCCGCGCGGTTTCCCACACCCCAAAGCAGACCGAGTTGGTCTATGCCGTGTTCAAATAGTATCACTGCCGCGCCGGATGAAAGGCCAGCAATTATCCCCAGCAGCGCGTAGGCTGGGACAGAGTCGTAGCGCGTGAGAGCGCGGCGATAGGATCTGAAGCTGAAGGACAAGCGGCTAATCCGACGTTAAAGCCGTCATGTTAGCAATTCTGGGGAGTGCTTTGGCGATATACTCCAGCGCCTTAACGAGACGGAGGCTCCATGATTAAGGTCGGCATAGTAGGTGGGACGGGTTACACGGGTGTAGAGCTCCTGCGCTTGCTCGTCGCGCATCCTAATGTAGAAATTGCACTTATCACCTCGCGAGCTGAGTCAGGGCGTGAGGTGGCAGATTTGTTTCCAAGTCTTCGCGGGCACATCAATCTGTGCTTCACCGATCCTGACGATGATGCTCTGGCTGCCTGTGACGCTGTGTTCTTCGCGACTCCTCACAATGTAGCGATGCGGAGCGTGCCCGCCTTAATCGCTGCGGGAACTCGTGTTATCGACCTGTCGGCGGATTTTCGGATTCGTGACGCCGCACTGTGGGAGCGCTGGTATGGTGAGGTTCATGCATGCCCCGAGCTCCTTGACGATGCAGTTTATGGGCTGCCCGAGCGCAATCGGAAGCAGATTCGAAGTGCGCGGCTGCTCGCCTGCCCTGGTTGCTATCCCACGGCTGTGCAGCTGGGTTTCATGCCTCTTTTGGAGGCAGGGCTTGTCGATTCAACATCATTGATTGCCAACGCCGTGTCTGGCGTCAGCGGTGCGGGGCGGCAGGCGAAGATCGATAACCTTTTGAGTGAGGCCAGTGACAGTTTCAAAGCCTACGCTGTGGGCGGTCACAGACACCTGCCCGAAATCGAGCAAGGTTTGTCCGCTATGAGCAGCGAGGCCGTGGCTCTTACTTTTGTTCCGCACCTTGCGCCAATGATCCGCGGGATACATGCCACACTCTACGCGTCACTGAACGAAGCGGGTCGCGCAGCTGACTTACAGAAGGTATTCGAGGATTGCTATGCGCAAGAACCCTTTGTTGATGTGCTCCCTGCGGGGCAGTATCCCCAGACGCGTAGCGTGCGTGGTGCCAACAGCTGCCAGTTGGCTATCACGGTGCCGCAAGATAGAAACACTGTTGTGGTGACGGCGGTGGAGGACAATTTGGTCAAGGGGGCGGCGGGTCAGGCCATTCAGTGTATGAATCTGATGTTTGATCAGGTGGAAACGCTGGGTATCGCGCAACCCGGTCTGTTGCCCTGAGCACAACTACCGATAGCGATTGTGAGCCGCTCTCGTTATACTTGACCGCAGCACTAGGTTTTATTCAGCTGCCCCTTGGTCTAATTGCGCTAGTTGGCCAATGAAATTCGAGAGAGGCAGCTACTACTCACTGGAAAAGCATGACTGTCGCAGAAGCTTTTGATCCCAACGCCATCACTTTGTCTGACCGAGCGGTCGACAAAGTGCGTGAGCTCGTGAGCGAGGAAGAAAACACTGATCTGAAGCTGCGAGTTTTTATTACAGGTGGCGGATGCTCTGGATTCCAGTACGGGTTTTCTTTCGACGAGGATGCAGCAGAAGATGACACGACGGTAGAGCGTGGTGGAGTCACCGTGATTGTAGACCCCATGAGCTTCCCGTATCTGGCGGGTTCAGAAGTGGATTACAGCGAAGGGCTCGAGGGCTCACGCTTTATCGTCAACAACCCTAATGCGACCACCACTTGTGGTTGTGGAGCATCATTCTCCGTTTGAAACGTGGCTGTCCCCTCGGTTACGCAGGGTAAATAGCACCTAAAATTCGCGGGCCCTCTGCTCCAGTGACCACTTCGGCATTGCCGGGTAGTCCCGCGAGCGTTCTCCACGCCAACCATGCAAATGCGCTGGCCTCTACCCATTCTGCAGCGAGGCCGAGTTCATCAGTGGTGCCAAGCCGTATTTGCTCTGCCTCTAGCCGCGTGTGAAGTCTTCGCATAAGGTCGGTATTCCGCGCGCCACCGCCGCAAACGAAGAGCGCCTCGGGTGTTACCTCGCAAGCTTGAAGGCTTTCTACGATGGCGAAGGCGGTGAGCTCCGCGATGGTCGCTTGAACTACGCCTGGAGGTTGAGCACCCAGCTGTGCATCCAACCACTCCAGGTTGAACAACTCGGGCCCAGTGCTTTTAGGACCCGTTCGCGTGAAATAGGGGGCCATACTGAGGCGCTGCAGTAATTCCTGATCTTCAGAGTGCTCCGCAGACCAGGCACCATCGGCATCGTAATCATCGCCACGATGGCGGCGTACCCATGCGTCAAGCAATGTATTGCCAGGGCCGCAGTCAAATCCTGCGACGACTTTGGCACCGTCCAAAAGCGTCGCGTTTGAGATGCCTCCAATATTGACGATGGCTCGGCACTGACCGTCCTGTCCAAACTGCGATGCGTGAAAGAGCGGAACCAGCGGCGCTCCCTGGCCTCCTGCCGCAACATCACGGCGCCGGAAGTCGGCAACCGTAGTAATGCCACAGTGCTCAGCAATGCTGGAAGGGTCTCCAATCTGAAGGGAATAGCGCTCCGCTGAGGGCCCTTGGGGTTTGTGCCTCACGGTCTGCCCGTGGCTGCCTATAGCAACGATGTCCGATGAAGGGAGATTGCTTTTTTGCAGGAGCGCGTTACTTGCGCGACTGAACTCAAGACCCACGGCCCTATCCAGAGTTGCTAAAGCATCAACACTTTCGAGATTGCCTGAGGCGAGCTCTGCAAGTTTGCTCCGCAGTGCCGGATCATAGGCTTGGCTGTGGGTTTCTTTGAGCTGTATTTGGTCCTTCGAGATTTCCACCAGGACAGCGTCAATGCCGTCCATGCTGGTGCCAGACATCAGCCCAATATACAGGCCATCAGACGCCATAAGGTTCAGGGCGCGCCGATAGTGTCGTCTGTACTGACCGTCGCGAGGCGTCGTTCTTCCCGCAGTTGCGCTAGACGTGCCGACGCATCAGCGATCGCAAGGCTAAACCGTGGCATCTCTTCTTTGGGGAGTGACTTGGCCTTGGGAAGACTCTTGTGAATGGTGCGCGGATTCCGATGCACGCCACCCACGAGGAACTCATAGTGAAGGTGTGGGCCCGTAGCAGCTCCCGTAGAGCCTACGGTACCAATGACCTGACTCTGCACCACCCGCTGTCCGCTTTTTACCTTCCTCTTGTTTAAGTGGAGGTATTTGGTGATGTACCGGTCACCATGCTGAATGAAGACATAGTTACCGTTCGCGCGGGTGTATCCGGCTTCCATGACGCGACCGTCGCCCGCGGAGAACACAGGAGTGCCGCGAGGCGCCGCGTAGTCTGTACCGTTATGGGGACGAACGGTCTTGTAAATGGGGTGGCGACGCCGTGGATTGAATCCAGAGCTTATGCGGGTGAAGTCGACGGGAGCCATCAAGAACGCCTTGCGCATGCTTACGCCGTCCTGGTTGTAGTAGCTGGTCATGCCTTTGCTATCGATGTAACGATAGGCATCAAAGCGTTCGCCTCGATTGGTGTAGGAAGCGGCAACTACTTTGCCGTCCTCGTACTTTTCGCCGTCCAAATAGAGCTCCTCGTAGAGGATCTCCATGGTGTCTCCTTTGCGAGGATCCATTACAAAGTCGATAACGCCGCTGAGAATAATCGCCGCTTCCATAATCAGGTTGCTCGAGAGTCCAGCTTCTTTACCCGCCAGAAACAGCGATGATTCAATTTCGACGCTGGCCCAGTTGAGTCTCTGCTCGGGTTCCCGCACAGCCCGCTCGGAAGAGAATCCTCCGTCCATGCGGCGATAGATAACTGACTGGAGTCCGTTGATGGTGTGACGGACGGCTGAAAGGTCGCCGGACTCGTCACGTAAAAACGCAAGACTTTGCCCGGGATAGATTCGTTCGAGATCGCGACCTTGAGGTGCGGTGTGTACGATCTGATAAACATCGGCGGTGCTGAACCCCGCCCGTTTGAAGAGTAGTGACAGATTGTCGCCGCTTCGTACGATGAACTCTTCCCATGGCGTCGATGCTGAAGGCGTGGGCTCTTCCGTGAGTTTGTCTACGGCAGCTACTGCCTCTGCTGCTTCAATGATCGGCGCGACTTCTATCTCGGGTAATGACGAGGTGTTTTCGCTAAGCTTTGTCTCTGCAAGGCTTCGCGTGGCGTTTACATCGCCCGACGGCGTGATGATCGCGGCAAGCGCAACGAGCACGGACAAGCCGGCCACTGCAAGAATGTGGTGGTGAGAGATCCCTTGGCGGTCAGCGATTGGAGTCGCTCCGCGGGGTGCTTTTTTATGGTTGAACATGTCGCTGGCCCGATTGCTGGGTTCGGAGTATATAAAAAAGGTACGTTTCAGAGATAGTGATGGATTTCACCTCTTGCGTTCAGCGTTTTGTGAGGTAAGGTCGCCAGCCTTTCGATCAGAATGAACCCAGAGAGCTAGCCAAGGGGCGGCTCCGCAACAAAAGTGATGGCCATGACGAGTGCACTGCTTACCGAGCTTCAGCAGCGGGAACTGATATTTCAAATAGCCGGCGAAGATAAACTGCCCGAGTGGCTGGAAGGGGGCTCGCGCTCTCTATACTGCGGTTTTGACCCCACAGCGGACAGTTTGCATATAGGCTCTCTCGTCCCCCTATTAATGTTACGCCGCTTTCAATTAGCTGGTCATCGCCCCATTGCTCTGGTTGGCGGTGCTACGGGGCTTATCGGTGACCCCAGTTTTAAGGCCCAGGAACGACAACTCAATACCGCAGACATCGTGGAAAGCTGGGTCGCAAAGCTGAGGAATCAGGTCTCCCGGTTTGTGGACTTCGATGCCGGAGCTCAAAGCGCCGTAGTGGTCGATAATCTGGAGTGGACTCGCGATTTGGACGTTCTTACGTTCTTGCGCGATATCGGCAAGCATTTTTCGATCAATACCATGATTCAAAAAGAATCGGTTAAGCAGCGCATCGAGCGAGAAGGCAGCGGTATCAGCTTTACCGAGTTCGCTTACATGATTCTTCAGTCCTATGACTTTGCTGAGCTCTACAGGCGCTACGACTGTGGACTCCAGCTCGGCGGATCAGATCAATGGGGGAACATCACCGGCGGCATCGACCTCACGCGACGCCTGCACGGCGGGCAGGTTTATGGCTTGACCATGCCGTTAATTACAAAGTCCGATGGCAGCAAGTTTGGAAAGACCGAGTCGGGAACGATCTGGCTGGATCCGGCGCGGACATCACCCTATAGCTTTTATCAGTTCTGGTTGTCGGTGGCGGATGAGGATGCCTATCGGTTCCTTCGTTACTTCACATTCCTGTCCGTCGCTGAGATTGCAGACATACAGCTAGCGGATAGCGAGCGTAGCGGGCGTCCAGAGGCTCAGCGTATTTTGGCCGAGGAGGTGACTAAGCTGGTTCATGGGGATGAGGGTCTGGCTGCGGCTCGGCGGATCACTGATAGCTTGTTCAGTGGTGAGTTGGGTGGGCTATCGGAGCAGGATCTGGAGCAGCTCATGCTTGATGGTTTGCCGTCTAGTGGTCTTGGCGACGACGAACTACCGGAGACACTAACGCAGCTCTTAACCGAGGCGGGACTCGCTGCGTCGGGTAAGCAAATCAAGGACGCTCTTCAGCGTGAGGCGGTGATTGTTAATGGCCGTGGTTTGGGTATGACTGATAACGCAGCAACTGCTCAGGTTTTCGCGCGCGAAAGTGCCTTGTTTGGGCGCTTTTTCCTGGTGCGAGTGGGTAAGAAGAAGTACCACCTGTTCGTTCGCGACTGAGCGTTAAGAGAGCCTTGTTTGAGGCCGCATAAAACTAATTGGAAATATCGCTTGCGCGGTCTTTCCGAGTGAGTATAATGCGCCTCCCGCTAATCACGATGGTGAGCGGGAAAACATCAAACCCGAGCGGTTTGATGGATGTTTAACAAGAAGATGAAGACAGAAGTGTGGGCACTTGTTGGGATAGTTGTTTAACGACTATTCAGACACAACAAGTGACTCATCAATTCAAAGTCATTGGATCTCTTTAGAGATTTGGTGGCGCAGTAATTTTTGATTTCGAATTGTGTCTGAGCCGAGATTTGTTGGTGAGCGCGGGTAACTGTGAAAACCAACCCTCATGCCTGATGGCTGAGGTTAAAGATTAAACTGAAGAGTTTGATCATGGCTCAGATTGAACGCTGGCGGCAGGCCTAACACATGCAAGTCGAGCGCGAAAATACTTCGGTATGAGTAGAGCGGCGGACGGGTGAGTAACGCGTAGGAATCTATCCAGTAGTGGGGGACAACATGGGGAAACCCATGCTAATACCGCATACGTCCTAAGGGAGAAAGCGGGGGATCTTCGGACCTCGCGCTATTGGAGGAGCCTGCGTTGGATTAGCTAGTTGGTGGGGTAAAGGCCTACCAAGGCGACGATCCATAGCTGGTCTGAGAGGATGATCAGCCACACCGGGACTGAGACACGGCCCGGACTCCTACGGGAGGCAGCAGTGGGGAATATTGCGCAATGGGCGACAGCCTGACGCAGCCATGCCGCGTGTGTGAAGAAGGCCTTCGGGTTGTAAAGCACTTTCAATTGGGAAGAAAGGTTAAGTATTAATACTGCTTAGCTGTGACATTACCTTTAGAAGAAGCACCGGCTAACTCCGTGCCAGCAGCCGCGGTAATACGGAGGGTGCGAGCGTTAATCGGAATTACTGGGCGTAAAGCGCGCGTAGGCGGTTTGTTAAGTCGGATGTGAAAGCCCCGGGCTCAACCTGGGAATTGCACCCGATACTGGCCGACTGGAGTGCGAGAGAGGGAGGTAGAATTCCACGTGTAGCGGTGAAATGCGTAGATATGTGGAGGAATACCGGTGGCGAAGGCGGCCTCCTGGCTCGACACTGACGCTGAGGTGCGAAAGCGTGGGGAGCAAACAGGATTAGATACCCTGGTAGTCCACGCCGTAAACGATGTCTACTAGCCGTTGGGAGACTTGATTTCTTGGTGGCGAAGTTAACGCGATAAGTAGACCGCCTGGGGAGTACGGCCGCAAGGTTAAAACTCAAATGAATTGACGGGGGCCCGCACAAGCGGTGGAGCATGTGGTTTAATTCGATGCAACGCGAAGAACCTTACCAGGCCTTGACATCCTAGGAATCCTGTAGAGATACGGGAGTGCCTTCGGGAATCTAGTGACAGGTGCTGCATGGCTGTCGTCAGCTCGTGTCGTGAGATGTTGGGTTAAGTCCCGTAACGAGCGCAACCCTTGTCCTTAGTTGCCAGCACGTAATGGTGGGAACTCTAAGGAGACTGCCGGTGACAAACCGGAGGAAGGTGGGGACGACGTCAAGTCATCATGGCCCTTACGGCCTGGGCTACACACGTGCTACAATGGAACGCACAGAGGGCAGCAAACCCGCGAGGGGGAGCGAATCCCACAAAACGTTTCGTAGTCCGGATCGGAGTCTGCAACTCGACTCCGTGAAGTCGGAATCGCTAGTAATCGTGAATCAGAATGTCACGGTGAATACGTTCCCGGGCCTTGTACACACCGCCCGTCACACCATGGGAGTGGGTTGCTCCAGAAGTGGTTAGCCTAACCTTCGGGAGGGCGATCACCACGGAGTGATTCATGACTGGGGTGAAGTCGTAACAAGGTAGCCCTAGGGGAACCTGGGGCTGGATCACCTCCTTAAACGATAAGCACTACCTGACGAGTGCTCACACTTTTGTCTTCATCTAATCGGTTAATGCCATAAGTAACAGCAGGCCTGTAGCTCAGTTGGTTAGAGCGCACCCCTGATAAGGGTGAGGTCGGCAGTTCAAATCTGCCCAGGCCTACCACTTAGCTAGGGCGTGTCGCAGGACGAGGGGCTATAGCTCAGATGGGAGAGCGCCTGATTTGCATTCAGGAGGTCCGCGGTTCGATCCCGCGTAGCTCCACCATTACTAGCGCGTCCTTAGATAGAAAGAACGTTACTGAAGGAATAGAGAGACACATGGCATTAACGAAATCAGAGGCAGGTACAGCGTGCTGTACCTGCCTCTGGTTTTTATAACCGGTTCTGGTTTGTCCAAGCGACGCCAGATGTTCTTTAACAAGGTAGATCAAGCTGAGTCTTTGAGCTGAGCTGAAGCACAGGAAGCACGCCGTTGGTGTGCGAGTGTGAGTCAGACAGTTCTTAGATAAATTGTTCAGTGATAGCGGGTATTCAATTCCCCGTTATCACGACGAGTTGTAAAATATGTTGCAAAACATACTGTGACTTAAGCGTCACAACATCCGGCGGATCGGAGTCGGATAGACGGAGTTAACCGCTCATCTATCTCAAACGATCTTTACTAAACCCGGCCACGTAAAGCTTTGCTTAAGGGCGTGGACGGGAGTCTTCTAGATTAGATAGCGTAAGTTGAAAGATAACTTGGGTTATATGGTCAAGTGACTAAGCGCACACGGTGGATGCCTTGGCAGTCAGAGGCGATGAAGGACGTTGGAGCTTGCGAAAAGTCTCGGGGAGGTAGCAACCAACCTTTGATCCGGGAATGTCCGAATGGGGAAACCCACCCAATGTAAGTTGGGTATCTTTAACTGAATACATAGGTTAAAGAGGCGAACGCGGGGAACTGAAACATCTAAGTACCCGCAGGAAAAGAAATCAATTGAGATTCCCCCAGTAGCGGCGAGCGACCGGGGAAGAGCCTGCATGTAATAGCTTGTGGATTAGTGGAACGGTCTGGAAAGTCCGGCGATAGAGGGTGATAGCCCCGTACACGAAAATCTGTAAGTGGTACTGAGCATGCGATAAGTAGGTCGGGACACGTGATATCTTGACTGAAGACGGGGGGACCATCCTCCAAGGCTAAATACTCCTGACTGACCGATAGTGAACCAGTACCGTGAGGGAAAGGCGAAAAGAACCCCGGAGAGGGGAGTGAAATAGATCCTGAAACCGTGTGCGTACAAGCAGTGGGAGCAGACTTGTTCTGTGACTGCGTACCTTTTGTATAATGGGTCAGCGACTTATTGTCTGTAGCAAGCTTAACCGTATAGGGGAGGCGTAGGGAAACCGAGTCTTAATAGGGCGTTTAGTTGCAGGCAATAGACCCGAAACCGGGCGATCTATCCATGGCCAGGCTGAAGGTTGGGTAACACTAACTGGAGGGCCGAACCCACTAATGTTGAAAAATTAGGGGATGAGCTGTGGATCGGAGTGAAAGGCTAATCAAGCCCGGAGATAGCTGGTTCTCCTCGAAATCTATTTAGGTAGAGCGTCGTGTCTTACCCTGGGGGGTAGAGCACTGTTTGGGCTAGGGGGTCATCCCGACTTACCAACCCCATGCAAACTCCGAATACCCAGGAGTACAATCACGGCAGACAGACAGCGGGTGCTAACGTCCGTTGTCGAGAGGGCAACAACCCAGACCGCCAGCTAAGGTCCCCAATACCAATTAAGTGGGAAACGATGTGGGAAGGCTTAGACAGCTAGGAGGTTGGCTTAGAAGCAGCCACCCTTTAAAGAAAGCGTAATAGCTCACTAGTCGAGTCGGCCTGCGCGGAAGATGTAACGGGGCTAAATTGGTAACCGAAGCTGCGGATGCATGCTTGCATGCATGGTAGAGGAGCGTTCTGTAAGCCGTTGAAGGTGAACCGGGAGGTTTGCTGGAGGTATCAGAAGTGCGAATGCTGACATGAGTAACGATAAGGGGGGTGAAAAACCTCCCCGCCGGAAGATCAAGGTTTCCTGTCCAACGCTAATCGGGACAGGGTGAGTCGGCCCCTAAGGCGAGGCAGAGATGCGTAGTCGATGGGAAGCAGGTTAATATTCCTGCACTTCTTCATATTGCGATGGGGGGACGGAGAAGGCTAGGCCAGCGCGGCGATGGTTGTCCGCGTTTAAGGTTGTAGGCTGAGATCTTAGGTAAATCCGGGATCTTAAGGCCGAGAACTGATGACGAGCTTCGAGCGAGAGCGACAAGCGAAGTGGTCGATGCCATGCTTCCAGGAAAAGCCTCTAAGCTTCAGATATGAAGGAACCGTACTGTAAACCGACACAGGTGATCAGGTAGAGAATACCCAGGCGCTTGAGAGAACTCGGGTGAAGGAACTAGGCAAAATGGTACCGTAACTTCGGGAGAAGGTACGCTGCTGTTGGTGATGGGACTTGCTCCCTAAGCTGACGGCAGTCGAAGTGACCAGTTGGCTGCGACTGTTTATTAAAAACATAGCACTCTGCAAACACGAAAGTGGACGTATAGGGTGTGACGCCTGCCCGGTGCCGGAAGGTTAAATGATGGGGTTATCTTCGGAGAAGCTCTTGATTGAAGCCCCGGTAAACGGCGGCCGTAACTATAACGGTCCTAAGGTAGCGAAATTCCTTGTCGGGTAAGTTCCGACCTGCACGAATGGCGTAACGATGGCCAAACTGTCTCCACCCGAGACTCAGTGAAATTGAAATCGCTGTTAAGATGCAGTGTACCCGCGGCTAGACGGAAAGACCCCGTGAACCTTTACTATAGCTTCACACGGGACTTTGACCTTATTTGTGTAGGATAGCTGGGAGGCTTTGAAGCAGTGGCGCTAGCCATTGTGGAGCCGTCCTTGAAATACCAGCCTGGTAATGTTGAGGTTCTAACTCAGGTCCCTGATCGGGATCGAGGACAGTGTGTGGTGGGTAGTTTGACTGGGGCGGTCTCCTCCCAAAGCGTAACGGAGGAGCACGAAGGTGCGCTAATCATGGTCGGAAATCATGAGGTTAGTGTAAAGGCACAAGCGCGCTTGACTGCGAGACTGACAAGTCGAGCAGGTACGAAAGTAGGTCTTAGTGATCCGGTGGTTCTGAATGGAAGGGCCATCGCTCAACGGATAAAAGGTACTCCGGGGATAACAGGCTGATACCGCCCAAGAGTTCACATCGACGGCGGTGTTTGGCACCTCGATGTCGGCTCATCACATCCTGGGGCTGAAGCCGGTCCCAAGGGTATGGCTGTTCGCCATTTAAAGTGGTACGCGAGCTGGGTTTAGAACGTCGTGAGACAGTTCGGTCCCTATCTGCCGTGGGCGTTGGAGAATTGAGGGAAGCTGCTCCTAGTACGAGAGGACCGGAGTGGACGAACCCCTGGTGTTCCGGTTGTGTCGCCAGACGCATTGCCGGGTAGCTACGTTCGGACAGGATAACCGCTGAAAGCATCTAAGCGGGAAGCCCCTCCCAAGATAAGTTCTCCCTGACCCCTTGAGGGTCCTGAAGGGCCGTAGAAGACTACTACGTTGATAGGCTGGGTGTGGAAGCGTTGTGAGGCGTTGAGCTAACCAGTACTAATTGCCCGTGAGGCTTGACCATATAATCCAAGTTATTTGGAGCTGGCGACACGCTGGCAACAGAGAGAAGACTACGGATGTTGTGATTGAGTCAGAGTGTGTAGCAACACACCAAAGTAAGACAAAGCAAGACAGCAAGACAAAGCCGGAATGAACACCCGGCCCTCAGCTTGAACTACCGACCTAATTTGTTGGCGGGTACTTTATATGGCAGCCACGCGTTGCAATCACCCCCAACATGCCAGTTTGCCTGGCGACCATAGAGCATTGGAACCACCTGACCCCATCCCGAACTCAGCAGTGAAACGATGCATCGCCGATGGTAGTGTGGGGCTTCCCCATGTGAGAGTAGGTCATCGCCAGGCGCCAAAATAGAAAACCCCAACCGAATGCTCGGTTGGGGTTTTTTATTGCGTTCAGGTTTTTGTCCAGAATGTGTAGCGATGTTTACCGTTGTAAATTGACTTCTTTCTCTTAGTGTCGGATTCTTCTCTTCCATCTAAGGATGGGAGTTTCAGTTTCACTGCTCCCGAGCATTGGAATTGAAGCAAATCGCCATGAATACTTGCTTGAATCATACGGAATTAAAAGCGGACTTTGTTTGCGCGGTCTGTGGAAAGTATTTTTGTGAAGAATGTGTGGGCGAGCGTTTTTATCCGCAACCCGGCTTCATCTGCCATCAGTGTTCGGGTGAACAACCCGCCGATGCGCCTCAGCCCCTCCCTCAGCATCCTAAAGCAGAGAAGCGTTCAACAAATAACAGTGCGCCAAGGAATGCGGTACTCACAGCGAGCATAGAGTGGGCCGTAATCGGCTTGTGCATTGTGATTATGCTGGGCTTAGGCGCCTACCGGTACAGCCAACCCAAGTGGACGCCCGAGTTGCTCTCTGATCAGCCCGAGGATGTAGCTACCTATTGCTTGAGCGTGTTGAACGTGATGGAGGTAGAGGGAGAGGCTCCTACCCTTGAGGAGATTGCTGCAGTCTGCCCCAAGCCAATCAAAGCAGAGAAGGTCAATTCGTCAATACTAGTGACGACTCCAGATAGTTTTGCCTACGGCTTTAGCGAAATCGAAGTGCAATTCGATCCCACAACCCTCACGGTCACGGAGTAAAGCAGGTATGAAAAGACCAATGTCGGAGCACAGGCCACGACATGGCTGTCCCACTGGGGCCCGAGGTTTTACGCTGCTTGAGATTATGATGGTGTTAGCCATCGTGGGTGTTCTTGCTTCCTTGGCGTTACCGTCTTACCAGTCCTACGTTGAGCGCGCTGAGTTTGTTGAGGTCACGACATTTATGGGGGAGATACGAACCGCCTTGCAGGTTGAAACAGCGGGCGGCGCAGACTTCCCTACGGAGTTAGTGGGCTCTCAGTCCCGCGTGGCTTCGCGCCAATCGGGGGGAGCGCGTGTGGCGCGTCGAGATTGGCGAATTTCCTCAGAGAGCGAGCTGATTGACGAATATTGGTACGACTTCAATCTCAACCAGGATTGGGCTTACGTTGTGCTGCGGCTGAATTCAGACAAAATATCAGAGTGTCGTGGACGCTGTATGTTGCACGTCGGGGCTGTCAGAGTCGGTGACGTCGTACACACGGTATGCGGCCGCTGGGGCCAGGCGCAGTGGCCGGACCCTTTTCCCGTCGCTATCCTTCCGAGAGAGTGCCAAAGCACTAACGTGCGCCAAGAGTTGCGGCAGCTACGCCGAAGTCGCTAATGCCTTAGTGCACCGCAGCGAATAGCTGCGCATGACCGCCCACAACGGGGCATTAGTAGGAATCCTCGTTTAGAATAACGCTTTGCCCCGCAAGAAAATCGTGGTTTTTCTGTTCCGCATAGTTTCCACATCTAAAGCGGCGATTCCTAAAGCTGCCATATCTATGCGGACTTTCCTGGGAGCGCTATATAGGACGCTATGAAAAAACTTCTGTTATCTCTCCTGCTTGTTGCCATAGGGGCACTATGCGTTTGGACTTTTCGGGAGTATCAGCCTCTAGCTGGGCAAGTATCAGCAACGGACACGCCTTTTGGCCCTGAATCTGCGATGACGGAGATGATCGCCGAGTTGGATTATGGGGTGTTACCCGAGGCTTCGGGTCTTGCAGTGTCGGGCGTTGATTCACGGCGTCTCTGGTTGATAAACGATAGCGGTGGGCGGTCCGAGCTTGTGGCCCTAGGGCTGGATGATAATCGCTTCCTACGCGTCAATGTTTTGGACACCCCGAATCGTGATTGGGAAGACCTCGAGACCTTTGACTACAAAGGCACTCCATGGATCTTAGTGGCTGATGTAGGGGACAACGCTGCTCGTCGCCAATATGTAAGCTTGTACTTCTTTCCTGAGCCAAGCGTTGAGGATACTGAAGTAAAAGTACAGACCACAATTGAACTGTCTTACCCGGGGGGTCCAAGGGACGTGGAAAGCGTAGCTGTGGATCCGCGAACCAACACGCTGTACTTACTGAGCAAGCGCGAGGCGCTACCTAAGCTGTTTGCGCTTACGCTACCGGCCTTGGATAAGGCTGAGGCCTACCAGCTGCAAGCCACGTTAGTTGGCGAGGTTCGAAGTATCCCTGCGCCAACAGTCGAAGAGCTGCAAAGGTTTTCTAAGTATGGCAAGTTTCGAAGCCAGCCGACGGGAATGGCTCACGTGCCAGATGGCAGTGGGATTGCATTGCTAACCTACGGAAATACTTACTTCGCAGCTCTCAACGAAGAAAGAGATTGGTTAGCCGCTTTAAATGAATCTTTGTGTCCGGTACCGCGACCCGAGCTTAAGCAGGCAGAGAGTATAGCTGCGGATACCCAAGGGCGCTTTTACGTTACGAGCGAGGGGCGAAGTGCCCCGGTCTTACGAGTCTCCGTTGGAGACTGCCGAACAGAGCAGTGATTAAGGTTAAGCTGCTGGTCGCTGATTTTCGATATTTAGAGGGATCCAATGAAACGTCTGGTCACTATTAGTATTGCTGCACTGCTTGTTCTTACCGTGGTGCTGGTTTACCGCGCAGAGACTCACTTCGAGGAGCCGGTCCGCGAAGCTGCGATGGAAAAGCCTAGCGTGACGATCGACATTGCCGCGGCCTCCCAAACGCTTGCCAAGGCGATTAGCTTTCCCACGATTTCTTACGATGACCCTGCGCGCTTGGATACAGCGGCATTTGTTGGTTTGCGAGAGCACATGGCGGCTAGTTTTCCCCGCGTATACGCCGCCGCGCCCCCTCGGCTGATTAACGAACACAGTCTCTTGTTCAGATTCCCCGGTACTCGATCAGACCTGAAGCCTGCACTTTTTATGGGTCACATTGATGTCGTTCCCGTGGATCGAGCCACATTCGACGAGTGGGAGCATGCTCCTTTTGGCGGGGTCATCGCAGACGAGATCATCTGGGGACGAGGTGCCATGGACGACAAGGTCACGGTGTTTGCGTTGTTAGAAGCCATGGAATCCCTTTTGGAATCGGACCTGCAGTTTGAGAGAACCGTATACTTTGCCTTTGGTCACGATGAAGAAATTGGTGGCCCCATGGGTGCTGCGGCTATGGCTGATCTCCTTGCCGAAGAAGGTGTTGAATTCGAGTTTGTGCTTGATGAAGGAGGCGTGATTACCCAGGGGATGCTGCCTGATATTGAAGCGCCGGTTGCTCTTGTAGGCGTTGCAGAGAAGGGCTTTGTAAACCTCAGGCTCACCGTAAATGCGCCCGGTGGTCATTCATCGCAGCCACCGGATCACACCGCTGTGGGAATACTGAGTGAGGCCATTGTGGCCCTAGAGTCGCACCCTTTTTCCAGCGATGTCGGCTACACCAAAATGACGCTGGATAGCGTGGGCAGTCAGTCTGGGTTTTTAACGCGCTTAATGATGGCGAATCTTTGGCTCTTCGAACCCATAGTGGCGAAGGTACTGGCAAAGACCCCCTCAACCGCTGCAACAACGCGCAGCACCATCGCCGCGACAATGCTTGAGGGAAGCTCCAAGTCGAACATTCTCCCTACGCGAGCGAGTGCGGTAGTTAATGTGCGCATCATGCCCGGCGACAGTGTGGACTCAGTGAAAACACACTTCATCAATGCTATTGATGACCCGCGAGTCGAAGTGAGCACGTTTATGGAGAACGAGCCGTCTCGCGTTTCGCCCACGGATAGTTTGGGTTACCAGCTCATTGAGAGGAACATCCGCCGGATGGATGAGTCGGCGCTGGTCGCCCCCTATCTGGTTATTGGCGGAACCGACTCTAAACACTTCTACAGATTGTCCCCCAACATCTATCGCTTCATCATGGTCAGAGCTGATGCACAGGGGCTTAAGAGAATCCACGGCGTTAACGAGCAGCTACCGGTGGGTGACTATCGCAATGCCATAGAGTTTTTTATGCACCTTCTTAGCGATAGCGCGCGGGCTTAGTTAGGACGACCGGCAGTTAGTACGACCGGTGAAAACTGTCATTGAAGTGGCGGCGGCATAGCGATACATAGCGATCGTTTCCGCCTATTTCCACCTGGGCGCCGTCGGTTACCGTTGTTCCATCAGCGTCCTGTCGGATCACCATGGTGGCTTTCTTGCCACAATGGCAGATCGTTTTGATTTCTTTCAGATTGTCCGCCCAGGCGAGGAGATACTTGCTGCCCTCGAAGGGCTCTCCGCGAAAATCTGTACGAAGACCGTAGGCCAGGACGGGAATGCGTAAATCGTCACACACTCGGCCCAGCGCAAAGACCTGTTCCTTGGTAAGGAACTGCGCTTCATCTATCAGCACGCAATCCAGTTTTTGCTCTTTGTTCTTTTCGCTGACTATCGCGAATACATCTGCTTCGCGGTCAAAGATCAACGCGTCCGCCCCGATGCCGATACGTGAAGTCACCCTGCCGCTGCCGAAGCGATCATCCAGCGCCGGCGCCAGAATCAGCGTATGCATTCCTCGCTCGACATAGTTGTAGCTTGACTGAAGTAAGGTCGTCGACTTGCCTGCGTTCATAGACGAGTAATGAAAATACAGCTTGGCCACAGCGCCTCCAATGGCTTGATTGCTTACTGACAGAGCCCGCGGCACTGGTGGACAGCTTAACGGGTAACGATTCGCTAAGGATGCCATAGTCTGCGTGGCGAAGGGCTTGATTGGTGTGCATACTCATCGACACAGCTATCTAATTTTCTTTTTCTGGAGACTACAAAATTGCAGTGCTTTTGGAATGCTCTAACGCCAACCATCCTGTTTTGTATGCTGGGACTGACTTTCCCGTTATCGATGGCTGCGGACTTACCTCAGACAAAGGGCAGCGATAGCTACAACGACAACTACAACTACAGCGGAGCGCGTCCGAGAGCCGTTGAGCTTTATCGGCAGGGTTGGGCGGAGATTCTGGAGCGCGGTCGGTGGGGGGAGGCCGAGCGCCTCTATCGCGAGGCCCTTCGCGAGGATTCTGGTTTTTTGATCGCAAAAAGCGTGTTGGCGCGCATGACGGCGGATCCACAGGAGCGGAACAGCTTAGAGGCTGACATCAAACGCGGTAAAGATCAGGTGGATTCTTCGGGCAGACTGATTTTGGATCCCTATGTGATGACACTGAGGCTTATCTCGGCGCGAGAGACGGGTGCGAGTCTCCCCGCTGATTTCCGAAGCGATCTGACGGATCTCGCTATCAGCAACTATCGCAGCTTTCTGGAGCGCTACCCCGGAGAGTGGGCGGTACGCATCGAGTACATTGAGTGGATACATGCCAAGCATGGACCCTCCGCGGCTTTGCAAGCGATCAGTGAAATGCAGAGTCAGGACCCTTCCTTTACCTCGCGTTTAAGCTACTTCCCGGCCTACTTCCATGCAGAGCTGGGTGACTACGAGAGGGCTACAACAGAGGCGCGGGAGTTCGTAAGCAAGCTCGGCCCGGGCGACTGGCCTCAGAGGCATTACATTGAGGCCTTCATTGCCTATGAGCAAGGCGATTACCCTCGCGCCGCAAAGGCCATTGCAGAGACGCTTAACCTTGATTCCCAGCACATCATCGCTCAGCGCCTCAATGCCAAGATCAGCGACGCCTTGAGCCGCGATGGCGATGCTGAAACCCAATAGGGAGCCTACAGAGCGCAATTTCTTGAACGCTTTGGCTATTTTTAGTGAAGGGATAGTGGAAAAACACAGACTTTGGCGCTTGAATGGCTCAACTAAGCTGAAAAGCAGTTTGAGCTTAGCCTAGGCCGGTTATAATCGTCGTCATGAATCTTTGAGGATTAGCGTATGTTCGATAAATTAGTGATGGTGGCCGCAACTACCTGTGTGCTCAGCGCCTGTGCTGGACGCAGCGATTATCAAACGTTCTACCACGCTGAGCAGGGTGATTATGATGCCGCGCTGAGCTCAGCGAAGGCTGCCCAGAGCGGCGGCTTCGGTGGTGTTGAGGGTATGCTGTTCGGCGATGGCGGCAGTCAGTGTCGAGAGTACGGTGCTGTAGTCGTCGTCCACGTGGCTCAGGGAGATTTCTCCGGAGCGACAAACGCCTGCCAGGATTACGAAGAAGAGTGTGCTGTAGTCCCGAGTGCCAATCTTTGTTTCCAGTATTCACTGAGCGAGCTCGGAGCTGCCCAGTCCGATCAGGCTGTTGCCAGCAAGCTTACCGAGGACGCGCGTGAAGCACTGCATTTTCGATGGTTGATGCTTCGTGACGACTACGAGGGCCGAGAGCTCAAACGTCCGATTTACTAGCTCTGACCCGCTATTTCCAAAGTCTGGTTACCATTTTTGGTTACTAGATCTGGAGTTTTAGCCCGCTTTAGCGACGAAACGTAGAGATACACCATTGTTGCACCAGCGCTGGCCGGTGGGGGCGGGACCGTCGTTAAAGACGTGGCCGTGGTGCCCGCCGCAGCGCGCGCAGTGATACTCCGTCCGCGGGAGTATCAATTTAAAATCCTTCTTGGTTTCCATTGAGCCCGGAACTGTCGTAAAGAAGCTGGGCCATCCCGTACCGCTGTCGAATTTCATCTGCGAGGTGAACACCGGTAGCTCGCACCCGGAACATACGTAAACGCCGTCGCGCTTTTCGTCGTTCAAGGCACTGGTAAAGGGACGTTCTGTGGATTCTCTGCGCAGTACGTCATAAGCCAGAGGTTCATCGAGGCGCTCTCGCCACTCATCCTTACTGAGTTTTAGCTTGTCTTCAGCACTGACGACCGTAAAACCCTCGGGGAGAAAATCTCGCCACTGAGAGTGGATTTCTTCAAGCATCATGCTCGCCTTACTATTGGCCCAGATTACTGGCGCCGACAGTGCTGCCGTCGCCCCAATTGCGACCTTCGAGATCGCCGATAAAAATTCACGTCTTTTCATAAAACAATAAGACACGCTCACTCCAGAATAATTCCATTTACGTTTGGATTCGATAGATGGATTGTCTTGCATCGCTCTCTACTCAGCCAACTGCGTTTACGCGGTCCCGTGTTGCTACAGTAAACTGGTGCGAAAGCGAGGGTTAAAGATGAGCTCAAAAAGCATTCCGCCGGCCGCAGGCAGTGGTATCAGCCGAGAAGAGCAAGATCGCATCGAGCGTATCAGTGGTGAGCTTCGGGCGGGGATTGAGGAGCTGGGCGATGTCGGTCCCGCGGTCAGTATTTTCGGCTCAGCTCGGGTAGCTACCGATAGTTGGGAATATCGCAGTGCCTGTGCATTGGGGGAGTTGCTTGCGGAAGCTGGAGTTTCGGTGATCACGGGCGGCGGCCCCGGTGTCATGGAAGCGGGGAACCGAGGTGCGCAGGCGGGAGACGGTCGATCCATAGGTCTGAACATCGCCTTGCCCCGTGAGCAGTTAGCTAACCCCTATGTTGATACGGATATTGCCTTTCGCTACTTCTTTACTCGGAAGTTCATGCTGATTCGCTACGCCATGGGTTTTGCTATCTACCCGGGTGGTATGGGTACCATCGACGAGCTCTTTGAACTGTTGACGCTTGTGCAAACGGGCAAGCTTCAACCCTGTCCGTTGGTACTGGTGGGGCATGACTATTGGAGTGGTCTTTACAACTGGCTAGTGCGGGAGAGTGTCAGTCGCGGCTACATCGCAGCCGCAGATCTTGACCTCGTGGAAGTGGTGCCGGATGAGGAAGTAGCTGCCGCTGTGCTTTTGGACAAGTTGAAGAAATAAATCCATGCTGCTCGGGTGATCAGTATCGGCGTGTTAACGCCATCTCACCCCATCGCTCTAGCGCAGCCGTCGAATTTGTGAATTGCGTGCTGTGAATCATCTGGAGAGGCTTAGATGAAAGTAATACATCTTATGCGTCATGCTAAATCTAGCTGGCAGGACTCAGGCTTAAGTGATCATGATCGCGAATTGAATGAGCGAGGTTGTCGAGACGCGCCGCGTATGGGCCGGGCTTTGGGGGAACTGTTGCAACCTCAGCCCGTACAGTGCAGTTCTGCTGTGCGCGCGCAGCAAACTCTTGAAGGTCTTTGTCAGGGCTGGCCAGCTATGGCGCTGCAGCAGCATGCAGTTGACGACGCCCTATATACCTTTGATTTTCAGGATTTGTTGACCTGGATTCAGAGCTTTCAGAGCGATAGTGATGAATGCTTTTTGTTGGGTCACAACCCAGGGCTCACGGATCTTTGCAACCAGCTAGTAGGACGCCCGGCTCTGGATAACTTGCCCACGGCGGGTTATCTGCAGCTCGATTTACCTGTGAGCGCCTGGTCTGATGTTACGGACGGAATCGCCACTCTCACTGAGTGGCAATTCCCCCGAGATCTTTCGTAGCTGGAGAGCCGAGAGGCTGGAGCGTGGATACTTCCAGCCATAGCTTAGGCAGCTGAGACCACGCCTAGGGCATCGCGACCGTGGGGGCGATCAAAGTCAATGTCCGGCCCCAGCGGTACAACGCCCGTGGGATTGATGGTCCCGTGGGAGGCGTAGTAGTGAGTTTTAATGTGATAAAAGTCGACGGTCTCCGCGATGCCTTCTAGCTGGTAGATCTCACGTATGTAGCCCGCAATGTTCGAAAAGTCTTCCAGCCGGTTGCGGTTGCACTTGAAGTGTCCGTGATACACCGCGTCAAAACGGATCAGCGTTGTAAACAAGCGAACGTCCGCTTCTGTGAGGGTGTCGCCGCAGAGGAATCGACTGCCCGCCAAGTGAGCCTCGATGTGGTCCAGTTCAGCAAAGACCTCTCGGTAAGCCTCAGCATACGCTTCCTGCGTTGAAGCAAATCCTGCTCGGTAGACGCCGTTGTTGATGGCGGGGTAGATACGATCGTTCCAGTTTTCAATCGAGCCCCGCAGTGAGGCAGGGTAAAGGTCCAGTGTATTACCCGTGACTTCATTAAATGCGGTGCCGAGCATCCGAATGATTTCTGATGACTCGTTGTTGACGATACGATTGCTTTGCTTGTCCCACAGCACTGGTACGGTGACGCGCCCACTGTATCCTGACTCCGCTGCACTGTAGATCTGATGCATCAGCGCCTTGTCTTGCACCATGTCTCCCGTGCTCCCCTCGTCTTTGGCAAAGGTCCAGCCATTCTCCAGCATAATGGGGCTCACCACAGAAACATCGATATGCGACTGCAGTTCTTTCAGATTTCTCACAATCAGCGTGCGGTGCGCCCACGGGCATGCTAGAGAAACGTACAAGTGATAGCGTCCTGATTCTGCCGGAAACTCGCTATCTTGAGAGCCCATGCTATGCCGGAATTGCGCGTCTTCTCGGACAAAGCGGCCATCTGATGTACTGGTGTCATACCAGCGGTCCTGCCAAACACCGTCTACGAGTAAACCCATGAAGCACTCCTTAATCTCTACGTGATGTCTAAAAGAGTGATCATATTAAGTTCGACTTAGAAGGAAGAAAATTAGCAAAAAATCGAAATAACGTTCGCTTTATTCGAACTAATTGGAAGTTTTCGTTTGCGCGACGAGTAGTTCACCAAGGCGGCATGTTGCGGGCCCCGCTTTGTCTGAATCCGCATAAGTCATGAACAGCGAGGCTTTACGGCGCGAACCTCGTTCCAATGGCAGTTCCTGCAAGCTCCCGCCAGCCAGGTCATCACTTATACGTGTTACTGGTAACCAGGCGAAACCCATACCGCGTTTAATCATGGCAATAGACGTTGCAACGTGACTCACCGTCCAGCGCTGCTCCGCGCCCAACCAGCCGGAGTCAACACGCTGCCCGGTCGCCGAATCACGAACAACGATTTGACGTTCCGATGCGAGGTCCTGGAGGTTTAGAGGGCGCTTCACGGCATGGAGGGCATGCTCGGGGTGAGAGACCGCAATGAATTCGACATCCATAAGAGGCTCACCCAAAAAGCCCGGGGGCACGGAGCCTGCAACGAGCAGGTCTACTTCTCCTTGCAGAAGGCGTTCGGGACCGCCGGATAAGACACTCTCGACGAGCTCCACCCGCGTGTTAGGGAACTCCGTGGATAACTGAGCGAGGGCTTCCGCGAGGCAGTGCTGGGAATAGATTTCGTCGACTGCAACTCGCAGCTCAGCCTCGTCACCCTGGGAAAGACTCGCTGCAATCGTCTCCAATTGTTCCGCCTGATCGATGAGTTGACCGGCGCGGCGGAGCATCAATTCTCCCGCGTCTGTGAGCTGAGCCTTGCGTCCCACGACCTCCAACAGTTGCAGGTCCAGCTGACTTTGCAGTTTGTGTACAGCGTGGTTGATGCTTGATTGGCTCTTATGTATAGCCTCTGCAGCTTGCGCGAAGCCTCCATGCTCAACGACGGCGCGAAACATTCTCCACTGCTCTAAGGTAGAACGACTCATAGATCTAGCCTGTATCTAAAAAATCGAAAGGTATGGGCCAAATAAAGCAATATTCTTACGATTTAACAAGCGCTAATGTGGTGGCCAGTCAATGAGCTGTTACATAAAGGAGGTCACTATGAACCGCGAAATACAGCAAGTTTTTAACGCACAACCGAGCATGGACGGAGCGGGCGTGGCCATTCACCGTGTTGCGGGCTTTGAGAAGGCCGCCATGGATCCGATCCTCATGATTGATGAGTTGCGCTCAGAGCACCGTGAAGATTTTGCCGCAGGTTTTCCCCCTCACCCTCACCGAGGTATGCAGACGCTTACCTACATGAAGCACGGCGGTATTATTCATGAGGATAGCTTGGGCAACCGGGGTGAGATTCAAAGTGGCGGTGCGCAATACATGAGTGCCGGTAAAGGGATTATTCACTCTGAAATGCCCACGCAGGACACCGCGGGTCTTCATGGCTTTCAGCTCTGGTTTAATCTACCCGCAGCACAGAAGATGCAGGCGCCGCGTTATCGGGATTTGCCGGTTACCGAGTTGGCGCATCTGGCCGGGCGGGGTTTCAATTTGACCGCAGTCTCGGGGGACTGGCATGTGGCGGGAACGTCGAACTTAGAAGGTCCCTTGAGTGAGTTGGCTCCTCAGGCGGCTTTGGCCGATCTCAATCTAGAGCCCACTGTGGAGCTGACTTTCGCCGTGCAGCTGGAAGAATCCGTGATGGTCTATATATACAACGGCGATGTTGATCTTGGCGGCAATAGCTATGGCGAGCGACAAATGTTGTTGTTCGGTGCCGGCGACACGGTGTCGCTGAAAGGCGGCATCCATGGCGCAGGTGTGCTGCTTCTTCGCGGTCGGCCCATTGGCGAGAGGGTTGTGCACTACGGGCCCTTTGTGATGAATACTGAGGCCGAAATCGAGGAAGCCATCCGAGATTATCAGTCCGGACGATTCGCCGCCTAGTATTACCTGTGAAGGCCGTCAGGGCTGCAAGGCTTGTACAATGGTGCTACCCTTGCAGCCCTTTAAGTGTCGGATAAATCATGCGTTTTTCCTCGCCTATCAGTGTATTAACGCTGGCAGTTGTCGCCGCCGTATCTACGGGTTGTGCGACGCCGGCGGAACCTGTCGCTCCGCTGGTTACCTCCTGTGAAGCACCTCGGCCGCAAGTCTGCACGATGATCTTTGCTCCGGTTTGTGCCACGAGCACCTCTGGAGAGTTGTCGACCCACGCCTCTGGCTGCAACGCCTGTGCTGACGACCAGGTCGTAAGTTATGTCGATGGCGCCTGTGAAGAAGAAGGAAACTCTCTATGAGCCTGACCAATCGGATTCTGCTGGGTATGGCCGCAGGTATTTTACTGGGCTCCCTCCTCAATCTCATCGGACACGGGAGCGCCGTGGACGGCACCCTCAAAACCATTATCGATGATTGGTTGGTGGGCGGGCTGTTTGACGTGATCGGCCGCATTTTCGTGGCGTCCTTAAAGCTGCTGGTCGTACCGCTGGTGTTTGTGTCCTTGGTCTGTGGTTCCAGCTCCCTCGGTGACAGCGCACGGATGGGCCCGATTGCCGGTAAAACGCTGCTTTTCTATCTGGCGACAACCGCGATCGCGGTGTCTGTGGCCTTGGTTGTCGCGGTGTTTATTGGTCCCGGAAGCTCGGTACAGCTTGATACCAGCGCAGCTTTTGTCGCGACGGAGCCACCGCCCTTGAAAGAAGTGCTGGTGAACATCTTCCCGGCTAATCCCATCAAGGCGATGGCGGATGGCGAGATGCTGCAAATCATCGTATTTGCTCTGCTATTTGGTTATGCGCTGTCTCAAGCAGGAGAAGCAGGCCAGCGAATGGCGTCCTACTTTAACGATCTCGAAGCGATCGTTATGAAGATGGTCGGCGTGCTGATGGCCTTCGCACCTTATGGTGTTTTTGCTCTGCTTGGTCGGCTTTTCGCCGAGATGGGTCTCAGTGCGATCCTTGATCTTGGGGCGTACTTCCTAACCGTGCTGGGCTTGCTGATTTTTCACGGCACAGTGACCTACGGGCTGATCCTTAAAACCTTGACGGGGCTGCCACCTCGGGTGATGTTAAAGAAAATGCGCTCTGTATGGGCTTTCGCTTTTTCTACGGCATCATCGGGAGCGACCCTGCCCATCACGCTACGCACGGTTGAGAAAAAGCTTGGGGTGCATAACTCCGTAGCGGGATTCACCATACCCTTGGGTGCAACAATCAACATGGACGGCACGGCCATTATGCAGGGCGTGGCGACAGTGTTTATTGCTCAAGTTTACGGCTTTGACCTCAGCATGACTGCGTATATTACGGTGATCCTAACCGCGACCTTGGCGTCAGTGGGAACCGCGGCAGTGCCCGGCGTAGGCTTGATTACTTTGGCCATGGTGTTGGAGCAGGCCGGACTGCCCGTAGAGGGCATCGCCCTGATTATCGGCGTGGATCGTCTTCTGGATATGGTTCGAACCATGGTGAACGTAACCGGCGACGCCACAGCGTCTGTGGTCGTGGCGAAGAGCGAGAAGCAGCTCGACGAGGAGGTGTTCTTTAATCCCAACGCCGACGCGCATCCCGAAGCTCCCGACGCAAAAGCCCCTGCCAGCGTTGCCGGCGTATGAGCGACTGCCATGAGTATTAAAGTCACGATTGTTCCCGTAACGGCCTACCAGCAAAACTGTTCGATACTGAAGTGCGAGACCACCGGAAAGGCTGCCATCGTGGATCCCGGCGGCGACACTGACAGAATTCTTGCTGCGGTAGAGCAATTAGGCGGCACCGTGGAGAAGATCATCCTGACCCACGGGCACATGGATCACTGCGCCGCTTCAGACGTACTCAGGCAGCAGCTGTCCGTTCCTATCGAGGGCCCCCATGAAGGAGATCGCTTCTGGATCGATAAGCTCCCTGAGTGGTGCAAAATGGCCAACTTTCCTATCGCTGAAGCCTTTGAGCCTGACCGCTGGCTGGTGGGTGGAGATACGGTAACCGTGGGCGAGCAAACGCTTAAGGTCTTTCACTGTCCGGGACATACTCCCGGCCACGTGGTCTTCGTGCACGATGGTCAAAGAGTGGCCTGGGTCGGTGACGTTATCTTCCAGGGCTCCATCGGCCGCACAGATTTTCCGCAGGGAAACCACGACGATCTGATTACGAGCATACGCAATACGCTGTTCCCATTGGGGGATGACATCACTTTTATTCCCGGCCATGGTCCCACCTCAACCTTTGGGCAAGAGCGACAAACCAATCCCTTCGTAGCAGACCAACGTTATGGCTGATGTCCCTGAGAGGACCCAGCGTCGAGCGGACTTCCTTGCTCAAACGGCCAGAATTCCCTTTAGCGAGCTGCAGCGGTATTTCGCAGCTGGGCGGCTAATACTGGCAAGCGACGATTTGGATCTCATTGAAGTAGCTGTTCAGCTATCTGAAGATAATGCCGCCCAGTTTGAGCAGTGGCTCAACTCAGGACTGGTCAAGGGTGTCGCTGACGAACAGGCGGCCGCCTGGTTGACCCAGGACGACGCTCTGTGGGCAGTCGTAGCCGATCCCTGGGTATTGGTGCAAGAGCGTAAGGAAGCCGCGATTCCTGAGGAGCACAGCGGCGCCTAAGCCTGCGCTTAGTCTATTTTTGCGGGACGACCCTCGAATACTGTTCCCCAGATAGGAATGTCGCGAAGCTTTTTTACACCTACGGCGTAAGGGTCCTGCTCCAGTACCGTGAAGTCTGCGCGCTTGCCTGCCCGGATAGAACCAATCTCGTCTTCCCAGCCCATTACCCATGCCGCGTCGATCGTGATGCCCCTTAGCGCCGCGTCAAGACTGATACGTTGCTCCTGTCCGGTTGCACTACCATTGATGGTCACTCGGTTGGTAGCCGTCCAGGCGAGAGTTAAGGGCTCCAGAGGGGCCATGGGTGCATCGGAGTGGAGCGCCAGTGGAATACCGGCTCGCTCGACAGAGCCCAGAGGGACCATCTGTGCGCTACGGTCCGGGCCGAGCCAAGCATCGCCATAAAGATCGGACAAGATGTAGTGGTAATAGGGGTTGGCAGAGATCACACCACCCAGGGCACCAAATTGTCGAATCTGTTCTTCCGTTGCGTATGCAAAGTGTTCGAGGGTTAAACGGTGGTCTGGTCGTGGATGCTCAATTTGCAGGGCTTTGAGCATGTCTATGAGAGCCGCTGCGCTGGCATCGCCGTTGGTATGCGCGTGAATCTTGTACCCGGCTTTCCAAAAATGGCTGCCCCAAGCGTTCGTCACGTCCAAGGGCGCCATCCACTGCCCCTCGTGACCATCGAGGTACCCCGGAGGTCCCATCTGCGCCAGTCCACTATAAATAGCTCCATCCATCATTAGCTTGAAGTGCCTGTCTATCATTACTCGATGGGAGTTGCTTTCACGCCAGTGATCAATTTCTTGTTCAGCTTCCGCAGGGCTACGTCCTCGCGCCAAAAAGTCCGTGATGATTGGCGTCATGACGATCCGCAGCGGCGCATCGGTGTCCGCGACCGCGCGCCTGATCAGCGCGAGTTCTTGCTCGGGATTGCCGAAAATACCCGTGCCCATGTCCAGGGCTGTAGTGACACCGCCACGGTGGGCCATAGCGAGAAAGTTTTCCATACCTCCCAGAAACCGCGCAGGCTCAAACAAGAATCCGAGTTTGGGCACTAGCGCTTTTAAGCCGTTTTCCCAGAAGTGTCCCTGTTCCCAGTCCGCTTCGTGAAGATCCTGCACCTCAGCTTCGCTTAGGCCGAGTTCAATCACCGCGGCATCGTTGAGGATGAGCTCGTGAAATGAGCGATGCCAGAGCATTACGGATTGATCGGGAAACCACTCACTGAGTTGTTCGCGGTACACATCGCCATGCCAAAGGGGGTGGTAGCCCCAAGCGATAAAAGGCAGATCACCCTCGTGAGCGTCGACCAGTTTTTTCAGCTTGTCTTCAAACGTCGCAGCATCGAGAGCTCCGGGAAAGCTTCCCGTAGGCAGCTCCCAATCGTCCGGCGCGAGAAAAGGAAACTGCGTAAGCACCGCCGGTAGTGTCGGGTGCACGTGGGGGTCTATAAACCCAGGCGTTAATACCTTGCCTTCAAACTGCGTATCCACGGCAAACTCTGCGAGCGCGGGTGTCTCCTGAAGCTGGGCAAGGCTACCCACGGCAACGACGCGGCCCTCGTTCACTGCAACCGCGGTAGCTACCGGTAATCCCGGATCCATGGTGATGACTTTTTCTGCCGTAAAAATCACCTGCGCTTGCAGCGGAGCGACACACGCCAAGCCAATACTGACCCCTAAGAATAAGGCGCAGCGCATAGCGGATACGGAAGGCTTAGAGGGACGAAAGAGCAGGCGTGCCTGATTATTCACAGGAAAAGACATTGTTGAACTCCGTGCCAAGAGCTGAGATACACGGAGTCTAGCGGTAAAGCGTCGCTAAGCGGTAATGCCCGAGCTTGACCTGGGGGCTTACTGGATGACTTTGATCCAGTCGCCGGTTCGTGGCTCGCCACGAGGGTAAAAGTCGTTGATGAGCCTCAACTGTGCTTCCGCATCGGGTATTCGGGCGCTCGTAGCCAGAGAGCCCACATTGGCTCCTCGGGGTACTTGTATATAGCGCACATAGCGCCCATTACTGGAGCTCTTTTCTTTGGGATGCATTGCTCGAAAGCTCTCGATGAGCGCTCGCAACTGCGGGTCACTTGCAGCGAAGTCAGTGGCGCTACCATCAAACAGGTAAGTGAGGTTTCCGAGATTGAAAACGGCCAGGCGCTTGTCTTTGCCGGCGGCGGCCGCGATAGCGGTATATCCGTCAAGCCCACTTTGTTGCAATGTTTCGCCCGCGCTTAGATCGCCTTTGGCAGAGGTCTCTAGTACTGCCTGGGGCGTAGCCGCGGGATCTTTCCTGCGTAGGGTGATCGTTAGACTTGCACTCCCATCGGGCGCCGCCGCCACAACCGATTGCGAACTGGTGGTGACTGACCAGCCTTCGGGCTGTTCGATCGTGAATCCCAGTTTGTTGTGATAGTAGCGATCATCGGCGCGCTGGCCCTCAACGCTTTCACCCCAAACAAGACCGTCTGTCACTCGGCGGAACTCCCCCGGCTCCTCGGGGCTCTCGATATAGGTGCCATCATCTAATTCATTGGCTGCCCGGATGACCGTTTGTAAGCGCTTGTCATTGCGAGGGTGGGTCGCATACAAGCCGTGATACGTGGTGCCGCTTTTACCGGCAGCCTTGGCCTTCAGGCGCATGAACTGTTCCTGGTTCTTTAGCACTCCGATGACGTCTAGCAGAGCTTCGGGCTCGTAGCCCGCCTTGTACATGTACTCGGCACCGAGACCATCAGCCTCGAGTTCCATGTCACGGCCGTAGCCGCTGATCACTTCGGCGCCGTACATATTAGAAGCCTCGTAGACCGCGCTACTGCCAGTGAGGACGTAGGCTGTTGTGGACAACACTTTACTGGTGGTGCTCGCGGTTTTTCTGCGACCGTGATGCCGGGCTGTAACGTGCGCAATCTCGTGGCCGATTACGCCCGCCAATTCTGCCTCGCTGTTCAGATAACCAATGAGACCTCGATTGACGTAGATAAAGCCGCCAGGGGTCGCAAAGGCGTTGATCTCTGGAGCGTCAATGATAGAGAAGGTGAATTTGCGATCGGGCATGTCGCTTTCCGCGACTAGTCGCTGCCCAATTTTCTCAACGTAAGCTTGTAATTCCGGGTCTTCGTAGAAAGCGCCTTCTTCCAGGAATTTGTTGTACATTTCCTGACCGGTTTCCCACTCACTGTTAGATCCCGATAGCACTACGGAGGTACCTCCCGTAGCCGGGTTGACCGCGCAACTGGATACACCCCCAAAGGCTATCCCCAGAGTGGCAAGGAGTAAGAGGCGTTTAAGTCTAGTGTTCACTGGACAAGAACTGCAGCAATTGATCGCCCAGACCGTCACAGGCGGTACCTTGAACCGGAGCAATAATAGGAATGGGGACCACCACAGCGGGCATATAAGACTGGCCGCTGGTGCTGGCGTTTAGACGGCCTACTTCGGCCTTATCCGTAAAGTCCCAAATGGTGGCCTCATAGTCCGAGGCATTTCCCCAGGTGCCAAAGCCAAAGCAACCCGCGCCTCCGGGGCCCACACCACAGGTCATGGAGCCGGCGGAATTGGTTTGCACGGTGCTGCCGTCGACCCAGATCATGTACTCGAGCTTGAGGTTAGCGAGCTGTTCGGCCACGGGTTTCTGCTGCACCAGGCGGTCAATATCCGCGGGACGCAGAGGTGCGGTCCGCGGCTCAAACCAAGGATAGAGCGTATTGATGAACTCGATCTCGTCAATGATCTCAATGGTCGAGTCCCGCGCGACTACGTGATCGGCGATGCATTCAATAAAGTCAAATTCCGTTTCGTAGTCGCTCGCATGGCGACGCCCCAGGATGACTACGGTAGCGTCTCCGATGCCTTCTACCGGCTCGTTAAACACCATTTCGTCTACGGTGGATGTAACGCAGCCGGCGAGCGTAACGCTCAGTAACAGCAGGACGATGGCCCGTGCGGTATTCATAGTGATGCCACCGGGGAGCTCTCCTGCTCCAATTCCTCGAGCCACTGCGCGACTTCGGGGACCTTTCTGAAACTGGTAATGAAATGGGCACCCGCGTCACGAAGGGCTACCACGGCGGCGAGATTTACAGCCGCTTCATCGCTCTGTAAGAAGGCGGTCGGAGTTTTGCCGTAGGCTGTCATAGTCCACTCGGCGATGGGTTCACCGTTGGTGGTAACCAGCTGGAAGGCGTAACGCATCCAGATTTCATACACCTTGACGTTGGTGTGCGCGGGGATGGCATATTGCAGTTCGTCCACCCGGGGGATCAGTACCGCATCGACCACGGGGTTCATTTGCTCCGGTGCCGGTTCGCCATCCATTTTTGTGACATCGACAAACATGTTGTTGAGCAGCTGGCCCCACATAGCCACCTGTGCCTCGCCGGTTTTTACTATCCAGGTGGAGTCTGCGCGACCTTTGGCCTCATCAAAAAACTCGTGGCCTTCAAACTCAGGCTCGTACCAAACGCCCAAATTCACCTTTAACGGTTCCATGAGCGGAGGAGGGAAATTGCCGGTAACTACAACTTCTTTGGTGCCACAGCTTGCCAGTAACAGGGACGCCAGGACGAGTCCCCCCCATGAGATGAAGCGGCGTGCGTAGTAGCTGTCAGGGCCTGAAGTCATTGAGTCCGACAAACGTGCCTCCGTTACGATAGGTCAGCTCACGCATGAGCGCAGCAAAGCGTATTCCGGTTGTTTGTAGATTAGCTGCCCGAATAAATTGTACGGGAAACCCTACGGCATGGATTCGTACCAATCGTTGGCCATCGGTGGCTTCGCGATTGATTCGTTCGACAGTGTCCACTACGTTGCCGATAGAGTCTCCGGTAAATTCATCCCCGAAGACATAGATACTAATCTTTTTCTTGGGGTCGTAAAAAGTGCGTATTGCAGCGGTTATACCTTCGACGGGAGACGAGTTGCTGAAAACGTTCCAATTTCGGAGGTTCTGCATGATCACTCTGCGCCGGCCATCAGTATCAGGGATCCATTGCCCCCGATAACGACTGAACATGTAGTTACCCATGTCATTCATAATCTGAATGCCTTTCACATTCGGATAGATGTTCAGTGTGGCATCGATTTCCTGCATCATCCGATCCCAGGCATACGAGAACATCGACCCCGAGGTGTCGATCACGAAGATGATGTACTCGCTGTCAACGGGAATACCCCCGATGAGGTTGCTGGTGACCTCCAATCCTGCAAGGAGCCGCTTTTGTTCTGCAGTCAGTGATTGTCGTGCAATGGCGAGCTGCTCAGTAATCACAGAGTTTGTATTCGTCTCCACCTGCAAACTATCGTAGCGAGACTTGGTGGACGCTAGCTGTCCGCGCAAAATCGCAATACGTTCCTTGTACTCTGACAGCTGTTCCTTCCGGGCGTTCAAATCCCTGTTTAGAAACCGAGTTTCGCCGCGAATCTCAAAAAGCTGCTCCTGCAAATCGGCGACGAGTCCCTCAAGGTTAACCGTGGATGCTTCGATGATCTGCGGCTGCACAGTCTTTGTGATCATGAGCAGCAGAATCACCGCGCCAAAACCACAGCAGATAACATCCAGGAACGAGAGCGTGAATTCGGACATTTCGCGACGTTTACGCATATTCTCTCCTCCTAGGGCCAGTCACTGGAAGGACTCATAAACGAGCCGCGAGTGCTTTGGGCAAGCTGCCAGAATTCGGAGGCGGCGAGGGGATCTCCTTCCATGGGAGCAAGTATGATGTTTACGGGCACGTTAGCAGGGAGCTTACGCACGGCCTCGCGATAAAATCGCTGACGCTGGTTGCCGCTAACCGTGGATCCTCTCGGTGGGTTGGCACCCTGGGTGGGGAGGCCGTCTGTGATCAGAAAAATGTTGTCCGGTATGGGTGACAGGGTCTGCAGGTAGTCGAACACGTTTTCCAAGCTCGTACCGCCTCCGGGGGTAATCTCCCTTAGCGCGGTCGACATACCCTCAAGCTGGGCCTGGTCGGCAACCTCCAACCATTTGCCGGCGGTGCCGGGTAACGCCGGCTGTGCCTTGGTATTGAACGTGATGACTTGATATTCACTGCCCACGGGTAGCTGTGACGTTAACCAGTCCATGGTGTTGAGTGCTCGGACCCACTTCTCAGCTGTTCTTTGGAGCACCGGGTCCATATTGCGCAGACGAATAATGTTCACCACGCGATCCGCCAGCATGCTGGCCGAGGTGTCAAGTAAAATGGCGATGTTCTTGCCGCCAAGATTCAGGCCTGTGAGGTATTGGCGATTTCCGTCACCGACAAAGCTTCGCGCGCTCTTGCCGCTTTCTTCCTCGGCGGCCTCCCGAAGCTTTTTGACCTCTTCCTCTAAGGACTGAACCTCGGCTTTTAGCTTCTCTACGGCTTCATCTTCGCTGACATCTTCGGGGATCAGAGCCGCGACGAGCGCCTCGTATTCCTCAACCTCATCGATGATTCGTGTGGCCCTGCCGTCTGCCTCGACGATCTCAAGATTGACTTCGTCGAGGGTATTACGGAGTACCACCAGGCCTTCTTCACCCTCGCGGATATCTTCTTCCAGCATGTTGACCTCGGAAAGTAGATCAACGTTGAGCTCTTTTGACTCCACGACGATGGAGTGATCAATGATCAGGAATACGAGGATCACCGCGCCGAATCCACAGGACATAATGTCCAGAAACGACAGGTTGAAGGTCGTGAAGCTTCGTTTATTGCGCTTGGCCACGGCTAGTCAGCCTCAGTCCTGCACGTCTATCAGGCGTCCGTGCCCCGCTGTGCCCAAAGAGAGCGTATCGCCGAGTACCAGCGGTTGCTGGGGCGTGCTGGGCATTCCATTGATGAGAGCGCCCTCGCCGTGCAAGGTCCAGTGGCCATTTACATTCTTTAGCGAGAAACCCCCAACTAGCGGGACCTGTTCGCCCCTCAAGGGCATTGCGCGGGTGCCCATCAAAATATGGGTGGCCTCATCCGCAGCAGGCATTGCCGGAGCAGTCGTCGTTTCCGGAGTTGATTCCGTGTTTAGGGCTTCTCGCGCAGACTCTGTGTTGACCTCTGGTGCAGCGCCCGAACTGGCGGTCAAGGGCAATTGGTCCACCAGGTGTAGATCTTCTCCTGATAGTTCAATGTGCTCTCGGTTCGCGGTAAAGGCGTCCCAAAGAGCATGGGCTGCAAGCGTGCGGGCCTCGCCTTTGAGAGCCTCCATGCCCGGAAGCAGGTGCAATTCCGGATCGAGGAACACCGGGATGTCTACCGCCGGCTTAGTCTGCTCGAGACCCTTAATGAGACGCTCACTGGCACCGGCGAGGGCGCTGGCCGTTACTCGGCTGCGATGGCCATCGATGTCGACACTGGCCTCGCCCCGTTGGCGCAGCGTTGCGAGAATGTCTGGAAGCTTGTTGTAGAGATCCTGCTCACTCTCGGCACTACGTCTTGGATCATAACGAGTCTGTTGGATAAAGGCGCTGGCGATCGCTGACACGCAGCGTTCCTGAAGTGCCAGCAAGCCGCAGGCGGGCAGCGGCGTGCTTCGCACTACGCGGATGGTCTCGTTCTCCACGATCAATTCGTTGATGATGGTCTGATTGAGCTGGCTCTCCAGGTGTATGGCTTTGCCCGCCCGCAGAATGTCGGGATTGTTACTCGCGATGAGTACGCTGCGGCTCACCAGGCCTGCGACGGTGAAATCGCTGGCCTGAGCTACGCCCAAAAGCAGCGATAGCTGCTCCTTGGGCATGCTGTCGGGCACTGCCAGAACCAGGGCCGCCGGCGCGCCTGCAGTCGCATGAATATGACGCAGGTGGGAGTGCACGAGATCCGCAGTATGGCGCGCAGCGCCAAGTGCTGGCTTTAGCGGTTGGGTGCTGAGCTGCCACCAAAAGCGGCTGTTACTGTCCCGGGGTCGTAACCGTGACTGCTCCAAGGCGACTTGTCCGAAGTGATATTCACTACCTTCGAGCACTACAAAACCCGGGCTATGCAGTGCCGTCCCTTCTTGCCAGAGACTAATCTGCGTATCGCGACAATCAAGAATAGCCATCAGTCGTTAGCGACCAGGAATCGAAGGAGGCGGCTGTCTGCATAGCGTTGACCATTCAGAACCAGGCGTTCCTGAGCTAGTTGCAGTTGGTGCAGACAGAACATAATGATGATGGAGAGTACGAGTGCCACGAACGTACTGTTAAAAGCGACGCCGAGGCTGACGGTTACGCCGGAAATGTCGCCCTCTACTGCTTTGTAGGCTTGACCCAAAGCATCACCGATACCGCGAACAGTCCCGATAAACCCGATTGAAGGAATAGCCCAGGCGATATAGCGAACCATGGATAGCTCGGAATCGAGACGGTCAGATTCGATATCACACTGCTCGCGAATAGCGTCGGAGACCGCGGGTATGCTTTCAGTGGTGGCGAAGCGCTGAAGCGCTGAAAGCAGTGTCCTTGGCAGCAAAAACCCTTGTTTATCGTCCGGAAGTGCTTCGATAGAGCGACTGTACTGGCGAGCGTCTTCCGGCAGCACACTGGTCCCCTCGGGAATTGAGAGGAGCTCTTCTTCCAGAAGCTTCTGCTCTTTCATGTTCATGCGGCCCTTGTAGCCCATGATCGAGAGTGCCCAGATCAGCAGAATGAAGCAGGCCTCCTGTTCGAAGTCACGGATCACCACGGCCAGACTGCGCTTTGGTACAACCTCTTCTCCCGCGAGCTGTGCCGCCATCTCTGTGGCCAATTGGTCGTCGGCGCTGGGGCGAATCACGGCTACGTACATGGCATGTACAAGAATTATTGCCGTGAGTAAGGCAAATAACTGGAACATAAACTCGGAGGAGAGGCTGTTCTTCATGGAGTTTTCCTAGATGTCGACGGGGAAGGCAACGGAGAGATCTTCAGAGATCTGTTCTGAGGCTTCGTAGTCTTCGGACGGTTGATTGGCAGGCTCGGCGGTGACCGGTTCCAGTGTTACGTCTGGGTCGCCGGCCTCCTCAGGGGCTTGCTCGGTTGAGGTTTCCGGTTCTGCAGGCGGCTGGGCTACAGCGACATAGTTGATCGAGATGGAGCTACCTAGCAGCAAGAGAAGGCCGCCTAGGTATTTCGTGACTGAGGTTTTTAGCTGCATGGTTTTACTCCGCATAGCGGGCGATTCGAAATCCTACGTCATCTCGTCCCGCCTGCCCATAATCTCGATAAGACAAGCGAAGCTCAGGGAGTCGCCCGAGGGCCCAGCTTGCTCCGCGAATAACATAATTATCGCCGCGCTGACCCCCGAGAGGATCCGTTTCGACAACACCACTGGATGTCGGGATGGTGTAAACATCGTGAATCCATTCCGATACGTTGCCGCCAAGGTCAAAAATACCGCGCTCGTCTGCGATGAAGCTGCCTACAGGAGCGCTGACTACATAACCATCGTTATAACCGTTAAGCACCCGTCCCGTGACGTAGGCCGAGCTGTTGTCTGCGACGTTCTCCGCTACTTTTTTGGGTGGGAAGTCGTCGCCCCAGGTAAATCGCTGGAGTTCTTCACCACGAATTCTTGCTACCCACGCCCACTCGGCTTCGGTAGGCAGGCGATAGCCAAGGGCGTCGGGGTTAAATCCAATGATGATCCCCTGCTGTTCCTGATAAAAGGGAGTCAGTCCCTCGCGAGTGCTGAGCCAGTTGCAAAACGAAGCGGCTTGCTGCCAGCTGATCTGCGCTACGGGTTGGTGTTCACGATTGAGGCTGTTGCCCTCTATCTGCCCTGAATTGTGAGATGCCTGAAACTGCCGGAACTGGGCGTTGGTGACTTCCTGATTTTGGAAATAAAAGGGACGCTCCAAGCGAACAGGGTGAAGGACTTCGTTTGCTCTGCGCCCCGGGTCTCGTCGCGACGCACCCATAGTAAATTCGTTTCTCGGTGAATCCAGAGGGTTCATCAGGGTTAGGGTCTGACCCAAAGCGGTGGTTATTGTCGGTGTGAGGCGTGCCTTACGAGCAGCTTCCGGTGTCAAAAGCGTAAGCTCTATAAGCTGTTCAAGGCCGGGCCGTGGAGTGACGCTGCGCTTGCTGCTCTCGTAGCCGTCCAGGCGAGCTTCGATACGTTGAAGGACCGCGGGCAAAGAGAGCGTTTGACTGCCGCTTCCCACAACTTTGCCGTTGACCAGAAGCTCAGCTTCGGGAGGACTGACTTTTACTAACACATCGCCCAGCAGAGGTTTGAGACTGATTTTGCGCTCAAGGCTCGCTCCTGCCTCCATACGAAGTGTTTGGCTGGCGCGGCGATAACCGGCTCGCGAAAGGCTCACGCGGTGATCCATGTTGGGTTCCAGTTCCAACTCAAGGGGCGTTTGCCCCGCGAATTCACCATCAACGCTGACGTTCGCACCACTGGGGGTGCTGCTGAGCGTGAGCACGCCCGTGGCCGGTGTGAGCACCACTGTGCCAAGCTCTTGTGCAATACCAGCCTCCGCAGTCAGCGGAAAACTCTCGCTAGCAAAACCCGGCAATACCAGCGTTACTTCGTGGTCGCCTTGGAGTACTTCAAAAGTACCCGGCGTGGCGCCCTGCGGCTCTCCATCGAGGAGAAACTGCGCTCCAGCTGGTTCGGTGGTGATACTGACGTCAGCCCACGCGGGATCCAGCGATAGATCCAGCCTCTGCTGAACGTTGCGGCCCGTCACGTCGATAGTCTGAGTCAGGGGTATGTACCGAGGGTACTCGAGAACCAAGGTTCTGGCGCCGGCTTCTAGGGGGAGATCCGTGAGAGGCGTTACACCTACGACTTCCTCATCCACGGTCAAGCTTGCACCGGCAGGGGTGCTGGCGATGGTCAGTCGACCGGGGAGTGGCTGAAGTATCACTTCTTGACGCTGGGTAGCATCCCGAGACACTTCAATATCACTTGTATAGGGATGGTAGCCGGGCGCGGTAACGCTCAAAGAATAGGTGCCCGAGCGCAACAGGAACCTATCCCCAAATGGCAGTACCAATCCCGCAAGGTCGAGGCTGGCTTCTTCTTCTGCGACGACGGAAATTTCCAGAGAGCGGGCCGTGAGTAAAAACCACAGCGCCATCACGAAAACCACTATTGCGACCACTAGCAGCCAGCGGGAGGCGGGAATACGAGCCTTTACAGTAGCCGCTGTAGGGTCAAGGGGCTCAAACGCCGCCGCCTGAATACTTTCCGGTTTGCGGTCGCTCATTAAATGGCCTCGTTACAAGCGACATACACGGGGGAACTACTCCCGGGCACTACGGTGAACACAACGCGTACATCGCGATAGCCCCGGCGTGATCCGACTGCGGTGTATTTCCCTGGGCGTAAATTAAGCTGCTGGCTCTCGAAGAGGCCCAGACGTGCGACCTTGTAAACCGTCACTTCGGTAAGGCCGTCAGAACTAATACTCACCGGAAGGGGGGTGCTGGCAACGCTAAGCACCTTCTCCGCAGCATCGATCTGGGCAGTGAGGCGGGGACCAAGCCCGTCCAAAGATCTTGCACGGGTAACTGAGCTCTGCGCTTCTCGAAGGATGGCGTCATCCACAAGTCGTTCCGGTTGCTTCACGATGGCTGAGAGTTCTTTGTCGGCTTGAGCACGGGGTTCGGCAACCGCTAATCCCTCCCGTGCGAAGCGCAGACTCTGATCAATGGCAAGGGCTTCCTCAAAAACCTTGATGGCAGCACTCCAATCCTCCTTGCCCAGTAGGTCATCGCCGCGCGATTGCAGGCGCTGCAGCGTTGCCGCGGTTCGCGCGGTGGAGAGTTCCTGTAGCGCAGCGGCGGCCTCTGAGGAGCCAGGATATAGGGAGCCTGCTCTCTCAAACCGTTTCTGCGCCGCATCGAAATTGGCACTATCAAGTGCCGCGTAGCCTTCAGACATGGCAGCGTTAAAGCGCTGCTCCGTGAGGGCTGACTGCAAACGGACGAGTTCTTCTTGTACCCGTTGATGGACGCTGTCGCTGTTCGCAGCGCTTTGCATGGATTTCACCGCGGACGATAGATCCCCAGATGCTTCGGAGTCTGTGGCTGCAGAAACATCCTCTATAACCGCAGGGAGGACATCTAGCCTTTGCGCAAGACCGGCCGTCTCCGGTGCTCCTGGTTCCAGCTTTTCTGCCAATGCCAACGCTGCGGCTGCCCCGTCAGGCTCAAAGCCTTCGATGGCATCTGTCGCGGCTGCAATCTGGGCTTCGAAGCGCTCGGGCAACGATTGCTCCAAAGCCAGGGCTTCGGTCAGCGCCTGCTGATACTGCTCTATAGCGCCGTCAAACTCGCGCTCTCGATAAAGTTCGTCCCCGCTTAAGGCTTGGGCGGCGATGCCTTCCATGGCCTCCGTAGCCCACTCTTCAGCGCCACGATCAGTGAGATTCTCCTGAACATCTAAAAGCTCTGCGAGGAGCTCCTGCGCTTCGGACCGAGCTTTGGCTGCTCGAGCGTCAGCAAAGGGCGAGGCAAGAGGAGCACTGTCTTTGGCGCTTGCGTTTGTTGATGCTTGAGTAGGGGTAGAGCCATTCGTTGGTGCTGTAGCTGGCGCGCTGGCCGCGCCTTGGGCTTCGTCATCATCTTGAGAGTCCACCCAGCTGGGTAGGATAAAAACGACGACTAGCGCCAATACACCCAGCCCGCCGAATGCGGGTAGGAGCCAGCCGGGTTTGCTATCCGAGGCCACGGCTGTGCTCGGCGCGGCGGTTTCCGGTGCGTCAAAGGGGGTGGGCTGAACCCGCTGGTACTGCTCTGTCACTGATGATGCTTCCGACTAGTTTTGGATGGGGGTGTCGGACGCTGGGGGTGCGAGTTCACCGATCTCGTTGCGGTAGATTTCTGCGAGGACCTCACGCCACTGAGCATACTGATCATCGACACTACCACTGATCATTACAGTGCGGTCCTCGAGTTCAATAACCTGAGGCGTGATTTCCGCTTCCAGGGACTGCCCTATCTCTTCAAGTGCTTCGACATGAATTTGCGCCTCGGCGCGGCTTTCCAATCCGCTCTTTAATAGATAGCCGCCCCCAATGATCGCGACATTGCCTGCTGCCCGGGCGCTGCCATCGCCACTGCCCGCTGCGGCAATGCCCGCAATAATCGCGGCACCACCGGCGATGAGTTGTCGCGTGCTTTCGCGCTTCAGTTCCTGATAGGCAATAACTTCTTCGTAGCTGAGTTTCCGCCACTCCTGATAGGGACCAAACATTTCTTCTGAAAAGCCGTTGTAGTAGGTCTGCAGGGTATCCACGAAAACATGGTCTCGTTCTCGGAGCATGCGTACTCTCTCCAGCATGGGATCATCTTCCGAGGGCAGTCGCACGACCAGCTGCTTACCTTTACGGGTTTTATCGAGGTAGCCTTCGAAGGCCTCCGTCGAAAAGCTCTGCGCAAACAGTAGCTCGGAGACCGTGCGTATCTCTTTGCGCTGCGCTGTCGGCAGTTCATCAAAAAGTCGTACGAGATCGTTTGCTATCTGATGGTACACCGCTTGAAAAGGGTCGTAGCTGGAGCGAGTTTTGGTGTCGTAAGCGTAACGACTGGCGTTGCCTTCGTAGACTCTATCGAGCCATACGTATTCCCGAGAGTCCTGGGCGACAACTTTCAATTCAAGCGTTTCACCGTCCGAGTGTAAGATGGTGCCGCTGATCATTAAGTCGGTGATTCGATCTTCGTTCGGAACGACTCTAACCGCGCCCCAGGCGCCGGAGTTCTGCAAGACTTCAGCTAACAGTTTCGGAATATAGCGCGCTTCGGCACGACGCACTTCGGGATACAGGCGCTCATCCTCGTCCGCAAAGTCGATGCCCGGATCGAAGATGGCGACCGCTACGTCCATGAGTTCGTTTTCGGGTACCGTTTGGGCGGGCGCCTCCAGCGTCGGAATAGACGTGCTCTTCACTGTCTGGCTTACGCATCCAGCAAGAGCCAGACTCAAACTCAGAAGCGTCAGGCATTTCAGCCGCGCGGGAGCGATATTGGTTAACAGCGATATCACGGTTGCTTGATGCCTTTGTACTTACGGTATTCAACCCAGAGCTTTTCTCGCACTTCCGGGTCAGGCTCGCGCATAGCGGCTTCCCGTAGCTGCCTTGCCACTACGTCGTCGTTGTTTCCGTTGGGTATGTCGGCTGGTGGGGGGTACTTGGCCGTGTTCTGGGGAATACTGCCACCCCCGCCGCTGGCGCCGCCCATGCCGCCGCCAACGCTGTAGCTGCCACCGCCCATTTCTCGCCCGTAGCCTTCATCGGCTTCACCACCACCGGCTCCGCCTCCCGCAGACGCGGTTTGAATAGGTTCGACAGGCTGCTGACGGCTTGCTTCTCGCTGCGCGGCCTGCTCTTCAAGAATCATGGCGTCGAATTCACCCATACCACGCTCGAGTTCGGCGTCAAGAATCGCCACTTGCTCAGCGGGAGTGAGGGGGCCCTGACCTGTCGGGAAACGCCCATAGGTGCCTGTGCCCGTGGATCCATCGCCGGCACCGCTATTGCCGCCGCCTTGTCCGGTACCGCTTGCGCCTCCTGCAACTTCACCTGCGCCCTGCGCGCCGCTTCCACTGGTGCCCATGCCGCCCGGAATTCCTGGAATTCCCGGTATTGCTATCGAGCCCTGAACGCCGCCTGCAGATCCGCTGGCGCCTCCAGCCTCTTGGCCGCCGGCAGAGCCAGAAGAGCCTGACGGCTCGCCCATACCGCCACCGCCTGAAGCAACGGACTCCTCATCTTCCATGCTGGGGAGGGCGTCGCTGCCGCCGGAGCTATCTTCAAATCCAGGCTCGCCACCTCCTGCGTTATCTCCACTGCCCCCATCACCAGCATCGGCCGTGCTCTCAGAGCCGGAACTACCACCGCCGGACTCATCTCCCGAGCCCGCTTCGGCGGCACTGGATTCGCTGCCCGCTTGGTCGCCGCTCTCACCACTCCCGCTACTCTCACCGTTATCACCACTCTGACCGCTGGCGGCAACTTCGGCCCCCGGGGCTTCACCGCTGGGAAACTCGCCCATATCTCTGGAGACATCGCCACCGTTTTGGAGATCGCCTTCCGTGGAGCCACTCTCGGCTGATTGCTCAGAGGAAGCGGTGGTTTCAGCGCCGGATTCCCCAGCCTGCTGGTCACTCTGAGAGCCCTCGGCGCTGCTCGGGCTTCCCGGCGACTGGGCTTGGGAAGAGCTGGACTGGCTTTGGCTGCTCTGTGACGAGGGGCTACTTGACTGACTGCTGCTACTTGATTGACTACTGGAGCTACTGGAGCTACTGGAGCTACTGGAGCTACTGGAACTGCTAGAGCTACTGGAACTGCTAGAGCTACTGGAAGAGGCAGAGCTCGGAGAAGATGAGCTGCTCGGTGGCGGTGTGCTTGGTGACGGCATCGAGGGGGTTTGTGGCGTTGTGGGATTGCTCGCGCTAGGGCAGCCGGTTAGGAGTAGGCAGGCCAGCAGCGACGCCAGCGGCAACTTTGCCGGCAGACTCAGCGTCTGCAGCCCTTTGATTTGCTCTTCACCACACGGAAATGTCATAAGCCCAGCGCAACCCTTCTGTATCAACCGGCAAACCATCGTCAATGCGTGGCCGGAAAGGTGTTCGTTTAAGCCGGCTTATCACGTCGCCCGCTTTCATATCGTTTTCAACGTTGTCATCGAGGCGGACGACGTTCACCACCCGTCCTCGGTCGGAAACTCCGAATTCTAGCAGCAATCGGCCTCCCTGCTCGTCTACGGGCTCCGGGAGGGCACGAACTCCCATAAGCCCGGGGAGTGGTTGGGGGGAACCTAGCAGCTCTCCTCGTAACTGTTGGGCAGCTTCTCCCTCTGCAAGTTCCCCGTAAAGTTCACCATAGGTCTCCAGAGCTTCGTTGCGTTTGCCGTGCCAGAATTGCCAGTCTCCCAACATGAGCAGCATTTCGGCAGAGTCTTCGAGCGTACCGTCGTTCTGCGCGGTCTCAATATCGTAAATTGCGCGAATCACTGAGCTGCCCTGTTTATAACTCTGGCTGGCGTAAGCAATCTGCCGAGACTCCTCGTCACCGTAAATCCCTCCAGTGCGAAAACGGCCGTTGGTAGTCTCTCCTACAAAACCACTGAGTAGGTATTGGGCTCGCAGCATTCCATAGAGTGGCGGAAGTAGCGTTGGCGATGTTTCTCCATCGATTTTGGCAAACTCCGAGAGCGCATAGCGATAGAGGCTCCACATATTCACCAGTCTGGCGAAGGGGTCTTCTCCAATGCCGGCTTCGTAGGCCTGTCGCTGCCACAGGGCGTGTTGCATAAGTGCTTGGCCGCGGGTCACATCCGAGAGCGTTTTCGCCTGCACTCGGTAAAGGTAACGTTGCCGTTCATCCGCTTCCGACAACGCGCCCATAGCGATGTGGCTGGCGATCTCGCCTTGTAGTAACGATAGCTGTCTGCGGCTATACAGGCCCTCGTTGATGCGAGAAAGGTGTATGCCCCGTTTAAACACTTTTACCGCTTGCTCGTGGTCACCGTTTCTCTGCAAGGCCAGGCCCAGCCCCAGCAGATCTTCTGTGAGTCCGGGGGCAAAGGCCCCATCGCTACTCTCCATTTCTTGAATACGCTGCGCGTAGGCGCGCACGTCGCTCATTAGGGACTCTCGAGCTACGTCCTCACGCTCCAGCGCGCCGGTATCTGATTGCTGGGTTTCCAGCTCCGCCGCGCTTGCGACGATAGACAGCCAAAGAAGTCCTGCAACCAGCAGCAGGCAAACGCTCGCGGTATTCAAGGCCTTGGAGGGCGATTGCTGATCTGTGTAACTCATCATCTCCTCATTTGAAAGGATCTCAGTGTCTACCAACTACTCTACGTACTATAGCCTTTTGCGGCTCATCCGAAGGAACAAAAGCCGCTGAGATGCTCATTGGGCGTTAACCCCGCTTGATGGCAAAATGCAACAGAAGCTTCCGCGCGGCAACAACTTCCATGAGCAAACTATACGACGAGATTAGACAGCGATTGACCCGGCAGTTCCAGCGCGTCGCAGAGGGCGACGATATACCCCCCGCTGCGCGGTTTCGCCTTGAAGGCCTCCTGGAGGCGGCCGTTATTAGTCAAGAAGCTGATAAACCGGCGCTTCAAGCGCTTTTGGCAGAGCGCCACGTAGCCATTCTGGGCGACACACTGGAAGCTCGGTTGGGGGAAGACTGGGAGCGTTGGCACCCGTTTCCGGAGATTCCAGTGTTTCTAAATCGGGCGCCGGTATCTCCCTCGACCAGCGATTGACTATACTGACGAGCTCTACGTTCAGTTTTATGATTTTGGGAGTAAGTTTGATGGGTTTCATGCTACGTACCGCTGCCTTGTTCCTGCTGGCAGGCATCATGAGCGGTTGTGCCAGTACTGCTTTGGAAGCAGTCAGCGATTTTGACGCTGATTTCAACTTCGGCGCAGTGCAGCGACTGGCTATTTTGCCCATCGATAGGACTTCCGCCGCTGAGAAATTAATCAGCGATCTGCAGGTAGATCGAATAAATGATGCATTGACGATCGAATTGCAGGCTCGCGGTTATGAGGTTGTGAGCGACCGAGACGCGGCTGATGTTTATCTCGCGTGGCATTTGGTTACGCGCGAGAAGACAGATATCCGTTCCTACAACGCTGCCAGTGCTTATAACTGCTGGCGTTGTGGCCCGCCGGTATCCGACGTTAGTGTGCGGCAGTACGTAGAGGGGACGTTCATAGTGGATCTCATTGATCCTGCTCGGAATCGATCTGTGTGGCGATCGACTATCCAGTCGACGCTGAAGAGTCAGCCGGACCCCAAAGACGCTGCGCAAAATCGCGCAATGGCTGCAAAAGCTGTGCTTTTGCCATTCCCGCCCGAGACGAGTTCGCCCTAAGCGGGAGAGGTTTCGGGTCATGGGCTATACCGAATGAGTGGCAATTTCGAGAGCTATCGACGGGAGTACACCGCGGGCGGCCTCACGGCCGCGGATTTGCCCGATTCCCCTTTCTCCCAGTTTGAGCGTTGGCTTGAGCAAGCGGTAAATGCGGGACTTTCGGATCCAACGGCAATGGCTCTATCGACCATTGATGAGGATGGGAGGCCCTGGCAGCGCATTGTTTTGCTCAAAGGGCTCTCGGAGGCCGGTTTTGTGTTCTACACGAACTTTGGCTCTGATAAGGCCGAGGCAATCAGCGCCAACCCTAATGTTTCTCTGTTGTTTCCCTGGAACGAGCTTGATCGACAGGTCATTGTTGGCGGGACCGCAAAACGTATGAGTTTTGCGGAATCAGCGGCCTATTTTTTGTCCCGACCGCGGGAGAGCCAGATCGCCGCCTGGGCTTCGCGACAGAGTCGGCCTATCGCCAAACGCGCGCTTCTTGAGGAAGAGGTACGAAAACTCCGCAATAAGTTTGCAGAGGGTGAAGTGCCTGTGCCGGATTTTTGGGGAGGGTATCGCGTTCAGCCAGAACGCATCGAGTTTTGGCAGGGGGGCGAACACCGACTTCATGATCGTTTTCGTTACCAACTCGATGGCCAGGGTGTGTGGAGCCTTTCGCAGTTACAGCCGTAGGGTCTTCACCCTTCGACCTTCAACCTTCGATGCTTCTAGCGCAGACGTCGCTGATCAAAGTAACTGGATTGCTTGTCAATACCGGCAAGCCTTCGCCGGAGTACATCCAGCGCGGCAGCGGCCACCATAGTTTGAAACAGCACGCGCTCCACGGGCCAACACAGACAAACCGTTTCTACTCGCTCTCGATCGCCCCAAGCTAGCCAAACGGTGCCTAGGGGTTTTTCTTCGCTGCCACCGCCGGGACCTGCGATACCAGATACAGCTACCGCCAAGTCAGCACCAGAGGCATCGAGGGCACCGGCGACCATGGCTTTGACCGTAGCTTCACTGACGGCGCCGTCAGATTCCAGGGTCGACGCAGGGACGCCCAGAACCGATTGCTTGAGAGCGTTTGAGTAAGTCACGAAGCCTCCGGGGAAAACGTCGGAAGCACCGGAAATTTGCGTCAGCATGGAGGCGATCATCCCGCCGGTGCAGGACTCAGCGCAGCTCAGCGTGACGCCGGCTTTCCGCGCAAGATCAATGACAGCCTCGGCAATACGTGTGTCTCCCTCGCCGATGATGTGATCGCCAAACAAAGATTCCATCCACTGACGGCAGGTATCTCTGAGACCCTTATCCTTGGCGCGAGTGATGCTGAGCTTTAGCTCCAGTTGCGGTGCGCCCGCCCGAAAACTCAGTACCACTTCGCTGGGCCAGTCCGGGTGCTCGTCCATGAGCAATTGCTGCGCTGTGGACTCTCCGAGGCCAAAGGTTTGTAGCCGCAAAACATCTTTTTGCAAAGTGATCCCATAGATCTCTCGCAAGCGCTCCAGAATCTCCGGTAGCATGGCGCGCAGCTCCCCGGGTACCCCCGGAGTACACAGTACAAGGCAGCCGTTGACCACCAGAGAAAAGCCCACGGCACTGCCCACGGGATTGGGGATGAGCGTGCAGCCTTTTGGAAGCATGGCTTGCTTGAGATTGGCCGCGTTTAAAACCAGGTTGCGTTTTTTGCACCATCGCTCGAGATGATCCAGAGCATCTGGATGCTCCTCCAGGCCACTATCAGCGACCTCGGCCAGTACCTCAGCAGTTAAATCATCGATAGTTGGGCCCAGGCCGCCGTTGACGATAAGTACGTCCGCGTCCTCTGATAAGGTCGTCATTTCCTGCGCCAGGGCCTGTCGTTCGTCACCCAGAGTTACGCGTCTGCTGGGAGTGAGGCCGAGTCCCGAAAGCTCTCGAGCTATCAGGGCTGAGTTCGAGTCCACTGTGTCACCGCTCATCAACTCGTCTCCGGTGAGTAGGAGCTGTACCCGAGGGATGTTTGTCATGGCGCTCTCCAGCAGAAGTTTTGAGGGAGCGCAAAATAACACAGGCAATTCAGTCAACGGACTGTTGCGGACTTGAAAAGCTAGCGTTGGCGGCTGACAGTCTGCTTGGGCTTGGCTAAACTGCCTGCCCTTTGCGGATCATGGATTCAAACGGGAGTGGTGATGAAGCGAGTGGTGTTCAATCAGAAGGGCGGCGTTGGGAAGACCAGCATCACCTGTAACCTCGCAGCGATAGATGCCAGTCTTGGACGTAAAACGCTCGTTATCGATCTTGATGTGCAAGGCAATACTACTCACTATTTGGTCGGGGAGATTGATGCTGAGGCGTTTCCCGCGGAAGCTCAGGGTGTGTCCGGCCTCTTTAAACAGACTGTCGGCTCTCGGCGTATGAGCCGCAACCCAGATGCCTTTGTGTGGGAAACACCCTACGAGAATCTCTTTCTCATGCCATCTAGCCCATTGCTGTCCGAACTTGAGCGTGAACTTGAGGCTCGCTATAAGATCTACAAGCTACGAGACGCTCTGCTAAAGCTTGAGAGTGAGTACGATCGGATTTACATCGATACGCCACCAAACTTTAATTTCTATTCAAAATCGGCACTGATCGCAGCAAATAGCGTCCTGATACCGTTTGATTGCGACAGTTTTGCTCGCCAGAGTCTCTACGCGCTGATGGACAACATTGCTGAATTGCGCGAGGACCATAATGAAGACCTTGCAGTCGAAGGTATCGTTATCAACCAGTTCAACAGTCAGGCAAGATTACCGGGGGAACTGGTCGCAGAACTAGAGGCTGAGGGTTATCCGGTAGTTTCAACCTTTCTTAACAGCTCTGTAAAAATGAAAGAATCGCATTACCTACATCGCCCTCTTATTGATCTTGCGCCGTCACATAAGCTCACACAGCAGTACCTCGATCTGCATGCCGTGTTAGACAAAGGCTAACTCAGTCGCGTCTTTGCGGGTTCAATGCCTGTTTCTGGCCGTGCAGCGATAGAACACCACGATCATGCATGGTTTACGGAGTCTCTGAAGTGAGTTGGCGATCGGGGCTGGGTTGTACCATACTCGAGGTATGAACGAAGTCGCTAAGCTTGGCGCGGCAATAAAAACAGAGCCGCGACTATCAGTTTCCGAGGCCCGTCAGCAATTGGCCGGCTTGCTATCGGGTGAGTATGACCTGGTGGCCAATGCTTCTAATACCTCTGCGTTTCTCAATACCTTGTTGCCGGACATCAATTGGCTGGGATTTTATTTTCTAAAGGACGATGAATTGGTTTTGGGGCCCTTTCAGGGAAACCCCGCCTGCGTGCGCATTCCGGTGGGCCGCGGTGTTTGCGGTACCTGTGTGGCTTCTGGTGAAACTCAACGGGTGGACGATGTGCACGCCTTCCCTGGTCATATTGCCTGCGATGTCCGCTCACGTTCCGAGTTAGTCGTCCCGATCCGGGCTGACGGCGAGGTGATTGCGGTGTTAGACATAGATAGCCCTTCTACGGACCGCTTCAGTGAGGACGACCAAAGCTACGTCGAGGCCTTAATCGACGAATTCACCTTGCACCAGTTCGGGCGAGAGGGGCGCTAAAGTGCTTCGGCGTGCCTCCCTTCAGTTCGTGGTTTTTTCGTCCAGTGCAGTGACGGCCGTCGGGCGCATGATTTTGCTTGCGTGCACTGCACTGTTTCTCGGGGCCTGCGCCACCGGACCAAAGTGGGCTTTTGATGTGCGTGATGTCCCGCCATTGAAGTTGGATGGGCAGATTTACACTTACGACCAAGAAGGTTCGTTAGCGGATGATCCTGAGATTTTGATGGTCACCGAGGAGATGCGCGATTTTGTCGAACTCTACACCGGTGAGTCCAACAACGCGCACAACAAACTTATGGCTCTGCATCGCGCGATCAAGGGGCAGGGTGCCCTGGCTATGCAGTATGACCCCTTTGCTGATGGCACAGCCCGAGATGCCTTTGAACGCGGTACCGCAAATTGCCTGAGCTATGCCCATATGTTCACTGCGTTGGCTCGCGAGGCTGGGCTTAATGCCCAGTATCAGTGGATGGAGGTACGGCCCGAGTGGCATCGTATGGGAGACAGGGTTGCAGTACGGCTCCACGTAAACGTGCAGGTCAAGATGCGCGACACCACCGAGTACATGGTCGATATCGATCCTCTTAATCGCAATGAAGTGGCGGGTGCCCGGCTCATGAGTGATGCCGAAGGCTTTGCCCTCTACTACAACAACCGGGCCATGAATGCTCTGGCTGTGGACCGTCCGGTTATCGCCTGGCAGCAGTTGGTCCGAGGGCTCGAAGAGGCGCCTGGTTTGTCTCAGTTATGGGTGAACCTTGGTGCGATTTATCGCTACGCAGGGCAGTATGCGGAAGCCGAACAGGCGTACTTTCACGCCCTGGAGATAGACGGCAGTGATCGATCCGCAATGAATAACCTGGTGGTGCTGTACGAGCTGCAGGGCCGCGGTAAGGAGCAGCACTACTGGGAAGACCGCCTTGAGCGATACCGGAGTTTGAATCCCTACTACCATGCGAGCCTTGGTGATGTCGCGATGGAAGAGAAGGATTGGGAGCAGGCTTACGAGCACTTTGCCCGCGCTACGAAGATGCAACCTGATGATGGGCTGCTCATCTATAGTCAGGGGCTGGCGGCTCACGAGCTGGGGAATGACGAAGAGGCGGAGCGTCTTATTTCCCAAGCGATAGAGCGCGCTTCCTTTCAGGTAGAGAAACAACGCTACCGTGTGCAGCTAAAAATCATTCGTGAACAGCAGGCTGCGGCGCTCTGAATCACGGTTCGCCATGGCGGTAAGCTGATTCTTTAGTTATCCTCCGCGCCTTTGAGGCGGAGGCTCCAGATGACAGCATTTTCAAGAGTTTTGGATCTATTGCGAACGGACCCCACCGCGGGCGGCGAAGTCGCTGTGCGGGGTTGGCTGCGTAGCAAGCGAGATTCCAAGGCCGGTATTTCTTTTCTGGCGATACATGACGGCTCTTCCTTTGACGCAATTCAGGCAGTGGTTCCGGCGGATTTAGAGAACTATGAAAGTGAGGTTCTCGCGTTGGGCACCGGTTGCTCCGTAGAGCTCCGCGGGACCTTGGTGCCGTCGCAGGGGAAAGGGCAGCAGGTGGAAATTCAGGCGAGTGAAGTTCGCGTGCTGGGGTGGGTCGACGAACCCGAGACCTATCCCATTGCGAAAAAGCGCCATACCTTTGAGTACCTTAGAACCCAGGCTCATTTGCGACCGCGTACCAACACTTTCGGTGCCATCACTCGCGTGCGGCATAGTCTGGCAAACGCCGTGCACAGCTACTTTCACGACAACGGCTTTTACTGGGTAAACACGCCCATCATTACCGGCAGCGACTGCGAAGGAGCCGGAGAACTTTTCCGCGTAAGCACCCTGGATATGACCAACATTCCGCGTACTCCCGAGGGAGGCGTCGACTATGCGCAGGACTTTTTTGGAGGCGATGCGTTTCTCACGGTGAGTGGTCAGTTAGCGGTCGAGTCTTACTGTTTGTCCATGAGTAAGGTGTATACCTTTGGACCGACCTTTCGCGCCGAAAACAGCAATACAAGCCGTCACCTCGCGGAATTTTGGATGATTGAACCAGAAGTGGCGTTCGCGGATCTGGCAGAGAACGCAGATCTGGCCGAGTTGCTGCTGAAGCATGTTTTCAACCGCGTCCTGAATGAGTGTGAGGACGATCTCGCGTTTTTTAATCAACGGATTGATAACACTGTTCTATCGAGGCTCACCGCCATGGTTGATCAGGACTTCGAGCGCATGGATTACGGAGACGCTATCAAGATACTGCAAGGCAGTGGCGAGAAGTTTGAGTTTCCTGTGGAGTGGGGCGTGGATCTGGCGAGTGAGCATGAGCGCTTTCTGTGTGAGAAGCACGTCGGACGCCCGGTAGTACTTATGAACTACCCCAGAGAGATTAAGGCGTTCTATATGCGCCTGAATGACGACGAGAAAACGGTAGCGGCTATGGATGTGCTCGCCCCGGGCATCGGAGAAATTATTGGTGGTAGTCAGCGTGAGGAGCGGTTGGATGTGCTCGACGCGCGCATGGACCCAGAGCTCCGCGAGGAGCTTTGGTGGTACAGAGATTTACGTCGTTATGGAACGGTGCCGCACTCGGGCTTTGGCTTGGGCTTCGAGCGTCTGATCAACTATGTGACAGGCATGGAAAACATTCGCGACGCCATTCCATTTCCGCGTACACCAGGAAACGCACACTTCTAAGCTTCGATTTACCCAGCTGCTGGCGATGGATGGCTTAGTTGTCTGTCGCCTCGCTGGGCTTTGCTACAACCTCCAGCTTTCGACCCGAGTTGGGGTCGAGCTTAAACAACGGCAGATGCGCCGTCTCTTCATCGCTGCCCAAGAGCGTTACGTGCACGGGCGTGTTCACTCTAAATTGACGGGTCTTGCTCTTTAGAGTTGCAGTCCACTTGTCGAAGTGGAATTTTTCGCCAGCCTTACGCAAATCCACATAACCCTCAAGCCCGCTGTCATCAAGACGAACGCTGAATCCGTTGTTTCCCATATGAGATACCTGCGCAGCCCAGGGGCCAGATGTGCTCTTTGCTAGACGCTGAAGATACTCCAGAGTCAACCAGCGCTCTGCCTCATTACTGATTTGGCGCAACTTCTGCAGTTTTTGGCTGAGGGAATCGAGCTCAGGTTGTTCACAAATGGTGCCGGTTTCACCTCGAAGCGTTGCCTTGATCTGCAGGTGCACTAGAAAATCCAGGTACTTGCGCAGCGGGGATGTGCAATTGGTATACAAGGGCAGAGACATGCCCATGTGTGCACCGGGTTTTTTGGAGAGCCGCGCGCGGGTCAACAGGCGATTTACCATGCTGCGAAGGGGGAGCTCGTGCTCACTGCTGGCGAGCTGACGCAATAAGTCTCGATACCCCTCCAGGGAGTCCGGATCGAGGCTTTCGGAGTCAGGCACATAAAGCTCTAGAAACTTGGCGCGATCCTTCAAGCGATCCCTGCGAAAGCCATCGTGCACCACGAAGGGGCCGTTGGCCCCTGCCTCTGCGAGGAACATTGCTGCGCAGCGATTGGTCGCAACCATGCACTCTTCTACGAGACGTTGGGAGCTGAGTTTTTCGCAGGGTTCAATATTCTCAATGTGGCCCCGGTCATCAAGGAGCCAGCGAAACTCCTGACGATCCTCCATGACCAATTCCTGGGCTTCTCTTCGACCGCGGAGTGCTCTTGATACCTGATAGAGCGCCTCTAGGGGCGTGGCGTGACAAATCAGAGACTCGTCCTGCCCGCCGAGATAGCGGTCTACAGCAAAGTAAGAGAGCTTGGCCCGAGAGCGGATTGTCGCTTCGAAGAAGCGATACTCTCCGACACTGCCATCTTCGGCGATGGCTACACGACATACTAAGGCGGGTCGTAGTTCGTTCTCGGCGAGGGCACAGCGCTGTTGCGCGATGCTTTCGGGGAGCATGGGTACAACAGCTCCATGGAAATAGGCACTGCTAGCTCGCTCAGCAACGGTTGCCCTTAAGGGAGAGTCTGCGTTGATGTAAGCGGTGGGGTCTGCGATAGCGACGTAAAGAAGCCAGCCGTCGTTGGTGACCTCAGCGTAGAGCGCATCGTCAATGTCCTGCGTGCGTGCAGCATCAATCGTGACAAAAGCGAGATTAGAAAAATCTTCTCGATGGCTGTCAGTTTCCGGCGTCATAGCACCGACTAACTTTTCAAGATGTTCCTTGTCGCTATCGGACCATTCGCTTTGGAGGCCGTACTTGGCCATGGTGTAGGCGTTTTCAATCCCCGGGTCGTCCGCGGCGCCGATAGTGCCCAGCACCTTAGCCTGAGGCTTCCCGTCTCGGATGGGGTGACGCTGAAGCGCGCAGCGCAGGTAATCGCCGGCTTTAACACCATTGCGCGTTTGGGGCGGTAAAAACAGCCAGCGATTAACTCCCGCGATGTCAGGCTCTACGAACATTGCCTTACCCTTGCTGACGCAACGACCGGTGAACTCGCCGATGGAGCTTTCGACAAGGCCCTCAATCTCGGCGATAGGTCGTTTGTCTTTGCCCGGTCGTATGCAAACGCGAACGCGATCTCCTGGAAAGGCCTTCAGCATTTCGTCGGGCGGTACAAAAACCTCGCGCCCGTCGTCCGTGCGCGCAAAACCATAGCGCGCAGGAGTGCCTCGAAGCACTGCCTCGATGCGCTCCTTCTCGGCTTCAATTTGGGTTTTCAGCCCTTTTAGCTGGGCAAGGGCATCTCGATCTAACATCGGAAAACTGTGGTTGACCTACATCTTATTTAGGGGCGCTATGCTATCGGAAATGCCTGCGACTGTCAGTTTGTAAGCGCCTTAACTGGCCCTTGGTGGCGAATCTTAGTGATGTCGCGGTTTGCGAAGTCGCTTTCACACCTTTGCGCTCTGCGCGCGCAGACTTTGCCTGCGATAAATTCGGAAAATATCGGTAAATCGAGAGAAGCCCGTTGACAGTGTTTACGACGAACGCTAATAATCGAGATGTTTCCTGCTTCAGGTGGATGCGGCGATCTTTCCAGCCTTAGAAGGTGATCAGCAAGGCATCGGGCGTTTAGCCTCAGGTGTCATTGAAACTGAAGGTGCTATCAGAGCGCCAGGAGTGAGTGTCGCTCCAGCAGATGTCCTCCTCGCAAATTTCACTCGTTCGTTTACTCACTTCTCCTTACCAGGTTTAGTCCTGTTGCCCAGTTTTTTACTGTTTTTCTCTGATTTGTGTTCGCTACTTGCCCTATCGATTGGTAGGGCTATTTCTGATCTTCCCGATCGTATGTTCTGAGGAATTGCTTATGGAATCTAGCTCCGTTGTGCACGACCTGACCCCGCTCGTCGAACCGGCCAAAAAAGTCTACGTGCTGGATACCAACGTGCTTTTGCACGACCCGACTGCTGTCACGGCGTTCAACGAGCACCACATTGTTATACCCATGACCGTGCTGGAGGAGCTTGATCACATTAAGGACCGTCGGGATAAAACGGTGAGTCGCGAGGCGCGTATCGCGATCAACATGATCGATAAGATTGTCGATTCAGCGTCGCCTCAAGCTATTCAAGAGGGCGTGGGAATCCCGTCTGCCGATGCGCAAGGTAGTCGCGGCACTCTGGCGATTTTCCCCGACCAACTAATCAATGATGACAGTGACGTTCCCTATCTGGATGGGACGCAGGATCAGGCAAATGACAATCGGATTATCAATGTTGCGCTGAAGCTTCAGGCCGAGAACGAAGGCGCGTTTGTGTGTCTGGTTACCAAAGACATCAATATGCGCATCAAGGCCAAGGGATCCGGGCTACTGCATGTTGAAGACTATCGACGGGATCGCGTGCTCGATGACATCGATCTGCTGTGCAAAGGCTATCAGCATATAGAGGGCGATTTTTGGGCGGGGATCGAGGAAGTCGACACGATCCGGGAAGACAACATAACGCTCCATCGCGTGCCACGAAACGCTGTGACCGACGCCTATCCCAATATGTTTCTTCATGATGATCAGGACTTTCTCGCCTTTGTGCACAGGATCGATGCTGATTATCTGTATTTGCGTTGTGACAGTCGGGACAACTTGATGAATCGAAAATTCTGGGGCTTGTCTCCCAGAAACCTCGAGCAAGCGATGGCGATGTCCCTCATCGGTAACAGCGAAGTCGATATGACGGTCATGACCGGGCCCGCGGGGTCGGGAAAAACCCTCATTGCGCTGGCTTACGGCTTGCACGCTATTCTCGAAGAGGGGCGTTACAGTAAATTGATTGTGGCGCGCTCGACGCCGCCTATCGCCGAAGACATCGGTTTTCTTCCTGGCACGGAAGAGGAAAAAATGGCGCCTTGGCTTGCGGCGTTCGACGACAATCTTGAAATACTTCACGGGTCCGACGAGTCCTGTACGGGTAGCATCGATTACGTAAAGGAGAGAGCCAATATTCAGTTTAAGTCGCTCAACTTTATGCGCGGCCGCTCCTTTAATAATGCGTACATCATCATCGACGAAGCGCAGGGTCTAACACAGTTTCAGTTAAAGTCAGTCATAAGCCGGGTTGGGGAAGATTCGAAGATTGTGGTGTTGGGCAACCTTGCACAAATCGACAACAAGTACATTTCCCCACTCACTTCTGGTCTTACCTATCTGGTGGAGCGCAGTAAAGGGTATGATCACGCCGGAATCATGCATGTGAATGGCATCGTTAGATCGCGACTCGCGGCTTTTGCCGAGGAAAACCTCTAACCCGGGTTCTCAAATCCCGTTGCTCTCGACGACTTAATGCACTTGGATGTTTTATATCTCGTGTAGACACTTGATAATCGGTTGTAGACACGTTGTAGACTGCTGTGGAGTATTTGTAACTCGTCGTGGACACTCTCTTTATCTTGCTTCAGCGCTTGCTGCCCCAGCACGCGCTGTCCAGACTCGTTGGTCGCCTTGCCGCTGCTAAGGGCCCTCGCTGGTTAAAAGATCGCGTTATCGGCGCGTTTGCCAAACACTATGCTGTCGATCTGGAGGAAGCTGAAAGGCCATTTCCTGAGGCTTACGAGAGCTTTAATGCCTTTTTTACTCGTGCCTTAAAACCCGGCGTGCGACCGCTGTGCAGCAGCGGCATAGCTTGCCCGGCAGATGGCGCGATTAGTGAGATCGGCGACATTGATGGCCAACGTATTTTGCAGGCTAAAGGTCGAAGCTTCTCATTGGAGGCATTGCTTGCTGGAGACCGGGCTCGCGTCGAGCAGTTTACCGGTGGCAGCTTCGCGACGATCTATCTCTCCCCGAAGGACTATCATCGAGTGCACATGCCTCTGGACGGCCAACTGCAAGCCAGCAGCTATGTTCCGGGAGATCTGTTTTCGGTGAACGGCACTACCGCAGCCGGGGTCGATGGCCTCTTCGCTCGAAACGAGCGGCATATCAGCTACTTCGATACACCTCGGGGACCCATGGCCATGGTATTAGTGGGTGCGATGATTGTTGCCGGCATCGAGACCGTATGGGCGGGGCAGGTGGCGCCACAGCGCAGAAAGGTTGAGCGCTGGGATCATGCCGTAACGCCATCGCCAGTTTTACTGGATCGCGGCAGTGAAATGGGACGTTTTTTGCTTGGTTCTACGGTGATTTTGCTGTTTCCAAAGGGAGTGGCGGCCTGGAACGAAGACTGTGTGGCGGGTGCTGCCGTGCGAATGGGTCAGCAGCTGTCGGCATAAGTGGGTTCGCACAATCGGGACTCCCAGCTCGAAGATTGCACCGCGGTTATCCCTGCAGAGGCTGATCCAGCGACGCGATGATTCTTCGATAGCTATCCAATCGCGCGGGGTGGATGGCGCCGGTTTCGATCGCCTCGGTGAGCGCGCAGCCTGGCTCGCTCTGGTGTTGGCAGTCGCGGAAGCGACAGTGGCCAATACAATCACGAAACTCTCGAAATCCTTCTTCAACCTCATCACGCGTCATGTGCCACAAGCCAAACTCCCTAATTCCTGGGGAGTCGATTAATGCTCCGCCCCCGGGAACGTCGAATAGGCGCGCTGTGGTGGTGGTGTGACGTCCCTTTTGCTTGTCAGGGGACAGTTCTGATACGCGCTGCTGCGCGTCGGGGAGGAGCGCATTAACGAGGGTGGTTTTACCAACGCCAGACTGGCCTACAAGGATACTTGTGTGCCCAGCTAAAAGTTTTGTGAGCTCGTCGATCGCGCCAAACTTACCTTGAGCCCGGATCGTTGTGTAACCCAGCGGAGCATAGGGTTCCAAGAGTATGTCTATGGACTCCTCGAGGTAAGGGTCTTCCAGCAGATCTGCTTTATTGAGCAGAATCACGGCTTCGGCGCCGAGGTTTTCGGTCGCTACGAGATAGCGATCTACCAGGCCTCCGTGGGGCTCGGGGTAGGGCGCTATGACGATGATGACGCGGTCTATGTTGGCAGCGACGCTGCGAAGCTTGCCAAACTTGTCAGGACGCCGAAGCTCTGTAGTGCGCTCTTCCCGGGCGACCACCACCCCTGTTTCTTCACCCGCGCAGAAAATGACCTGGTCTCCAGCTACTACTGATCCCAGGTTCATGCGCAGATGGCAGCGATGGACTTCACAGTCTGTAGCCTCTACGTCGGCTTGGGTCCCGTAGCGGGCGATGACACGGCCTTTCTGCTCTGTGCCAAGTTGTCCCCCAGCGAGGGCTTCGTCACCGAGCGCGCCAGCGCGCTCCGCGCGATCAGCACGCTCTTGCTGCTTGCGTTCAATGCGCCAGTTCTGGCGGCGATTAAGTTTCCGTTTACTCACGGCTGCATTATTGGTGCCAGCCGGGAGACTGTCGAGCGCGTGCTAAACTTCTTCGCCTCTTGGAAAGGGAAATAGACATGGTCGACGAGCGTAATTTCATCTGGGTAGACATGGAAATGACTGGTCTTGATCCCGATGCCGATCGCGTGATTGAGATTGCCACTATTGTCACCGATAGTGATTTGAACACACTTGCAGAGGGCCCCGTGATTGCCATCCACCAACCCGAAGCGGCTCTCGATGCCATGGACGAATGGAATACGACTCATCATGGCAATTCCGGCCTTTGTGATCGTGTGCGAGCAAGTTCCATCGATGAGGCCGAGGCGACCCGTTTAACGATCAACTTTTTGGAAGCCTGGGTGCCACCGGGCGCTTCACCCATGTGCGGTAACAGCATCTGCCAGGATCGGCGTTTCATGGCGCGGCACCTCCCAGAACTGGAGCGCTACTTTCATTATCGGAATCTTGATGTGAGTACTCTCAAGGTTCTCGCTCAGCGATGGAGGCCAGACGTAGCAGCGGGCTTGCAAAAGCGCGCGGTTCACCTGGCACTGGAGGACATTCGAGATTCTATCGATGAACTGCGCCATTATCAGCAGCATTTTTTGAACTGCGATACGAACACTTAATTGTTTAAGCATAGTCGCTTATACACAGTCGCTTATCCACGGCCATTTATACATAGTCGCTTAGAGAGCGCCATGTTGCTCCAAAGCCCAGCTCACATGTTCCTGTACAAGTTCAGATGGGTAATCAGCGCGCTGGCGGAGGCCTGCAACAGTGTCGGGCGTACTCGGCGCATTCCCAAGAGCGATGGCAAGGTTTCTCAACCAGCGCTCATATCCAATTCTTCGCAATGCCGATCCCTCGGTATTTGCAGCCCAGGTAGCTTCGTCCCAGGCAAACAGCGTAAGTAATTCTCCGTCGTCCAAGCCGTGACGGGGTTGGAAGTCCGGCTCTGCGGTAACTTGCGCGAACTTGTTCCATGGGCAAACCAGCTGGCAATCATCACAGCCGAAGATCCGGTTGCCCATCAATGGGCGCAGCTCTGGATCGATGCTGCCTTTGTGCTCGATGGTCAGATAAGAAATACAGCGCCGGGCATCCAATTCAAATGGCCCGACAAAGGCATCCGTCGGGCAAATGTCCAGGCAGGCCCGGCAAGTTCCGCAATGTTTGCTGTCCTGAGGCGGGTCCACGGTTAAGGGAAGGTCTGTATAAATTTCGCCAAGGAAAAACCAAGAGCCAGCATCCTGATTGATCAACATTGTGTTTTTTGCAATCCAGCCAAGGCCAGCGCGCTCGGCAAGCGCTCGCTCCAGGACCGGAGCACTGTCCACGAATGCGCGGTATAGTCCCTGTCCAAGGTGGCTCTCGATACGTTTCGCGAGCTGCGCTAGTCGTTTTCGGACGAGCTTGTGGTAGTCCCGACCCAGGGTGTAGCGCGCGATGTACGCTTTATCCGGGTTCTCCAAAACGGACATAGGGTCGGTGCCGTCGCCGAGATAGTCCATGCGCAGGGAGAGAACCCGGCAGGTGCCGGGAACCAGTTCTTCGGGGCGAGAGCGCTTCGTGCCGTGGTCACCCATCCACTGCATCTCACCTTGGTGCCCAGCCTCAAGCCAGCGCTTCAGATGCCCCTCATGATCGGCGAGGTCGATGTCGCTGACGCCAAGTTGCGAGAAGCCGAGTTCCTCGGCCCAGCCACGAATCGTCTCGACGAGAGCGCCTCCGTCGCAAGTGGCCAGAATATCCGTCATTGCTTTGCAGCCCTTTTGACACGCTGACCGTATAATTGCGCTATGAGATTTGAAGCCATAGTGACGATTGTGCCAGAGGCGTGGTCTGTATGAGTATCCAGGCGCCGCGTTTTCTGTATACAGCTGAGCAAAGTCGAATCGTTGATCGCGAAGCGATTGATGTTCATGGCTTACCCGGCCCTCTGCTAATGGCCCGTGCAGCGCGGGCTGCTTTCGATTTTTTTCTTGCGCAATACGCTGAATCTACAGCTCCCGCTTCAATGCAAGTATTTTGCGGGGCGGGAAATAACGGCGGAGACGGCCTCTTGCTGGCTGCACTTGCCAAGGGTCGAGGCATAGAAACGCGCGTTTTTCTCGTGGATGGTGTGCCACGCAGCGAAGATGCGATAGCCGCTGCTGCTCGCGCCGAGTCTGCCGGCATCCAGCTCGAAGCATGTGTTCCAGATAATCTAACCGATGAGGGTGTCATCGTTGACGCGATGCTCGGCACGGGCATTTCTGGTGAGGTGCGGCCAACGTATAGGGCCGCTATTGATCTGATTAACGATAGCGCGGCGCCGGTGCTCGCTCTGGATGTTCCCTCAGGAATAGACAGTGATACTGGTGCTGTTTGCGGTGCGGCGGTAAGAGCATCCTGGACCATCAGCTTTATCACCCCCAAACGCGGACTCTACACCGGGGCCGGCGAGGAGCATGCCGGAGCGTGCTTTTGCGATGACTTGAACGTCCCGACGGCGGCCTTTGCCGCTGTGGCTCCTGTTTTTGAAGTATTGAGCCTGAAGGCAGAGTTGCAATCCCTGCCTCCTCTTTCACCTTCGGCCCATAAGGGGCACTTTGGACGTTGTCTGGTGATTGGCGGTGATCACGGTATGGGCGGTGCGATCATCTTGGCCGCAGAGGCGGCACTGCGAACGGGCGTTGGTCTTGTGCGGGTCGCAACCCGGGAGGCTCATATCCCTGCTTTGCTGGCTAGGCGGCCCGAGGCGATGGTGAGCGCTATTGATCATCGAAACGCATTGATGCCCCTTCTCGAGTGGGCTGATGCAGTCATTGTAGGTCCCGGATTAGGTCAGGATGTCTGGGGTGAGCAAATGCTGCATGCCTGTCTGGGTGCCCAGAAGCCGCTTTTAGTCGACGCAGACGCGCTTAACATTTTGGCAAAGAGCAAAACGCGGTCTTTGCCAAAAGGATCGGTGATTACGCCTCATCCTGGAGAAGCTGCGCGTTTACTGTCCTCGGGATCTGACACTGCTGGGAGCCCCGTACAGAGTGATCGCTTTGGCGTGGCACAGCAGCTTGCGGATTTTTGGGACGCCACGGTGGTGCTGAAGGGTAACGGGAGCCTCGTTGTTGGTCCAAAGCGCCATGCGCTGTGCCTCGATGGTAATCCGGGGATGGCGTCGGGCGGCATGGGTGACGTGTTGAGCGGTGTCGTGGGGGCATTTCTTGCTCAGGGGCTGTCCGCAACACAGGCCGCTGCTTTGGCTGTTGTTGTTCACGCTAAGGCAGGCGATCGAGCGGCGGCTAGATCCTCTGAGCGATCGCTATTGGCTACGGACCTGATCCCTTGCATAGCGGAGCTGCTACAGTCATGAGCGCTTTGTTTCGGGACCTGCAGATTTACTTAGAGACTGAGGCCGAGGTGGTCGATTTTGGGCGTGCGCTTGCAGGCCACCTGCCGCTTGGCACAACGCTGTATCTTTATGGTGAACTTGGCGCGGGTAAAACGACTCTAACTCGCGGGATTGCGTGGGGGCTGGGGCACACCGGGGCAGTTAAGAGCCCCACCTACACTCTCGTTGAGCCCTATGGTGATCTGCAAAAGCCCTTGTATCACTTTGATCTTTACCGCTTGGGCGATCCGGAAGAGCTGGAGTACATGGGGATTAGGGATTACTTCGGTGGCCAGTCATTGGTAGTAGTGGAGTGGCCTGAGCGTGGAGGAGAGTTTTTGCCGCGGGCGGATATGGAGATTAGACTCGCGGTCAAAGGACAGGGAAGGCATGTTTGGGTGAATGCCTACAGTGACATCGGTGTCGAATGTTTGACTGCCATACGGAGCGTCTTGGGGAAGAGCTTCGAGTCATCAGTGGAATCGGGAGATGCTCACAATTAAATGTGAACCGACAGCAAAGTCTCGTCCGCGGGCATGGTTCGCTGCGGCCCTTGTGCTGTGGGCCTTGCCGACGCTGCTCCATGCCAAAGGAGTCGATGTAAAAGATCTGCGCTTATGGCGGGCGCCTGACCATACGCGTCTCGTGCTGGATTTGTCCGGACCGGCGGAACATCGTTTGTTGGAGTTGGACAACCCGAGACGTCTGGTTGTGGACGTGATTGATGCGAAGCTGCTGGCGAAGGTCGATGCCCTGGAATTGGATAAAACCCCTATTTCAAGTGTTCGCAGCGGTGTTCGTGAGGGCGATGACCTGCGTCTCGTGCTGGATCTTAGCGAAGCTGTGAGGCCCCGAAGTTTCGCTCTAAAGGCCTCGGAACTCGCCGATGATCGTCTGGTTATTGACCTTTATGATCTCGAGACTGAAGTCGCAGCACCCGCAGTGAAAAAGAGCGCTCGCAGTAACGATCGCCGCGATATTGTTATCGCCATTGACGCGGGGCACGGCGGTGAGGACCCGGGAGCGTCCGGTCCCGGACGCCTTCGCGAGAAGCAGGTGGTGTTGGAAATCGCAAAAGAGCTGCATAGTTTGTTTAAGGCTGATGCGGGATTCGCTCCGACGCTGATTCGCAGTGGCGACTACTACGTGAGCCTCAAGGGTCGTCGAGATCTCGCTCGCAAGCGCCAAGCCGATATGTTCGTTTCGGTCCACGCGGACGCTTTCAGAGATAAACGCGCCCGAGGCGCATCGGTCTATGCGTTGTCGACTAGAGGCGCGACCAGTACGACGGCGAGCTATTTGGCTCAGAGAGAGAATGCAGCGGATCTGCTGGGCGGCGTTAGCCTCGGTGACAAAGAAGATGCCCTTGCCATGACCCTGGCAGATTTATCGATGACCGCGACTCTCGATAGCAGCTTGAATGTCGGTGCCAGTGTCCTTGGCGAGATGAACCAATTTGCCAGACTCCACAAAAAGCAGGTTGAACAGGCAGGGTTTGCGGTGCTTAAGTCTCCCGACGTCCCATCTATATTAGTTGAGACGGGCTTTATATCTAACCCTGAGGAAGCAAGAAAACTCGCTTCTCCAAGCTATAGGAAGCGAATGGCTAAAGCGATTCATAGCGGTATCGTGCAATGGTTTCGCGCCCATCCGCCGCCCGGCTCTCTCCTTGCACACCTACGTGACGCCGGGGAGACGGAGTACACCATAGTCGGTGGCGACACACTCTCGGGAATCGCCCAACGGTTCAATGTAAACGTCAATTTGCTGAGCCAATACAATAACCTGCGTAACAGCAAAATACTTGTGGGCCAAACGCTCCGCATTCCTGCAAGTTGAACCGAGTAGATATCCTCTATGCCCGTGATTAAGCGCCTTCCTCCGCGCCTCGCCAATCAGATCGCTGCTGGCGAGGTGGTTGAGCGTCCAGCCTCAGTGGTCAAGGAGTTGTTAGAGAACAGTCTGGACGCGGGTGCGCTTCGGGTAGATATCGATATAGAAGCAGCGGGAACCAAGCTCATCCGAATTAGGGACAACGGCACGGGTATTGATGCTGAAGACCTGCCCCTGGCTCTCGATCGTCATGCCACCAGCAAGATCAGCTCTTTGGATGATCTGGAGCAGGTGGGGAGTTTTGGATTTCGAGGGGAGGCTCTCGCCAGTATCGGTTCCGTGTCCCATTTACTGGTTACCAGTAATACGGCGGAAGGGGGTAGCGATGGGCAGTCTGCGAGCTGCTCTGGACGGGATATGCAGGTCACGCTCAAGCCGGCGGCTCACCCTCAGGGCACGACGGTAGAAGTTCGTGATTTGTTTTTTAACACGCCAGCAAGGCGTAAGTTTCTGCGTACAGAGCGCACAGAGTTTAATCACCTGGAAGATGTTGTGAAGCGCGTGGCGCTATCGCGTTTCGACGTGAGCTTCGCTTTGCGCCATAACGGCAGGCAGCTACGGGATTTGCGTCGTTGTGACACCGAGGCTGATCAGCTGCGGCGGGTGGCAACACTCTGCGGTCCAGCCTTTGTCGATAATGCGGTGGCGATTGATCGTGACGCGGGGGAGTTGCGCCTACACGGCTGGGTGGCGCAACCGAGCTTTTCGCGAAGCCAGGCTGATCTCCAGCACTTTTACGTTAATGGTCGCTATATTCGCGACAAATTGGTGGTCCACGCTGTGCGTCAGGCGTTCAGTGACGTTCTGTATCAAGGCCGTCATCCTGCGTTTGTTCTGTATCTGGAGCTGGCCCCGGCTGAGGTGGACGTCAACGTACATCCCACCAAGCATGAAGTGCGATTCAGAGATGGTCGCAGCGTGCACAGCTTTATATACAGTACCTTACACAAAGCCTTAGCAGACATTCGACCGAGCGATACCTCGGTGCCAACTCAGGCGAGTACCTCTCCTGTATCGGCATCGACGGCCCGATTGGATTTGCTAACCGGTGAGCTTGTTCGCCAGCAAGAGATGGGGTTGGCAGAGCAAGGGGCTCCCAGATTAAACACTGGAGTTGGAGTTGGAGTTGGAGTTGGAGTTGGAGGTGGAGTTGGAGTTGGAGGTGCCACGGCGTTTTCGGACCGTGGGACTCGCGGTGATTTTCAAGCGGGCAGGGGTGGTGCCGCCAGCTTCGATGGCGCTACTGCCGCTAGTTATCAGCAGCTTTATGGGGCGAATCAGAGTGATACTGCGATTGCCGAAGGCGACGCAGCGGATATCCCGCCCCTTGGTTATGCGCTCGCTCAACTCCATGGCATCTACATACTCGCCCAGAATAGGGAGGGAATGGTGCTGGTGGATACGCACGCGGCCCACGAGCGCATAACCTACGAGCGCCTGAAGCAAGCGCGAGATGAGCAGGGAATTCGGAGTCAGCCTCTACTCGTGCCCCAGAGCGTATCTGTGAGCGGTCGCGAAGCTATTTTGGTAGAAGAGCACGCGGCATTGTTCGAAAGCCTCGGCTTACGTGTCGATATTGCGGGCGAAGAAAGCCTGATGATTCGTGAGATTCCTGTTTCTCTTCAGGGCGCTGATGTGGAGCAGCTGCTCCGTGACGTTCTGGCAGAGCTTCTCGAGTATGGAACGTCCGAGCGAATAGCCCGGCACGAGGATGAGCTATTGTCGACTATGGCCTGTCACGGGTCCGTGCGCGCAAATCGACGTCTCACAGTGCCGGAGATGAATGCGCTGTTAAGGGACATGGAAGTGACAGAGCGCTCCGGGCAGTGCAATCACGGTCGACCTACCTGGACTGCGCTCAGCGTGCAGGATTTGGATCGTTTGTTCCTCCGCGGACGCTAGCGTGGACACGCCACTGCTGTGCATCATGGGGCCCACAGCCTCGGGTAAGACCGATCTTGCGATAGCTCTTGCGGAAGCCCTCAATGGCGAATTGATTAGCGTAGATTCAGCGCTGGTGTATCGAGGTCTAGATATTGGAAGCGCTAAACCCGAGTATCCTCATCACCTGATAGACATATGCGATGTGAGCGACGCTTACTCCGCCGCACGGTTTGCCAAGGATGCCCAGCAGGCTATTGCTGCGGTGCGAGAACGCGGGCGGCGTCCCATCCTTGTGGGCGGAACGATGCTGTACTACAGCGCATTGGTGCGGGGTTTTGCGGCTATGCCGTCTGCCGACGCTACTGTGCGTAAAGACATTGCAGCGCTCGCGGCCGCTGAGGGTTGGCCTGCGGTGCATCGGGCGCTGGCGCGAGTCGACCCTGAGTCGGCAGCGCGTATTCATCCCAACCACTCTCAGCGTTTGTCTCGCGCCCTGGAGGTATACCGCCTCTCTGGTAAGACCATGACCGAGCTTCACGAGCAGGGTGCCAGCTCATTGCTAAGCGAAGAGGTGATGGCCGTTGCAATCGCGCCGGCGGATCGACAAGTTCTTCATCAGCGCATCGAAACGCGCTTTATCCAGATGATGAACGCGGGTTTCCTCGACGAGGTTCGCGGCCTCAGAGCTCGGGGTGACCTCCATGCAGATTTACCAGCGATCCGAGCAGTGGGTTATCGGCAGCTCTGGGCGCATTTGGAAGGCGAGTGTTCACTCGAGGAGGCACAGGAGCTAGGGGTAGTCGCTACCCGCCAGCTCGCAAAAAGACAGTTCACCTGGCTGCGAAAGTGGCCGGACTTACAGTGGATACATACCGATGCCGCGGGAGGAGTCTTGGGGAGCGATTTGGCCTTAAATGACTCCGAGCTTGCCAAATTCACCGATCCGGTAAATCTGCTCTTGAACTACCTAACCTACAGCCCCATGTAGTAAGCTGCGAGAGCAGCAAAATAAAACCTAGCCTGTTTTTATGGGAGGTGGCTGCTACATCCACGGCGTTTGAGCCGTGCTTTGGTTTTTTTTGGCTCGACTTGAGCCCCACACAGCCTTCGTGGCTAAAGGAGAATAGCGTCATGTCTAAAGGGCATACCCTACAAGACCCTTATCTGAACCTCTTACGAAAAGAGCGTGTTCCGGTATCTATTTATCTGGTTAATGGCATCAAGCTGCAGGGCCAGATCGAGTCTTTTGATCAATTTGTTGTTTTGCTGAAGAACACCGTCAGCCAGATGGTTTATAAGCATGCGATCTCTACGGTTGTGCCTGGGCGTGTAGTTCGTATGCCCATGCAAAACCCACCAGAGGATGATGGTGAGAGTTAAACCTTCGACGCAAGGCAACATCTTTTCTCGTCGACCTGCTGTTTTTCGAATTATTGCTCGTAGGGTCGACGGGATAGCTAAGACACACGGAAATCCCATTGTTTTTTGATCGGCCGGATAGCGGCGAACGCGCTGTGCTCGTCAATATCAGCCTAGATAACGACGGTGGTGGTATTGATCCCAGAGAGTTCGAGGCATTGGTGATTTCGGCGGGCGGTGATCCTGTAGCTCTGGTTACCGGTCATCGCAGTACACCGAAAGCGCGAAGCTTTGTGGGCAGCGGAAAGCTCGAGGAGATTGCGGAAGTTCTGCAAGCTGAGGAAGCGTCGCTGGTAATCTTCAATCATAGCCTGAGTCCCAGCCAGGAGAGGAACCTCGAAGCTTCCCTCAGTGCCCGGGTACTGGACCGCACGGGTTTGATTCTGGATATTTTCGCGCAACGCGCGCGAACTCATGAAGGCAAGTTGCAGGTAGAGCTCGCTCAGTTGCGGCATATGAGTACGCGACTCATCCGAGGATGGACCCACCTTGAACGCCAGAAAGGCGGAATTGGTATGCGTGGCCCAGGGGAAACCCAGCTGGAAACGGACCGCCGGTTATTGCGTGCCCGGATTAAATCCATTACTGCTCGCCTGGACCGTGTGAGACGGCAGCGAGGGCAGGGTCGGCGTGCGCGTCAGCGTGCCGAGCTGGCGACCGTGGCCTTGGTTGGTTATACCAACGCGGGTAAATCGAGCCTGTTTAACACTCTGACTGACTCAAAGGTGTATGCGGCAGATCAGTTGTTTGCGACTCTTGACCCGACCCTTCGTCGTCTGGAAGTGGATAATCTCGGACCGGTGGTGATCGCGGATACGGTAGGTTTTATTGCACGATTGCCTCACGGGCTTGTCGAAGCATTTAAGGCCACGCTGGAAGAGACCCGGGAAGCGGACTTGCTGTTGCACGTGGTTGACGCCGCTAGCGAGGATCGTGACGACAACCGTCGCGAGGTGCAGGCGGTTCTTGAGGAGATCGGTGCGGAAGAGCGCCCGGTATTGGAGATATACAACAAGATTGACCTGCTCGAGATGCAGGCGCGTATTGATCGAGATGACGAGGGACGCCCGTATCGTGTGTGGATCAGTGCAGAGAAGGGTTTAGGTCTCGATCTTGTTCTGGAAGCTCTGGCAGAGCTTCTGGGTGATGATGTACTGGCCCAGGACGTAGAGCTACGGCCGGATCAGGCAAAACTTCGTGCCGCGCTGTATGCCTTGGGCGCGGTGGAGAACGAAAAATTTGGCGACGATGGTAGTGCGCATTTACAGGTGCGCCTACCTCGTTCGGACTGGGAACGATTGATTTCTCGGGAAGGCGCCTAATCGTAGTAGCGGATTTTAGCGCTGGCCACATAGTTGGCTTGAGATTTTGCTAGAATGCCGCGCTTCCTGTTTTGAGGAGATAGAGCATGGCCTGGAATGAACCGGGTGGCGGTAATAACTCACGCGACCCCTGGGGTGGCGGTAATCAGGGTCCACCAGACCTTGATGAAGCGCTGAAAAAACTGCAGCAACGCTTTGGCGGCCTTTTCGGCGGCGGCGGCAAAGGCGGGGGCGGCGGCGGTGCGTCAGCTTCGCTGTTCGTCGTACTAATTTGCGGTGCCGCGCTAGTCTGGGGCCTTATGGGCTTGTATCAGATTGACGAGCAGGAGCGCGCCGTTGTGCTGCGATTCGGCAAGTACCACTCCACGGTACGTCCGGGTCTGCATTGGAATCCTCCGGGCATCGACGAAGTTATTCGAGTCAACACTACCAAGGTTCGCGCGGCGAGCTTCAGAGAGATTATGTTGACGCAGGATGAGAACATCGTCGAGGTTCGCATGTCGGTGCAGTACGTGATCGATGAGGTCAAAGACTACGTTCTGCAGGTTCGCGAGCCCGAAAACTCACTGCAGCAAGCTGCAAAGAGTGCGCTTAGGCACGTTGTCGGTGGGATGACCATGGATCTGGTCCTCACCGAGGGTCGAACACGCATCGCGACAGAAGTTGACGAGCGGCTGCAGAATTACCTGACCAGCTATACCACGGGTATTCGCTTGTCGGCAGTCAACGTCGACGATTCAAAGCCGCCCTCGCAAGTTCAAGCCGCATTTGATGATGTGATCAAGGCGCGAGAGGACGAAGAACGTGTAAAGAATGAGGCCCAGTCCTACGCTAACGGCATCGTGCCGGAAGCCCGAGGTCAGGCGCAGCGGCAAATCGAAGAGGCGAGCGCTTATCGAGAGCAGGTCATCGCAAACGCTGAAGGTGAGGCCGATCGTTTCAACAACTTGCTTACGGAATATCGCAAGGCACCAGAGGTCACACGAGAACGTTTGTATTTGGACGCTGTTCAAAACGTACTCACCAACACCAGCAAAATAATGGTGGATGTGGAAGGCGGTAATAACGTGATGTATCTGCCTTTGGATAAACTCAACGCCGGAGCTGGCGCGACTCGCAGAAGTGCACCGATGGACATTAACTCCAGCAACATCCGTGAGCTGACTGACGCGGTAACCGAGCAGCTGCGCCGGGATGCTGCGGCGCAGCAATCACGACGGGGAGGACGTTGATATGACGGGACGTTCATTAACGCTATTGGTAATCGTAACGCTTGCGATGTTCGTGGCGAGTAATTCGCTGTATGTCATCAAGGAAACGGAACGGGGTGTGCTATTGAAGTTCGGTGAGGTGGTTAATCCAAACCTCGAGCCTGGGCTCCACGTGAAAGTACCCTTCGTGAACAACGTGCGTAAGTTTGATGGTCGAATTGTAACGCTGGATTCCCAGCCGGAGCGGTTTTTCACTCAAGAGCAAAAAGCTTTGATCATTGATTCTTATGCCAAGTATCGAATCGCAGATACCGCAACTTTCTACACCGCAACAAATGGTGAGGAGTCGCGCGCAGCAGGACTGTTGGCACAACGTGTGAACAACCGTCTGCGTAACCAGGTGGCTATTCGGACAATTCAGGAAGTTGTTTCCGGCGAGCGGGATCAGCTGATGGAAACAATTACCCGAGAGTTGGATGTTGTTGCCCGCGAGGAGCTGGGTATCGAGATCGTCGATGTGCGCGTGAAGCAGATTGACCTGCCGCCCGAAGTGTCCGAGTCGGTGTATCGACGTATGAATGCCGAGCGAGAGAAGGAAGCTCGGGAGCGTCGCTCTCAGGGTCAGGAACTCGCTGAGGGTATTCGCGCTGCGGCGGATCGTGAAGTAACGGTAATCAGCGCTAACGCGTATCGAGAAGCTCAGCAGGTGCGTGGTCGAGGCGACGCGGACGCGACGCGAATCTATGCGGAGGCCTTTGGTCAGGATCCGGAGTTTTACTCCTTTACCCGAAGCCTACGAGCCTATCAGGACTCGTTTCAGAGCAGCGGGGACATCATGCTGGTGCGACCCGATAGTGAGTTCTTCCGATATTTGAAGGACTCTAGCGGAGGCAATTAAGGCATCGGCTGCATTGGCAGCCCTGTGCTAAAATCCGTAAACCGTGGAGGATGGTGCGCTAGGTAAGCGCGTCTAAATCCACGGTTTTTTCTTGGGGGAGTGTTTTGCAGGAATTTTGGCAGGTGTTTCCCGTGGCCGTGGCGCTGGTCTTCGTAATGGAAGGCTTGTTGCCTTTTATGAGTCCTGGGCGCTGGCGCTCAATGATTGCGACCGTCGCTCAGTTGGATGACGCGGCTATACGGCGCTTTGGATTGGGTAGCATGTTGTTTGGCGTCGTGATGTTGTATCTGGTGCATTAACAGTGGATAAGCAAAGCCCTATCAGGGCGTGGCAGCTGCCGGATGGTATTGACGAGCTTCTACCGGACGCAGCAGCACAAGTAGAAGAACTCCGTCGCAGCCTTTTGGATTGTGCGTCCCGTTGGGGCTACCGCTTGGTAATGCCTCCCATGGTTGAGTTTACGGATTCGCTGTTGGTGGGCGTCGGCGAGGATCTCGATCTCCTCACTTTCAAGGTCCCGGACCAAGTGACTGGCCGGATGCTGGGTCTGCGCGCCGACATGACGCCTCAGGTTGCCCGCATGGATGCCCACAGCCTACACGGTGATCAGGTAAATCGCCTGTGTTACGCGGGCTCTACACTGCACACGCGTTCTGGGTCCCTTGCTGCCTCAAGATCACCCTTACAACTGGGCGCGGAGCTATATGGGGCTCAGGGCCTCTCTGCGGACATTGAGGTTATCGCCTTGATGTTGAGCATGCTCGACGTAGCTGGTGTGGAAATCGGCAGCGCGTTAACCCTGGATCTTGGGCACGGCGATATTTTCAAACATGTGCTCGCGGCCAGTGGCGCTAAAGACGCTGGGATTGAGTCGGAAATTTTTGATGCGCTGCAGCGCAAATCCCGGCCGGATCTCGAACGGCTTTTGGAGCAATTACCGGTTGGTTCGAGGTCTGGTTTACGTGCCTTAATGGATATGCACGGCGATCTTGACGTGCTTGATCGTGCTGAGGCAGAGCTTGCGAGGACTGCGCCGCAGATTCGCACATCGTTGGAGGAGCTCCGAGCATTGTCTTCTGCGTTACAGGCTCGCTACCCGGATGTATCCCTGTATGTCGATCTGGCGGAGCTTCGTGGATACCGATACCACACGGGGGTGGTTTTCGCCGCCTACACCCAAGGCCTGGGCGAAGCCCTTGCCAGAGGTGGGCGCTATGACAACGTGGGCAAGGTGTATGGTCGATCTCGACCCGCCACCGGTTTTGCTACGGATTTACGACTACTGGCTTCGCAACTTAGAACCCAGCATTCTTCTTCGGATGCTATCGCTGCGCCCGATCTGGAAGACGCGGCATTGCAAGATGCCGTCCGATCTCTACGCAACGCCGGGGAAACGGTGATCGTAGAGTTTGATGGAGATACAGATTCTCGCTGCTCGCGGGAGATGACAAAAATTGATGGTCAGTGGCAGCCCCAGGCGCGGCAAACGTCACTCGTTGGAGAAGGTAAATGAGCCGGAATGTGGTAGTACTGGGCACCCAGTGGGGCGATGAAGGTAAAGGGAAGATCGTTGATCTCCTGACCGATCGCTCCGAGGCGGTTGTTCGTTTTCAGGGTGGTCACAATGCGGGGCACACCCTCGTGTGTGACGGTGAGAAAACCGTTTTGCACCTGATCCCCTCCGGTATTCTTCGCGAGAATGTCGTTTGCTGCATTGGCAACGGTGTAGTTTTAGCGCCCGATGCTTTGCTGAAGGAAATCGTTGAGCTGGAAGAGCGGCAGGTGCCCGTGCGTGACCGTCTGAGAATTTCTCCCGCCTGCCCTTTGATTTTGCCTTATCACGTTGCTCTGGATAACGCGCGTGAAGTGCGTCGCGGCGCGGACAAGATTGGCACCACCGGTCGTGGTATCGGCCCTGCTTACGAAGACAAGGCGGCTCGACGAGGCCTGCGCCTTGGCGATCTTCAGGATCCCGTGCGCTTTGAACGAAAGCTCCGGGAAGTGATGGAGTATCACAACTTCCAACTGGAAAATTACTACAAAGTAGATCCTGTCGATGTGGAGGCGGTGCTGCAGTCCAGTCTGACTATGGGTGAGCAGTTACTGCCAATGATGACTGACGTAACTGCGATGTTGCATCAGTTCAGAGCAGAGTCACGCAGCATCTTGTTTGAGGGTGCTCAGGGCTCCCTTCTGGATATCGATCACGGTACTTACCCCTTTGTAACTAGCTCCAACACTACGGCTGGTGGCACCGCCACAGGCTCTGGTTTTGGCCCTCTGTATCTGGATTACGTGCTTGGTATCACCAAAGCCTATACAACGCGGGTGGGTTCCGGGCCTTTTCCCACGGAGCTCTTTGATGCGACGGGCGAGCATCTTGCTACACGAGGACACGAGTTCGGTGCTACCACGGGTCGTGCGCGGCGCTGCGGATGGTTCGATGCCGTGGCATTGAGAAATGCCGTGAACATTAACTCCGTAAGCGGTATTTGCCTGACTAAGCTCGATGTTCTTGATGGTTTAGAGTCGATTCAAATCTGCATTGGTTACACCAACGCGGTTGGGGAGCCCGTAGCCAACCCTATGGACTCCGAGGATTACGAAGGGCTGGTACCAGTTTACGAGACTGTACCAGGCTGGAGCGAGTCTACCGTGGGAGCGAAATCCCTTGATGATCTGCCGAAGGCAGCACGCGACTACATCTCGACTATTGAGACGGTGGTCGGTGCGCCTATCGACATTATTTCAACCGGTCCAGATCGCGTAGAGACAATTATTCTTCACGACCCTTTCAGCTAGGCTTAGTGATAGCGCTGGCGATAATCACTGTAACTGACGCCGGTCCAGCGCCTGAACGCCCGGTAAAAGCTGTTTACTTCCAGGTAACCTAGTTCGTCCGCGAGGCACTTTCCCGGGAGCCAGCGCTCCCGCAGACGAGATTCACAGCGGAACTGCCTGGCTCTATCCAACAGGAACTGATAGCTCGTGTGATCGTTGCGCAAGCGCCGACGCAAAGTGGTGCAACTGATGCCTAAAGTGTCAGCAACACTTTCCGCCCGCACCCTAGAAAGGTCATCATCTAGCAATATCCGAAGCACCCGGTCCGTCGTTCGCGAAAGAGGCATGTAGCCCCCATGGTTTTCTTCGTCGTGATTTGCGGTCGCGCTGGACGGTATCTGCTGCTGAATCTCACCTAGCGGTCCTCTAGGACCCAAGTCCTCTTTCGCACCTGGACAATATGCCACTGTTGGGGCGTCCGATTTATAACGCGCGAAGTCGCCCCAGTGGTTGCTGTTGCCTTCGGGTGCAATCAGATGACGGTCTGAGCTTACCGATTGTTCTCTTTCTGGGGGTTGCTCCCGCGGTATCTGGTGGTAGCCCACGGTGATCTGCCGACCGATGGTTCCGGGGTTTTGCCCAGGGTTTTGATGACAGTCCACAGAATGTTGCGGCGTGCTCTGCGGTAACGGTCTTGGACCGGGATCAGGTCGGGAGTGAAAAATCTGTGTCATCGATGCCTCCTTGCTCGATAAATTGATTTCCTATTCGTCGTAACCGATGTCAGGCGAACTCAGGCTCGACATCATCCTTGATGTCGAGGTGTCTAAAACACGATAAAAGCTTAGCAGAGCACGCACAGATGGAAAGGTACTTCGTATTCAGTCGGCCAGAAATGATCGAATGCAGCGATGTTCAAGAGTGCTCACCTGGGGATTCCTAGCTCAGCGCTAGCTCCGGCGGAAGCGGGCAGTCCATAACCGCGGCGACTGCGACAACCAGTTCACGCTCGACGGGACAAACTTCGCCGTCGTCGGCCGCAGCCAAGGCCATGGCTTTGAGAATTCGAGGCTTTAGTAAGGGATAGCAGTCAGCCAGAGTGTGCACCCCCCGACTGAACTCAGCGACGCTGCACTGGGCAAGGGGCAGCAGTTGCAGGCCCGAGAGTTTCAGGTCCTCACAGGCCAAGGCAAAAGCACGGGCACTGTCACCTGTACCCTGATGGGCTAGAACGGAAAGAACCTGACGCAGAGGGGCTCTCACTTTAGCCATGTGGCGATAGCGAGGCCGACTGTTCTCTACACGTAGGTATTCCGGATCCAGGTAGTGTCTGAGCAGCTGAAACAGGCACCATTCAAAGAGATCAATCTGTCCATCGCTCTGGATGACAGACAGCAAGGTGGTCTTGAACTCCCGGTACTGAGGCGTCGACATGCTCTTAAGAGCCGGCATTGCTGAGGCCATGAGAGGGAAGCGTTGCCCCGGTCCCAGACTACTTACTTTAGGTAACAGTCTCGCGACCAGCTCTTCTTGGCCACGAGCAGCCTTTTCCTTGAGAACAGTCAGCGCGGCGTTTAGCGTGTCATCTTGCCGCCGAGCGGTAACCAGAGCGAGAGCTACTGCGGTAGCGCCCAGGGGCTCCAAGACGGCATTGTGCAAAACCTCAGGTATTTGTTCGACCGTTTCACCAAGGAGATCATTCTCTGCGACCATCTCCGTAACGCGTTGATCTTGCGAAAACTCAGCATCTTCGATGATTGTCTGACCATCGGTAGCGATAGCTGCCTCGTCGGGAAGCGCGACATTCGCCATTGCTGCGGCGACCAGCGCAGCTCTGCCGACTCCCGTCTGCACATCATTGGCTGAAAGAGGCTCAGTCGCGTAGCGAACTTCAGAGCGCTGGATAAACTGCCCGTTCCAGTTTTTGTCCAGACGCCGGATACGTCTATCCAGAGGAGGGTGCGTAGCGAAGCCTTCCCACAGGCGGTGACGTACTTCGCCAAAAAAAATGTGCGACATTTCCGGTGCTCTTGCGCTGTGAACCAGCGACCCAGGAACGAAGCCACCAATCACTTTCAAGGCATCGGCGATACCGCTGGTATCTCGAGTGAACTGCACCGCGCTGGCATCGGCCAAGTATTCTTTCTGGCGGCTGATGGCAGCTTTGATAAATCCCGCGGCTAGGGAACCCAGCCACCCTATGATCATCAAGCCCAAACCAACGACCGGCAAGGCAGCGCTGCTTTCACTGCGTCGGTTACTCCGTCCTACGCCATAGGCGCCCATCCGCAACAAAAAATGTCCAACATCGCCGATGAAAGTAATACCTTTGAGCAATGAAGCAAGACGAATTCCCAGACGCATGTCCCCGTTAAGGATGTGGCTGAATTCGTGCGCCACCACGCCCTGTAGTTCGTCGCGGGTTAGCTGAAGAGCGGCGCCGCGTGTGACGGCGACAACAGCATCGGTAGGATTAACGCCCGCGGCAAAGGCATTGATACCACGCTCTTCGGGGAGCACGTAGAGCGCGGGTACGGGCATATTGGCCGCAAGAGAAAGCTCCTCGACGATGTTCAAACAGCGTTTTTCGTAAGGGTCGGCGCTCTGGCGTAAGACCCGTCTGCCCCCGAGGCTTTCCGCTACGGCCTTGCCCCCGGAAGCGAGTTGTAGCCATCTCACCAGAGACACAAAGCCAACGGTGGATACTACCGCCAGGCCGATGATGGCGAAGCGGTCCCAAGAGAAGAGTGCCAGATAACCTTTCCATCCAGTGCCGCCGACATAAATATTGTAGTCCCCGCCCACCCACAGAAACGCTGTCACCAGTGCGTTCACTAGCAATACGATGAGGCTGAGCGCCAGAATAAACAGCACTACAAGGTAGCGCGTGTTACGTCGAGCGCGATCCTGCTGGGAGAAGAAGTCCACGACGGGAGCTCATTAGTCTTGCATCAGAAACTGACGGTAGGTGCGGCCTGAATTTGCGCCGAATCATCAAACTCGAGGAGCTCAGCGTCTGTAGGGTGACCAAAGGTGGCTGCCAGAACAACCGGCGGAAAACTTTGTCGATAGGTGTTAAAGGCCATGATAGCGTCGTTGAAACCCTGACGAGCAAAGGCCACCCGGTTCTCAGTGCTTGTGAGTTCCTCAGATAACTGCTGCATGTTCTCACTGGCTTTCAGGTCTGGATAGGCTTCCATGGTGATGTTGAGTTTCCCAAGAGCGCCCTGCAGATTATTTTCGGCGCCCGCTAGGCTGGCCATGGAAGCACCACCGCCCCCTTCTCCCAGTGCTTTGAGCACAGCAGCGGCCTCGTTTCGGGCGCTGACTACCGCATCTAATGTCTCTCGTTCATGAGCCATGTAGGCCCTGGCGGTCTCAACCAGATTGGGAATGAGGTCGTAGCGGCGTTTCAGCTGGACTTCAATCTGAGCGAAAGCATTCTCATGGCGGTTCTTGAGGCTGACCAAGGTGTTGTAGATGTTGATGACATAAATCACCAAGCCGAGTAACACCAGCCAAAACACGATCGACGAAATTTCCATGAGACTACTCCTTAGCTAACAAGAGAACTGGTAACGGTAGAGCTTACCTTATGCGATAGCGCTTAGCTTGACGGGTACTCCATTAATAGCAGCGTTGCCCGAGAGTTCGTCCAGGTATGCGGCATCGGTTACGTCATTGCAGGATACCCCGGCGTTTGCACTAGCTGTATTCATGCGCACTCCCTGGCGATTGTGGCCGTAACCATGGGGAAGGCTAACCACTCCGGGCATGACTTCGTCGGATGCCAGTAGAGTTACCGTAACTTCTCCACTGCGCGACTGCAGAAGCGCTTGGTCGCCATCCTTGAGTGCATGAGCGCTTAGGTCCTCTGGATGCACCATCAGTTGATCGCGGGGCTTACCCTTAACGAGGCGGTGATAATTGTGCATCCAGGAATTGTTTGAGCGCACATGCCGCCGGCCGATAAGCAACAGGCCATCCGCGGGTGTGCCTCCAAAAGTGCTCGCCAGACGATCGAGGTCTGCCAGCGCCGGGGGCGCCGCGCAATGAATCTGTTTGTCAGCGGTCATTAGACGATCAGGGAGCATCGGTTGCAGCTCTCCGAGATCGATTCCCGATGGATTGTCCTTGAGTTTCTCCAGGCTCAGATCGTGCTCGCTATCCTTCCCATAGGGGCCAAACTGCAGGCCGACATCGATCATTTCATGGGGCGCTACAAGCTCCTTGGGTTCCTCGCCCAGCGCGCGCGCAACCCGTTCTCCTAAAGCGGTGAATATCTCCCAGTCATGGAGCTTGTCGGATGCAGGCTCGAATACCGGGGGGTTGTAACGGCTTGTGTTACGCATTGCGTTGATATGGAAGGCGATATCGTAATGGTCATGCTCCAACGGCGAGGTCGGCGGCAGAATGATATGGGCATGCCGAGTGGTCTCGTTGATGTAGGGATCCAGCGATACCATAAAATCCAGCTGGGGCAGTGCATCGTCCAGAGCGCGGCCGTTAGGGGTGGAGAGTACGGGGTTACCGGCTCCAGTGAACATGACACGGATCTGACCTTCGCCTGGCGTGGTGATTTCTTCGGCCATTGCTGCGGCCGGAAGTTCGCGGTCAAACTCGGGTAGGTTGCGAACCCGACTGCGATGCCGATCGAAACCACCGGGACCTGTGCGCGGTACTTGATCCACTGCAGGCAGGGTAAACAGGCTGCCCCCGACCTTATCCAAGTTACCCGTAGCGATGTTGATGATCTGTATGAGCCATTGGCAGAGGCCGCCAAAAATTTGGGTGGATACACCCATGCGGCCGTAGCAAATCGCCGCGCCTGAGTCGGCAAAGTCCTTGGCTATGCGTCGGATGGTTGGAGCATCGATACCGCAGTGTTGCGCAGCGTGCTCCGGAGTAAATGTCGCAACGGCTGCGGCTATTTCGTCAAGGCCGGTAGTAAACGCTGAAAGCTTCCCTGGATCAGCGATTCCGTCTTCAAACAGAGTGTTGAGCATTGCAGCAAGAAACAGCGCATCGCTACCGGGAACGATGGAAAGGTGCTCGCTCGCGAGTTCGGCGGTTTCGGTTCGTCGAGGGTCCACGACGATGAGCTTGCCTCCCCGCGCTTTCATATCCTTTATGCGTTTCTTCACGTCGGGGACGGTCCAGATACTGCCATTGCTGGCGAGCGGGTTAGCGCCCAGCATTAGAAAGTATTCACTGCGATCAATATCCGGGATCGGGAAGAGAGACTTATGTCCAAACAACCATAGCGACGTAAGGTGGTGAGGGAGTTGATCGACAGATGTGGCTGAGAAGCGGTTTTTTGATCGCAGCCAGCGGAATAAGTAGTTTTGATGGGTCAGCATGCCGTAGTTGTGCACCGACGGGTTGCCCAGATACACGCCTATTGAATCCACGCCGTGCTCTCGATAGCTGCGCATCAGCGCCTCTGCGGTGGTATCCAGAGCTTCGTCCCAGCTAATTTCTACCCAGCTATGCTGCCCGTTCTCACCGTCGACTCGTTTCACCGGGTAACGCAGACGATCGGGATCTTCGTGAATGTCCTGCAAGGCCACGGCCTTTGGACAAATATGCCCTCGGCTCAGCGGGTCGTCCGGATCGCCTTTTATAGAGAGGATTTCTTCGCCCCGGGTTTCGATTTTCAAGCCACAGATAGCTTCACAGAGATGGCAGGCACGGTAGTGGGTTTGTGTCATGGGTGGGGTCCAGTAATAAAAAGTCGTTAAGCAGTAAAAAATTCGTCAAACGTCAATCTCGAGTCGGGATTCTTCAGCAGAATCCTTCGCCCGTCCACCTTGTATACGGGTTCTGGCGACGAGGTTGACGCATTGCTTTGTCTCAGCTTGCTACACTGTAGCACTGCCGATGACGGGAATCCCTAGTGGGTACCGCGAAGCAGTTACTGATGGAGGCCTCATGGACAAGAACTGGAACCGCTATAGCGCGTCGAAATACTACGACGAGCTGATAACCCCAAAGGGTACTCCCCGGCAGGTGGCCCGGCCTGCGGTCAAGTTGCTGAAAGAATTGCCGGCTGACGATCTGGCAGCTCGCCGAACGGCTGCGGAAATGGCTATCCGAGAGATGGGTATTTCCTTCACCGTGTATAGCGAGGCGGGAAACATTGATCGTGCCTGGCCCTTTGATCTTATTCCTCGAGTGATTACTTCCCGGGAGTGGGAAAAAGTGCGTCGGGGGCTTGAGCAGCGCAGCCGCGCGCTCAACATGTTTATCCATGATGTCTATAACAAACAGAAAATCTTCGCCGATGGCATAGTCCCACCGGAGACAGTACTCGAGTCCACCAACTTCAAAGAGCAGTGCATGGGCGCGTCTCCGCGATTCGGTGTTTGGGCGAATATCTGCGGCTCGGATCTGGTGCGCGACGGCGACGGACATTTCTATGTCCTTGAGGATAATTTGCGAGTGCCCTCAGGCGTGTCCTATATGGTGGAGAATCGCGAAATCACCAAGCGGGTGCTCCCGGAGATTTTTGAGAACTACAGCATCCTTCCTGTGGATGACTACCCGTCACAGCTTTACTCCATGCTTGCAGCGCTATCACCCAGAGAGCGCAAGAGGCCTGTCATCGTTGTGCTGACGCCGGGTATTTACAACTCTGCTTACTTTGAGCATGCGTTCCTGGCGCAGGGCATGGGCGCAGAGCTGGTCGAAGGCGCGGACTTGTTCGTTGGGGAAGATGACTGTGTTTACATGCGCACGGTCGATGGCCCGGTCCAGGTGGATGTTATTTATCGTCGTATCGACGAAGACTTTATGGACCCCGAAGCGTTCCGTGAAGACTCTGCTCTGGGCGTCCCCGGGCTGATGCGTTCTTGGCTGGGCGGCAAAGTCGGTATCGCAAACGCTCCCGGCTCCGGAGTGGCGGACGACAAGGTGGTCTACGCCTTTGTACCCGACATGATTCGCTACTATTTAAATGAGAAGCCTTTGATTCGCAGCGTGCCCACCTATCTGTGTATGCGCGAGGCAGACCGTGAGTACGTTCTCAACAACCTTGAGAAGTTGGTTGTGAAGCCTGCGAACGAGTCAGGTGGCTACGGCATCATGGTGGGCCCCCATGCAGACAAGGCGACGCACCGTAAGTTTGCCAAACTCATTGAAGAGAATCCTCGCAATTATATCGCGCAGCCGACCTTGTCTTTGTCTACGGCACCTACGTACATCGGTGACGAAATAAAGCCTCGCCATCTCGATTTACGACCCTTCATTTTACAGAGCCGTGATACCTGGGTAACCGCCGGAGGACTCACGCGGGTGGCTATGGTGGAGGGGTCACTGGTAGTGAATTCCTCACAGGGTGGTGGCAGTAAGGACACCTGGATTGTGGAGGGGCGACTATGATTATGCTGTCTAGAGTTGCCGAGCGTGTTTATTGGATGGCGCGCTACATCGAGCGTGCAGAAGATACAGCGAGGTTGGTGGCGGCTTATAACCACCTGATCATGGATATTCCAAGGGGTTCCCAGCCCGGTTGGGAGATTTTGGTACGGATCCTGGATGCGGATCCCGTGTTTGATGAGTGGTTTAACGTTCGCAATGAGCAGAATGTGTTGCGCTTACTGATTGGCGAAGCTGAGGCGTCCTGTAGCATCCCCTACGCGGTGCACGCGGCTCGTGAGAACGTCCGTACAACGCGAGATGTTATCCCGGACGAAGTGTGGGAGCTGGTTAACGAGCTGCATCTGTATACCGCTGACGCTTCAGAACACTCTGTAGGGCGGCGTAATCGGCAGCAATATCTCGAGCAGGTGATTCAGCGTTGTCAGGTGATCAATGGCGTGCTGCGCAGCACCTTATGCCGTGATCACAGCTATCGCTTTATAAAACTGGGTCAGCTCCTTGAGCGCGCCGACATGACCACGCGAATCATCGACGTGGGTGCGTCAGACTTTTTGGAGCGCGAAGGAGCTGCTCAGGGTATAGAGCATTTGCTTTGGGGGACGCTACTAAAGTCCATGTCCGCACTGGGTGCCTATCGGAGGATGATTGGTCCACAGGTTGAGAAGAATGCTGCCGTAGACTTTGTGTTTATGGAGCAGACATTTCCGCGCTCGGTACGTTTTTGCGTACGAGGCATTCGAGAAGAGCTGGGCCCGCTGAGCAATAACAAGGCCGCGCTTAAGGTTGTGGAGCGTACTCGTCGCAAGTTGCGTGGCTTTCAGTCCACAGAGTTGGATCAGAATGAACTGCATGCCTACATCGACGAGCTGCAGCTTATTATCAGCGACTTACATCAGGCTATTTCCGAAAGCTGGTTTCACAGTAACTAGGAATGAGACGTTTTGCTTGTGACTGTGGTAGCCCCGTCTACTTTGAAAATGATTTCTGTATCAACTGTCAGTCAGCGCTGGGCTACGATCCAAATCGTGCAGATTTAATTACCCTCGCCGATTGGGGTGGAGGGGTGTTTAAAGATTTTCAGGGCAATGCCTTTCGTTACTGTTCTAATGGAGAGTCCTTTGGCGTCTGCAATTGGTTGCGTCCGGCGGACTCCCCAAGTCAGTTCTGTACAGCCTGCCAGTTCAACAGAACCGTCCCTGATCAGACTCGACCGAAGAACAAGGAGCGTTGGCTGGTGTTGGAGCGCGGAAAGAAGCGCCTCTTCTACACCCTTGCGCAACTAAGTCTGCCTTTGTTGAATGGCTGGGCTGACCCTCAGCGTGGCTTACTACTGGACTTTATTGAGGACGCTCGGACTTCGGACAAATTCCCCGAGACCTTTGTATCCACGGGTTACCTTGGAGGGGTGATTACGATCAATGCCGTGGAAGCTGATGACGTGGCTAGGGCGACTGTGCAAGACGAGCTAGGGGAGAGTTACCGGACCGTGCTTGGACACTTGCGTCATGAGTCCGGACACTACTACTGGTCTTTATTGAATCCTGATGTGCGTTTGTTAGGGGAGTTTCGTCAGGTGTTTGGCGATGAACGTAGCAATTATCAAGCGGCACTTGATGTGCACTACAAGAACGGTCCCCCCATGTATTGGAGGGATCGATTTATCAGTTCCTACGCCAGCTCCCATCCGAGTGAGGACTGGGCCGAGTGCTGGGGACACTATCTTCATATCTACGATGCTTTAGATACGGCTTGGGCTCACCAACTGTTGCCGCGCCAGCCGGGCTCAATGACGATGTCCGAGCGCTTGCGCGCCTGGTCAAAGGTAAGCCTGATGCTCAACGAACTTAATCGCAGTGTCGGGCGGGGAGATGCGTATCCCTTTGTGATCAACGAGGTGGTGGCTGAGAAGCTGGAGCTTATTGATCTGGCGATGGATCGGCTTCGAACACTGCGCTGAGCGAGGGTAGGTTGTCGAAGGCGAGCCTGATATTGTCGTCCCAGCTCTGGCGAAGATCCGCAAGATAGGGGTGACCTTCCTCAAGAATGCAATATTCCTCATGGGGCAGCAGACTGTCCTTCCGGTAGAAAAGACACTCCAAGGGCGGTCCAACGGTCGCGTTTGAGCGCATCGTCGAGTCTACCGACACCAGAGCACAGCGCATGGCGGTTTCTACGGGCGTGTCGCTCCTCACGATTCTATCCAGAATGGGCTTCCCGTACTTGGTCTCACCAATCTGAAGATAGGGGTACAGATCAGACGCGGTAATGTGATTACCTTCCGGATAAATCATATAAAGCTCAGGCGCATGCCCTTTGATTTGCCCACCCAGAATAAAAGTCGCACTGGCGTTAAAACCCGCGTTGGGGCCACCTTTCTTGGCGTACTTCTGCTGCTCTTTTAGGCTTATCTCGCCGATGTAGTCTGCTACGTCGCTGACGTAGCGGGCATTGAAAATGTTGACCTCGGTGTCTTCTTCCAAGTCTCTTTGTATCTGCGCAATGACTGCCTGGCTTGTTGCCAGGTTGCCAGCGGTCAGGATTACCATGGAGCGCTCGTAGGGGACGGAGAAGCGATGCATCTTGCTGTACTTGCTTACGCGATCCGGTCCGGCGTTAGTCCGAGAATCGGAGCAAAAAACCAGTCCTTCCTCTAGCGCAATGGCGAGGCAATATGTCATGAATTAGCGTCTGTGGATTCTTACCAATGAAGCGGGGGAATATAACAAATATTGCGCCGCTGGCACCCTTGACGAAATACGTTAAGCTCTGCTCCGATTATCGTTTTAAACAAGAACCCCGCGGCTAGGAGGGTTCGCGTCGGTATTGGTGGGCCTTTGATGACAGGATATTTCCAGCGTATTGGAGCGTGGGTGGCAGTGGGCTTCGTCTGTATGTCGGTTACCGCTAACGCGCAGGAACTCGTTCCTAGAGCCTTCTGGCCAAGTCCCGTAGGTACGAACGTGCTGTCCTTAAGCTATCAGCACAGTCGCGGTGACATTATCGTGGACCAGTCACTGCCCGTGACCGGTGTGGATTCCAGCATTGATTATCTCCAGCTAACTTATCAGCGCACCCTCGATGTGGCTGGGAGGACGGCGAACCTGTCGGTGATACAGATCGCTTCTGATGGGAAGACCTCGGGGACGGTGGAGGATGAATTGGTAACGCGGCGTACGGTAGGTATGGGCGATACCATTGTACGAATGGCGGTTAATCTAGCCGGAGCGCCGGCCATGGACCGAAAGGCTTTTGCAGCGATGCGCGCCGACCCCAAGCCTATTATTGGCATGAGCCTGGCGGTAACGGCCCCAACCGGTGAATACGATGCGGACCGGATCATCAACCTTGGCGGTAATCGATGGTCCGTGAAACCTGGCCTTGGTGTCATTTATCCCTTGAGCTCGTCCTGGCTCCTCGAGGGAGAGCTTTCCGTGGCTTTCTTTCAGGATAACGATGAATTTCTGGGGCAGACGCGAGAACAAGAACCGATTACCAATGCCCAGCTACACCTCATCAAGCGCTTTTCCCGAGGATTTTGGGCAGCGCTGGACGCCAACTATTACATCGGTGGGAGAACTCGAGTTGAGGGGTCAAAGAATCAAGACTTGCAGCGTAACTCGCGTTTTGGCGCGACGCTCGTTTTTCCTCTAGCTCAAGGACACGCTCTGCGTTTGAGTACCTCAACGGGGACGGTAACAGAGAGTGGAGGCGACTATGATTTGTTTTCCGTCTCGTGGATCCACGCTTTCTAGCGCGAGTGCCTGAAGTCAGTTACCAAGCGTAGCCCAAGCGGAAACGGTAGGTCTGGTCCAGCTCTTCAGTACCTTCAACAGCGCCGGAGTTATAATCCAGTACAACTTCCGTTGCACCTTGTATTCGCCCCAGGACAGGGAAGGCGAGGCCCAGAGTCGTGTTGAGTATGAGGTTGTTTCTGTCGGCGAGATTTTTCACGCCTTTGTGGTCCACATACAGGCGAGACTCCGCACCAAAGTATTGGCTTTCAGAGCGCACGCTCCAGGTGAGACCGACATAGCTGCGATCAATGGCGGTCCCGAAGTCCTCGTTGACCTGAGAGAGACCGGTTTCCAGCTCCAATACAAAGGGTGTGCCGACCAACAAGCTTCGTCCCAAATAGGGGCCGATAGCAGTACGCAGATCCAGATCTGCAAAGCGGTCTTCTTCAGCGGAGGCGGAGACTCCCCAGTAGTAGTCGCCGGTCTGGAAACGGTCATACTTCCCGGTAATCATCCAGTTTTCTGTGTTGCGCTCTCTGTTCGCCTCGCGAACCTCGCCCTCGAGTTTCAGCGTGTAGCGATCCTCGAGCCCTCTCCAGCGTGTGTCTATTTTGTAATCGAGCTCGTCGAGTACCGTGTTGCCACGCTGCAGTGAGAATGCCGAGCTTGCAAGGCCGGTATGGCGATAGCCGCGGCCTAACTCCCAGGGTTCTGGGTTGATGCGCATCAGTTCATCGAGGGCATAACTGGTTTTACCTTGGGTGGTAAGGCTCAGGGTTCTGTTATCTACGACGAGATTGTCTGTCTCTAGCACCGCGCCGTCTCTCATTTGTAAGGTAACGCTGGACGCCACATCCATGGACACGATGTTGCTTTTTTCGATGGTCAGCATTCCCGCAAAGTCGGTGTCGATCATGACTTTGCCGTTATCCGCATCGTGAAAGCTGCCAATGATCACGGAGCCATTAGTGAGTTCGATGCGGTCAATATTCGCCTGAGCCAGCATACTCGCCAGTAGCAGCTGCAAGACAACTGCGCCGCGGATGCAGCGGAGAATAAAGCGAGGGAGGGTGAAGTGAGGCAGTACGAACTGAGTAAGTCGAAGCATAGCGTTGTAGAGGAGAGACCCTGAATGTGCCCAAAGGCGCGAATTCTAGGGTCTCAGTGGCTGACAGACCAGAGGCTTCTGAAGATTTCCGCTACTACTGAGGTCTACTGTCTGCTTAATATCTTGCGAATGTCGCTGTCGTCGCCCGTAAGCTGCCAATGAACGAGCGAAATGGGCACACTACCCGCGTCGCGCAACTCTTCAAAGAACATCGAAAGTGTGTAATTTTTGCCCTCGGCTTCCATTTGTTGAGTACGCTTTGCCAGCAATCTCTCAAGCAAGTATTTGCCCGTGACATAGCTGGTACCGTAGCCGGGCTGGCGCAAATAGAGGTGTTGCTCAAACTTCAAGAGCTCGGGCTCGTTGCTCATCCACCCCCGAGGAGTCCATTCCACGTGCACCGTGCCAGCTTCGGCCATGGTCATTTCGTTGGCATGTGCTTTCAGGGAGCCCAGGCCCCTCGCCGCGCGCTGCGCAAGCATGATCCATACAAGCTCTCGCGAGCGAGGGCTCTCCTCGTAGAGTCCTGCATGCATAAACATCTCTTCTACACCTGTGGCGGTGCCTTCGTTGCGACTGTCAAAGATGTTGTACAGCAATGGCCCACGACGTATTGGGCTGGGGTGCGGAAACTCCTGGATTTCTGCCAGATCAAACCAGTGATAGAAGTGCGACAGCAGCGGGCGCGGATCGTAGTGAGTGCCTATGGTGAAGAAGTTACGAACGTCCTCAGGCTCGTATCCTCCCAAGTGAGCGACGAGCTCCTCAGCCATGTAGTCCCGCATTGGAAGAACCTCTTCTTCGTCAAACCAGCGCAGCATTTGCTCCGACGTGCTCTTGACTAAAGCGTCATAAGCTTCGGGGCTATCGGCGGCTTTCTGCTGAGGCAAATGACGATTGCGATGCTCTTCGAGCTTAAGGGAGGACCAGGACCGGTCGAGCTCACGCTCCAGAAGGAGAGTTTCTTCTTTGAAATCGATGGGAAGATAATGAACCTGCGACTGGTACCAGCTGTACTCATCAGCCCCGATACCTGACGGCCCCGTTTTGCTGGGAGCTTGTGCTTGAAGCCAAGTCACAAGATTGCTAGTGGCTGTGCTCGCCTCTTCTAGAGCGTTATTAAGCTCCTCACTGACATCCTCACCCGCTTTTTTACGGATGACATTGATCATCTCTCCCTGATCTTCGATGTTGCGGATACCTGCGACCCACAAGTCCCGGGCGTTTCCTGTGAGGTTGCCCTGCGCTTGCTTCATCAGTGGGGGGATAACTTTGAGCTCGCGAATGATGCGGCTCTCCTCCTTTTGACTCAGGGGGAAATCGTAGGTCCATAGTTCAAGGATTGCGTGGTGGGTGGGTCCCTCATGGGCGGGGACGTCGCTTCGATAGGCCCAGATAGTTTGATAGTAGGCAGGATCTCGTGCCCAGGGCTTCAGAATCCGATGATTAAAGTCGAAGCCGTTCATTTCCGCTCGCAGCACATGCCAATCCACCTGCTGATCGATGGGCCAATCGGAGGTGTCTATATCGTTGAGCCGGTTTTGCAGCGCAGGTAGCTCTGCGTGGGCTTTCGATAAACGTTTAGCCGTGTAGTCTGGAGCGCCGTCCAATAGCGGCGGCTTTTCAAACGCTCTCCAATCGCCAAACAAATCAACGAGTTCCTTGTAGCTGCTCGCGCTTGCAATAGCGCTTCCACACAAAGCTGTAATAAGCAGGCAGTGACCGAAAGCACGTGCCAGATAGCTGCTCGCACTATTGGCACGCCGAGGAAACACCTTTGGAGTTTGCCGGTTCTTTTGCTGAGATCTATGCATGACGAATCACCCGATTAAAGGAATTATTGAGGCGTTTCTCTGTTCCGCACATCTTTACGGGATTCGTAGAGCGCAGACGAATAAAACGCGGTAGTTGCGCTCGATGTTAATGCACTACCGCGTGGAGTGCACATTAATCAGCCTGAAGAAGCGCGCCCTTCACGGGTGGCGCAAAACATACAGAGCGTTGGGTCCCAAATTTTGGGAGAATCCCGTAATGAACCACTCCGACACTAACGACTTGGTCGACACGCGCTACGATCCTGCAGAAGGCCCTGTAGTAACTACGTTTATTCGTTACGCAGTGCCCTCTGTGCTTGGCATGCTTGCGGTAACGTCGGCGGGGATCATTGACGGGATTTTCATCGGCAATTTTGTCGGGTCAAGTGCGCTTGCGGCAGTGAATTTGGCGCAGCCTGCTTGGGCAGCCTTTGCGGCTATTGTGTTTATGCTTGCCGTCGGTGGCTCAGTCATGTGCGGCCGGTTTCTTGGGCAGGGTGATCACGATGCTGCCTCGTCTATCTTCACTCGAACCTTGGTAGCCGCCGTGGCGGTAGGTGTTGTCATTGCTGGATCGGGCCTTCTCTTTCTTGACGAACTTGTTCGGTTGCTCGGCGCGACTCAGGAAGTAAAGCCTCTGGTTGTCGCTTACATGCGGGTGGTGCTGATTTTCGCTCCGGTCTTTGTGGCTGCACTGACAATGGACTATTTTGTTCGTGCAGATGGGCGCCCAGTGCTTGCCGCGGTGGGCTTGGTCGCCTTTGCCGCAACTAACATCGCGTTAAACACCCTTTTTATCGTCTATCTCGATTGGGGCATTGTAGGGGCCGCTTGGGCTTCAGCCTTGGCCGAGTTTGCCATCTTCCTGATCCTGCTTACCCATTGGTTTCACCCCAAGTGTTCCCTAAAACTAATGCTCGCAAGAGGGCGTTGGCGTGATCTTCTGGACGCTGCCTGGAACGGGTTTTCCGAGTTCATCAACGAGCTGTCGGTGGGGGTGATAGTGCTGTTTTTCAATTGGGTGATGATTACTCGCCAGGGCGTAGAGGGCGTTGCGGCTTACACCATCATTACCTACTTGATGATGATCGGTCTTGAAGTGAGTTACGGAGTTTCGGAGTCGCTGCAACCCACGGTGAGCAGGAATCTCGGCGCGGGGAAACCTGAGCGGATTCGCAAGTTCCTTCTCACCGCTGTTTGTACGGTATTTTTCGTAGGCCTGCTTGTCTCAACGTTGCTGGTGGCGCTGCCACAGCAGATGATCGGTCTGTTTCTTCGTTCGGACGAGCAGGCTACGGCAGTTATCGCTTTGATTTTTATCAGCTACTTCTGGCCGACGTTCCTTTTGAACGGTACCAATATCACCCTGGCAAGCTACTTCACCGCACTCCATCGTCCTGTGCCTTCAGCGATCATAGCGGTGAGTCGTAGTCTGGTGCTTCCTGGGCTTGGACTACTTCTACTCCCGCTATGGTTTGGTGATCCGGGCGTGTATCTTGCTATACCACTTGCGGAGTTACTAACCTTGGTTCTGGCCATTACTTTAGTGTTAAGGATCAACCCGCTTGGCGCGGCGAAGGTTGAGGGCAAACATAACGGAAATGAAGGAGAGGTTTGATGGGAACATCTGACAAAACTCGTAACAAGGGGCGCGTCGAGCCGGCGGGTATTACCCGCAGGGATTTTCTTCATGATGTAAGTCTTGCTTCGATTGCTTTGGCGGCTCCCGGCTTTGCAAAGGCAGTAGCAACGGAAACGGCAGACGACGGACGGCTTCGCTCAACGCAAGCTGCTTACTACCCTCCGACGCGGACGGGGATGCGCGGTGCTCACCCTGGCGCCTTCGAAGTGGCGCATGAACTGGCGCGAGAAGGGAAGGCTTTTGACAATCCCACGGTGCTGAATGAGCACTACGACCTGGTTATCGTAGGCGCGGGCATCAGTGGTCTGGCTGCCGCCTATTTCTATCGCCAGCAGCATGGTCTGGACAGCAAGATTCTGTTGCTGGACAACCACGATGACTTTGGTGGCCACGCCAAACGCAACGAATTCCAAGATGGAGATAGTCTACGTCTTGCCTGGGGTGGCACGGTCAATATTGAGTATCCAAAATACAGCGAAGAGGGGCTGCGGCTGCTAAAAGAGCTGGGTATTGATATACCTCGTTTGCTGAAAGATTTTGATTACAACTGGACGGATAATGGTACGGGTTTGTCCGGTTCCACTTGGTTTGATCGCGACACTTACGGCGATGACGTGCTGATTCCCGGGCTGGGTTTTCAGTCCCTGTCTCCGCAGCAGTTATTGGATGCTCTTCCGCGCATGCCTATATCGGATTCAGCAAGAACAGCTCTACGGCGGTTTCTGAGCTCAAAGGACGATGCGCTTGCAGGCTTGACCGGGAAAGAGCGCGCCGCCTACACGCGACAAACTCGCTATGCCGATTTTCTTCGCGAAAAAGCTGAGCTTCCGGATGAGGCTATCCAAATATTCAGTAATGCCACCATGGGGGGCTGGGGAATTCGTGCGGACGATCTCTCAGTGGCTGAATGTCTCGAAAGCGGATTGCCGGGTCTGCATATACTCGGTCTAGCTGAGGAGGACGGGCCCGACGAAGACTATCGGTCAGCAATGTTCCCCGATGGCAATGCCTCTATTGCTCGACTAATAGTCAAATCACTCATCCCCGATAGCTTCCCGAGTATGACGGCTGCCAGCGACCCTTTCGAGATTGTTACGGCAAGATTGGACTACGCGGAACTTGATAAGAGCGGTTCCTCATCGCGGTTGCGCTTGAATTCGACAGTGGTCGGGGTGCGGAATAGTGACTCAGGGAAGACCGTAGACGTAAAGTACGTTCGCGATGGTGAGCTTGTTCAGGTAAGTGGCGATCAGTGCGTTTTGGCCTGTTACAACCGTATCATTCCACACCTGTGCCCGGAGCTTCCAGAAACTCAAAAGACGGCGCTGTCAGAGTGCATTAAGCGTCCAATGGTATGCATCAACGTGTTGTTGAAGGATGGAAGTGCTATCCAGAAATCCGGCGTATCCCAAGCCTATTTGCCGGGTCGAATGCTGCAATTGGTTAATCTGGCCTCAGGCATCAATACAGGAGCCTACGATGGTGCATGGAATCCCGAGGAGCCCTGTGTATTGCACTTTTTTGCTGCGATGGGTGCAGAGCAGCCCGAGGGTTTGACTATCAGTCAGCAGAATCAGGCAGGGCGCATACGCTTACTGCAAATGGACTTTGCGGATTTTGAAAGCGAAGTTCATACCGTGCTTAGCGGTGTATGGGGTAGCGCAGGACTTGATACCCAAAGGGATATACAGGCGATTACAGTCAATCGCTGGCCTCATGGTTACGCACGGGATCTTGCTGACCTTGAGGATGCCCGGTGGTTGGCAAGCCCCGGCCCTTATGAGATTGGACGCCAGACCTTTGGCAATATCGCTGTTGCGAATTCCGACGCGGGTGCGGATGCTTACACACATACCGCGATTGATCAGGCCTGGCGAGCTGTTCAAGAGCTTCCTGTTCGGAGTTAGCGATCTCCTGATGCACTGTGTTTAAGAATCGTATAAAAATGTTTGTTGAGCACCAGCCCATTTTGGTTCGGCAGGGCCGACTGCCTCCCGGGTGCGTGGCTTTTGTGCTGTTTTTTCTTTCCCTGGGCCAGGCCCTGCATGCGCAAGAGGTCGCTATTGCCTCCCCGGAGCCTCATGCCACGGAGATAGGCTTGGCAGTATTGCGCCAAGGCGGAAACGCGGTAGATGCGGCGACGGCGGTCGCCTTTACCTTGGCGGTCACCTTTCCTGAAGCGGGGAATATTGGCGGTGGTGGCTTCACGACATTGTATTTTGATGATGAGCCCATGTTTCTGGATTACCGGGAGGTTGCGCCCGCGGCGGCTTTTCGAGATATGTATCTTGATGAAACCGGGGCAGTCGATTCTGATGCGAGCCTCACCGGGCATCGTGCGGTGGGAGTGCCTGGCACCGTCGCGGGGCTTTGGGCTGCCCATCGGCGCTATGGCAAGTTGGATTGGTCTTCGTTGCTGGAGCCTGCTATAGCGTTGGCTGCGAAGGGTTTTGTTGTGCCTCAGACTCTCGTCGACGAAATAGACTACGAATCGGAACGTCTGAATGGCGCTAAGAGTTTCTTCAGCTACTTTGGTGAGCTGAGAGCAGGCGAGCGCTTCATTCAACCGGAGCTGGCAAAAACGCTGCGACGCATTGCGGAACAGGGGGCGAGGGGATTTTATTGCGGAGAGACGGCGCGCCTCATCGCTGCCGAAATGCAGCGGGGGAGCGGTCTGGTCACCGAGGCCGACCTTGCATCTTATAAGGTGCGTTGGCGTACACCTTTGAGTTTCCCATGGCGTGGCTACGAGATCGTCACAGCGCCTTTACCGAGTTCCGGCGGATTGGCGATCTTTCAATATCTGCAGATGAAGGAATGGTTGCGAGACGACTTTATTGGCCTTGAGCACAACTCTGTGCAGTACATTCATCTGAAGGCAGAAATCGAGAAGCGGATTTTTGAGGACCGTGCGAGCTTCCTCGGAGACGCAGATTTTGTGGATGTCCCTGTTGACCGTCTTATGGATATGGAGCGCCTCGCGGAAAGGGCAGCCACTATAGAAGTATCTTCAATTTCGCCGACTGCAAGCAGTAAGTCCGTTCGTGAGCCGATACATACAACACACTTCTCAATCCTCGATTCGCAGGGAAATGCCGTGTCGAACACCTACACGCTCAATGCGAGTTTTGGGTCTGGTGTCGTTGTCCGAGGAGCAGGGTTTTTACTGAACAACGAGATGGATGACTTTTCGGCTGCGCCGAATGAGCCCAACTACTACGGTGTTGTGGGAGACGAAGCCAATGCCATTGCGCCGGGTAAACGGATGCTGTCGTCCATGTCGCCGACCTTACTACTTCGAGACGATGAGGTCGCGATGGCCTTGGGGGCCATGGGTGGTTCAACGATTTTCACCACCGTCTATCAAATGATCAGCAACATGCTTGAGTTTGGGATGTCCGCAGAGGATGCACAGGCCGCGACGCGGGTACATCACCAGTTACTGCCCAAAGATCTCATCACTTACTCCCCAACAACGCCTTTGGCGCCGGCAACGATCGAAGCGCTGAGAGCGCGCGGTTACCGCGTAGAGCCCCACAGCTATGAGTACGGCAACGTGCAGCTGATCGTGCGAGAGGAAGACGGTTCGTTGACGGCGGTATCAGACCCTCGCTTTGGCGGAGCAAGTGCGGTGATCACTCTCCCAGACGATTAATAGTTTCTCGTATGTCCCTTTGCGTAGTGAGGGGGTTGATGATGCACAAACGCAATACGATCCGATTTTTGAGTTTTGTGGTCGTCACGCAGGCGAAACCCGACTCTGATAGAGATTGAGCGCGGAGCTCGTGCTCTTGTGCAGATTGGCCCCGCAGTGCAAAGCAGATGATCCCAAGCTGAGCGGGGGTAACTACTTCCCAGCGGTGAGTGTCCTTACGTAAGTATTCCTCTGCAAACTCTGCCAATCGAATACTGTATTCAATCGCTTCGCGAAACTTGGAGACGCCGTAAGTCCGAAAGCTAAACCATAACTTGAGGGCTCTGGAACGCCGGGTCAGCTCAAAGCCTCTGTTACGAAAATCCACCGCGTGATCACTGCCTTGAACGTCCTTAAGATATTCGGGGTTCATGGTGAAACTCGGCTCCAGAACTCCGGATTTTATGAGCAGACATCCCGCATCGTAGGGCTGAAAGAGCCATTTGTGGGGGTCGAGGGTGAGTGAGTCGGCTCGATTCATGCCGGTAAGGCTCTGTGCTCCCGAGTCGGTAAGGGCGGCGGGTGCCCCATAGGCGCCGTCCACGTGTAACCACAGACCTTGAGCTTCACAAAGGTCGGCGAGTTCATGAAAAGGGTCCACCGCGCCGGTGTTGGTGCTACCCGCCGTGGCAATCACCATCAAAGGCCGACGTCCGCACTGGAGATCGTTGGCGATCGCTTCTTCGACACTTGCAGTAGAGAGCCTGTACCTATCGTCGCTCGGGAGCACGCGGATGAGCTCTCTTGGAAAGCCCAAGGTAAACAGTGCCCTGATTAAAGAGGCGTGGGTTTGATCGCTCAGATACACGCAGCCATCACCCCATTGCCCACGCACGGCCGCGATCGCCGTCAGACTGGCGTGAGAGCCCCCACTCACCAGCACGCCATCATAATCTTTGGGTAGGTCCATCAATTGGCGGAGCCAGTCTATGACGATGAGCTCTATGGCTGATGGGCCTGCACCGCCAGGCCAGGACGCTGCAATCGTATTGAATCCGGTGCCTAGCCACTCGCCGATGATCGCCGCGAAAGAGCTCGGACCTGGAACTCGCGCAAAGTAACGCGGGTGATCGCCGTGTTGCTGATGGTGAAGCGCTGTTTTTACCAGCAAATCAAAGCTCTCATTCGATGCCTTTGGCTGTTCGGGAAGCGCTCCACCAAGGGCATTTAACAATGAATCCGGCGTGGCGCTGTCAATGGCAGGCTCGTTGTTTTTGTTCTCGAGATGCTCAATTACCGCATCCACGGCAGCGTATCCGAGACGCCGCATGGACTCTTTGTCCATACCGAGGGTATCTGCCGGGTAAGAGCGACCTTCATCTTTTGAACCCATAAAATCCTCTCGGAGAATCGTAGCTAAGGAGGTAACGGGCTCCCCGGCGCAGCCTCAGGATACGTCAACAGTGATCGACCCGTTGCCGCTGATCAATTAATGTGACCACACTATCTCTCGCCATGAGGGGTGTTGTAAATCGATCTGCTTGAGCTGTTTTACAGCTTCATCGCGGAAACTAAAGGAGTTGGTTAGCCATGATTCGTCAGTCATTCGTTTCCATCGTTTTAGGTGGTCTGTTTTTCTTGGGCTGTGGGAGTTCAAGCGCCGATGAGATTACCCGGAATAAGACGCCGGGTTCCGATTTTCCTATTGCCCAGTCGGTACAAGTGCCTGCGGAATCGGAGCTGATCTTCGTCAGTGGTGCCGTGCCCAAGCCTATAGTGGCCGGGGGAGATCCCGATGACCCCGCGACCTATGGTGATACCGAGGCGCAAACCGTGAGTGTCCTCAAGGAAGTGCAGAGTCGTCTTAAGCGACTCGGTCTGGATATGGGTGATGTTGTCATGATGCGTGCGTTTTTGGTGGGAACGCCGCAGACGGAGGGACGTATGGACTTTGCCGGCTTTATGCGCGGTTACACCCAATTCTTTGGCACGGCCGAGCAGCCCAATCTGCCCTCGCGGTCGGCATTGCAGATCGCAGGTCTGGTGCGGGCTGGATGGTTTGTAGAGATAGAGGTCACAGCCGCTCGTACGCCTTAGTGCATTGTAGGCAGGGTCCATTAGGGGGGGCTGTGTTTTACGACAGTCCGTTAATGCGCAGAGAGCGTAAGTTAGTCATGAATCGAATTATGCTGCTCGTTCTCTCTCTCCTTGCATCGCTGATTGCAGGGTGTATCGCTGCGCCGGCCTATGAAGGCGAGGCATCAGCCCGCTTCGACGGTAAATATTTTAAGAACACCGTGCCTATGAGTAAGTCCGTCGGTGACTTACTGCGTTTGGCTTGGGGTACCTTGACTCAGGCAGAAGACTGGCCGGACTGGATCGATGTAGAGCAAAGACAAGTACCCGAAGAAAGGGTCTGGTCGGGCTTGTCGGTCACCTATGTAAATCACTCTACTTTTCTCATCCAAGTTGATGGGCTAAATATTCTGACGGATCCGATTTATTCTCAGCGTGCCAGCCCTTTTCAATGGGCTGGGCCGAAGCGTGTGCATGTCCCGGGTATCGCACTGGAGGACTTACCACCCATCGACGTGATTCTTATCAGTCATAATCATTACGATCACCTTGATGAGGCGAGCTTGCGCGCTTTACTTGGCCGGAGCTCAGCGGCGGCGCCGATGTTGCTATCGGGCCTTGGCAACAAACAGTTGCTTGCGTCTTTCGGTGCCTCACGAGTGCGGGAGCTGGATTGGGAGCAAAGCGTAGAGCTTGGTGATGTCGATTTTGTCTTTACTGAGGGTCGACACCGTTCGGGGCGCGGTCTTAGTGATCAGATGAAAACCTTGTGGGGTTCCTTTGTGCTGAAGACATCTGAGGGGAATATCTACTTCGCGGGGGATACTGGGTATGGCGACCATTTTGCAGAGGCTGGTGATCGCCATGGCCCCTTTGCCTTATCGCTGCTGCCTATTGGTGCCTATGCACCCCGGTGGTTCATGAAGGATGTGCACCTCAACCCGGTGGAGGCAGTAAAAGCACATCAGGAGTTGGACAGTGAGTTAAGTATCGGTATCCACTTCGGTACCTTCCAGCTGACCTACGAAGCCATAGATCAGCCGCTGATCGACCTGTCTTCTGCTAAAGACGCTTATGAACTTCTAGATAAGGAATTTGTCGTAATGACACCGGGTGAAACTCTCGGAATCGCCTCTGGCCCCAAAGCAATGTGAATCGCTGCTTTTAGCAATTCTGATACGGGCTCCCTTAAAACGCGTAAAATGCAGAACCGCTGCTGATAAATGTCTCCTATGTCTCGATTGATATCTCTCATTCGCCCGCTGGCAATTTTGGCGGTAGCCCTCTTGCTCGCCGTGTTCATGGTCAAGAGTCGTCCCCAGCTGGAAGCCCGAAGCGTCAGCATCCCGCCGCCGATAGTGTCGGTGCAAGCCGTGGCCAAAGGAACGCAGAGCGTCAGGGTTATGGCTCATGGAAATGTAACAGCCTGGCGCCAGTTGGAGTTGACCGCACAGGTCGCTGGAGAAGTACTCTGGAAGTCTGAGCGTTTTGAGCCGGGTGTTGTGGTGGAAGAGGGAGAGCCGCTGCTACGCATCGACCCCACGGATTACGAGTTGGCTCTTGCGGAGGCAAATCAGGCCTTAAGCAGCGCAAAATTGTCTCTCGCGGAGGCTGAGTCATTGCGCCAGGCCGCACGCGTAGAGGAGGCTGAAGCTTCCGTAGCTGCGGCAGAGGTGAGAATTCTGCGGGCGAAACGTGACCTTGCGAATACAGAAATAACAGCCCCATACGCGGCCGTGATCGACGAGCAGACGGTGGAGCTCGGTCAGTTCATCAGCGTTGGTACGAGACTTGGCAGAGTGCTTGGAGCCGATAAGGCCGAGATACGCTTACCCATACCGCCACAGGATATCCGGTTTATTCAGGATATCGATAACGCACGAGTGACCTTACACGGAGAGAGTGCTGGTGACACGCGAAGCTGGGAAGGAGGTATCTCGCGCGTTGAAGCACGTATCGATACGCAGACTCGAGCTTTCCCGGTGGTGGTAGAGGTTGAGAACCCGCTGGATACAGCCGTGCATTCAGCCCCCATGCGGTTTGGGCTTTTTGTGCGAGCGGAGATAACCGGTGGCTCAGTCCCTTCCGCGGTTCGAATTCCCCAGGCTGCCTTGCATGGAGACAACGACGTGTTCGTCTATGTGGACGGCGTCCTGCAAAGACGCAGCGTTACCGTGGTCAGAGTGAGCGCCGAGGGGGCTCTTGTTACCGAGGGTCTTGCTGACGGCGAACAGGTAGTTGTTACCCGTTTAGACCTGATGTTCGAGGGCATGGCGGTGGCGCTTTCCGATGTCTGATTCGACTCGTGATCCTTTGCTAAGTGGGCCCATCGGATGGATGGCGCAAAACCCCGTGGCCGCCAACTTGCTCCTCGTCATTGTGGTCATCGCGGGACTGTTTTCAATCCAGTCCCTAGACAAAGAAGTGTTTCCCACTTTTCCATCGGAGACTTTCACCGTAACTGTTCCTTACCCAGGGAGTTCACCTGAGGAAGTAGAGCGGGGAATCGTCCTGCGAGTAGAAGAGGCCATCCGGGATATCGTAGGGATCAAGGAGATTCGTAGCGAAGCGCGAGAAGGCGTCGGTGTCGTCACCGTCATCATGGAGCCGGGCAGTGACATGTCCAAGGCGGTAGGCCTTGCAAAGGTTCGTGTAGATGGCATTGCTTCTTTCCCCGGCGATTCTGAAAAACCTATCGTTGAAGAAATAGAGTCCTCCAGTAGAGCTATTTCACTGAGTCTCTTTGGTGACATCGAACCGCGTAAGTTCAAGGAACTGAGCGAACAGGTTCGCGAGGATATTCTGGCCTTGGGTGGCATTAGCGAGCTGGCTATTGACGGCGAGCGTGATTATGAAATCTCCATTGAGCTATCTGACGAAAAACTTCGTCGCTATGGTTTGACCTTTGACGCGGTGGTGGCGGCCGTCCAAGCGGGTTCCCAAGACCTCCCCGGGGGACTGATGCGTACGGACAGCGGAGCGATCACTTTGCGTTCGAGTTCCCAAGCGTACCGAGGCTCAGATTTCGAGCAGTTAACGCTGATAAGCCGTACAGACGGAACGCGAATTCGCGTAGGCGACGTTGCCACGGTGCGGGACGGCTTTGCGGAACAACCGGTGCTCAGCCTCGTGGATGGCAAGCCGGCACTGACCTTTGTTATCGACCGTGTAGGTGATCAGAACGTCCTTGAGATCACCTCCTCGATTCGTGAGTACGTCGAGCGTAAACAGGCTCAACTGCCTGAAGGCGTTCGTTTGCAAGCCTGGGGTGATGCCAGCCGAATCCTGAGTGGACGTATAGACCTCATGCTTCGAAATGCTGCACAGGGCGGCATTCTGGTGATCATAGCCCTCGCCTTGTTCCTTGACCTGTCTCTCGCTTTTTGGGTTGTTCTGGGTTTGCCCTTCGCCGTGCTCGGTTGCTTGGCTGCACTGGAGGTTTTCGGCCTGCCCGTATCAATCAATGTGTTGTCGGTGTTTGGATTTATTTTGGTCCTGGGACTTCTTGTCGATGACGCTATTGTGACGGCGGAGAGTGCCTACGCTCGTTTGGAGCGTGATGGTGATGGCTTAAAGAGCGTCGTTGGGGGTGTGCACCGAGTAGCCACTGCCACGATTTTCGGCGCGCTGACCACTGCGGTGGCGTTCGGTCCGAGCTTGTTTCTTACTGAAGGCTTTGCTCGCGTTATGTCGCACATTGGCTGGGTGGTGATTCTCTGTGTCATTTTTTCGTTGATAGAAACAAAACTCGTTTTGCCAGCTCACCTCCGCCACATACGAGTGCCCCAGCCGGGCGATGATCTGGGCGTGATCCGCAAAGTACAGCAGCGTATTGCCCAGAGTTTGGTTGACTTCGCCCGAGGGCCTTATCGACGTTTGCTGGGCGTTGCGGTTAGCTATCGCTACACCACCCTCGCAATATTTTTTTCGGGACTCGTTATATGTCTCGCATTGATTCCATCGGGCATCTTGCGCGTAACTTTCTTCCCGTCTGTGCCGTCGGACAACATCGGTGTCACCATCGATATGCCTCAGGGTACGCCCTGGCAGAAAACCCATGAATACGCGCGCCGCATAGAGAGTGCGGCCAGGGTGATGAATGATCGTTTCAAGGAGCAGGATGAACAGGGTCGCGATGTTATTCGTACTCTGCAGGTACTGTCCGAGAGTGATACACAGGCTAGAGTTGTCGTCGATCTCATCGTGAGTGAGGAACGGGATATCGATTCCGTAGAGCTGGGCAAATGGTTGCGAGAAGCCTTGGGTCCGTTGCCTGGCGTGCGTTCCTTGCGCATCGATGCCGCGGCAGGGCCCGGCGGCTCGCCGATCGATATACAGCTGGAGGGGTATGATCTGGAACAGCTACGTCAGGCTGCGAGTGAGCTAAAGCTAGGACTTGCTCGCGTCGACGGCGTTCGGGATATCCGAGACAGTTTCAATGCCGGCGGTCGGGAGTTGGATATCAGCGTAACCCCTGAAGGTGAAGCTCTTGGGCTCGGCGACGTCGAGCTGGCGAGGCAAATCCGTCAAGCGTTTTTTGGCGCGGAGGTTCAGCGGGTACAGCGTGGCCGGGACGAGGTTCGCGTGTATGTGCGGCTACCGAAGCTTGATCGCACGCAATTGGATTCTCTGCAATCTCTATGGATCAGTCTGCCCAATGGAGAGCGCGCGCCGTTCTCGGTGGTCGGTCGTGCTCGGGAGCAAACGAGTCTCAGCGTGATCAACCGTATCGATCTTTCGCGGGTCGTGAATGTGCAAGCGGATATTGACAAATCTCTGACCTCATCCAGTGACGTAATGAGTTTGGTAGAGAGCAGCATGTTGCCGGAGATTCTCGCCAAGCACCCCTTGGTGCGATACTCAGTTGCCGGCGAGGTCGACGAACAGCGGAGAACTTCCGACGGGCTGCTTTACGGAGGCATTTTGGTCATGATCCTGATCTATGCCGCTCTAGCGATACCGTTGAAGAGCTACCTTGAGCCGTTGCTAATCATGGCGATCATTCCTTTCGGCGTGACCGGCGCACTACTTGGGCACCTGATCCTTGGTATGGACGTTAGCATATTGTCGGCTATCGGAATCATCGGTCTAATAGGTGTTGTGGTGAATGACAGCCTGGTTATGGTCGACTTCATCAATCACTATATCGAAGAGGGTTATGACTGGAAGTCCGCGGTGTTAGAGGCGGGACCCTCTAGATTCAGGGCTGTGATCTTGACCTCGCTTACGACCTTTATCGGCTTGTTGCCGATTCAGTTGGAGACCTCTATTCAGGCACAGTTTGTGAAGCCCATGGCCACGTCTGTCGCGTTTGGAATTTTCTTTTCAACAGCCGTGACATTGTTTTTGATACCGACCTTGTATTACGTCGGGCAGGACGTGCGGCGAGTTTTTAGCCGAAAAGAGGCGGTCCCTGCTCAGGCTTAGAGCCTTGTGCGCGCATATAGCGTCAAATTGAGCGTATGCCGGGTAACAGTAGTGGCGACGGGCCTCTCATTCGTTTTGTGGGTGGACCCGTTTTAGAATCGCGCCACGAGAAAATCTACGGCGGCTTTCACCTTAGGCACAAGGTAGCGTTGTTTCTGATACAGCAGGTAGATCGCCAGTTCTGCATTTTGGCTGATGCGCAGCACTGGATCAAAATGTAGCTCGCACAGCTCTCCCTTGGCCAGATAGTCGGCCAGGGACCAGCGGGGCGCCATCATGATGCCCTGTCCAGCGACGGCCTGCTCTCCTAACCATTTACCATTGTTTGATACCGCCACAGCAGGTGCGGATACGTCATGCCATTCCCCGGCGAGTTCACATAGCCAAGGTGTTGGCCCGTTTGGCGTCCTATAAAACAACCCCTTATGTTGCCGTAGTTCAAAGACACCGTCTGGCGTGCCCATGGTCTCTAGATAGGCTGGGGAGGCCACAGGAATAAACTCATTGTCCATTAAACGGATAGCCTGCACTCGCTCATTGGGCGCATAGCCGCCGCGTATCGCGATATCTACATCGTCCCTGCCCAAGGTAGAGAGCTCGTCACTGAGACTCACATCCAAAATGATGTCGGGGTAGAGGATTTTAAATTCCCCAAGTAATGGCAGCAGTGATCGTTCTCCAAAACCAACCATGGAACTGATCCGGAGCTGCCCCATGGGCTTGGCCTGATAGCTGCGTACAGCCTCGTCACTTTGCTCTAACTGCAGGAGGATGTCCTGAATCTGCTCAAAGTAGATTTGGCCGATTTCGGTGACCTTTACAACACGCGTACTACGCTTGAGTAAGTTGGCGCCGAGGCTTTTCTCGAGATCGGCTACACGGCGAGACAGTGAGGAAGGCGGTACGGAGTAAGCCTCGGCTGCACGGGTAAAGCTGCCGGTTTCTACGACCTTGCAGAAATAGCGCAGTGCTCTTAGCTGATCCATGGCGGGGCTCGCAGTATGAGTTGAATTTTATTGTTGTCTTAAAGACAACAAAGTTGCGCTAATTGGGCTATATAACACGGAATTACATGAAGTAATAATGCCTTTATCAACGCAAGAGCATTAACAGGAGATCACCATGAGTACCTATACCCGCATTAACTTAGTAGCCCGTCCTGCCCCCGGAGCGATTACGCCGGATCTGTTTGATGTCGTTAGCTCAGACATTCCGTCGCCAGGGCCCGGCGAAATTCTCATCAAGCAGACGCACATGTCCTTGGATCCCGCGATGATTGGTTGGATGAGCCCCGATCCGGAGAGTTATATTCCGCCGGTTGGCCTGGGCGAGGTCATGCGAGCTTCTGGCGTAGGTACGGTGGTGGAGAGCAATCACGCTGATTTTGCCGTTGGCGATGCGGTCCGCGGTATGACCGGATGGACTGAGTACTTAGTCAGCAACGGTGAAGGTTTTAACAAGCTTCCCCCTGGCCTTGATCCCGAAACGGTACTGGCGGTATTCGCCCTCCCCGGAATGACGGCCACGCAGGGTCTGTACGGCTTTGGCGACCCCAAGTCCGGGGAGACTATTGTCGTTAGCGGCGCCGCCGGGTCCGTCGGTTCAATCGTGGGTCAGTTAGCAAAAGCGGATGGTCTTCGAGTCATCGGTGTGGCTGGCGACGATGAGAAGTGTCAGTGGATCTGTGATGAGCTCGGCTTTGACGGCGCGATTAACTACAAGTCTGACGACATCGCTGCAAAACTGGCTCAGCTGACACCCGATGGTGTGGATATTTATTTCGAAAACACCGGTGGCGCAATTCAACACCATGTGTTCCATCGTATGAATGCTCACGGACGCATTGTTGTGTGCGGGATGATTGCCGATTATGGAAGTGCTGATCCTGCAGCCGGGCCAAACTGGATACCGCTTATCAAGAAGCGTATTACGGTACGCGGCTTCGCGATGCCTGATCATTTTGGTGACGCACCGGCTCTGCTGGAAAAACTTACTCCTTATGTTTTGGGCGGCAAAGTTAAATTCCGCACGCACACACTGGAAGGTTTGGAGTCGGCCATAGAGGGCCTGAATCTTTTCTTCACGGGTGGTAACCGCGGTAAGTTGATCGTCAAGCTGTAACTGTACATAGACACCGCCGACTGTTTTTGAGCTGCGTTTAAACGGCGTATCGTCAGAACTAGCGCAAGCCTTAAACGCAGTCGGCGTTTGCTGGTGTTTTGTCTTAGTTTATAACTCTGGCGTACAGGCGCCGAAAGGAAGTGATATGGGTGTGTTGCAGCGGGTTCTTCTTGCGCTAGTGAGTCTTGCTATTTGCCAAAGCGCAGCGGCCGTCGAGGCGCTGCAGATTAGCGAACGTCAACCGGGGAATAGTGAAAGCTGGGTAGCGCTGAGTATTGTTTTAGCGTCTGGATTGACAGCCTGGTTTTTGAATCACAATGCACCAAGGGTCCGGGTTTTTGGCAGTATTTTGGCTGCCTTCGGTTGCTTGTCTATAGCGGCCTGGTTCTTATTGTATGTTCTGGGCACAGGTTTTTTGGAAAACCCAAAGCCCAATCAAACGCCCCTTGATTCTGCAAAACCCGTATTACTCTGGATTCAGGCTATCATCTCGCTGCTTGCTGGGGTCGCGTTGCTCAGTGTCGCTTTCAAGCAAAGCAAAGCTACCGACAACTTGGCGCTCGGTGCCGCAAATGAAGCAGATCGCTATGGTCGAGTGTCTCGTGTTCTTCATTGGACCACCGCGCTGCTCTTCCTGGCGCTCATTCCCATGGGTATCTTCGCGTCGATTATCCCCGAAGGCACGGCCTATCGCCTTGAGTACTATGTGGTGCACAAGACTATTGGCGTTATTGTTTTGGCACTTGTTGTGTTCCGATTGTTTTGGAATCGAAAGTCGCCGCGACCCGCTTTAGATGCTTCGCTTAGCGCAAGGGAGCGAAAGCTTGCCCACGCTGCGCACATCAGTCTTTACGCAATGATGATCCTGATTCCAGTATCGGGTTTTGTCATGACTAGTTTTCATGGTGCACCCACATTCTTCTTTGCATGGGAACTCGAGCCGCTATGGGGCTTCAGTAAGACGGGTACCATCGTGTGGGGGATGATGCACAAATACTTATTGCCGTATCTTCTGTACATTGTTTTGGGGGCCCATATTTTGGGTGCCTTAAAGCACCAGCTCATTGATAAGCACAAGAGCGCGTTTAAGCGCATGGTGTCCTGAGGCGGTTTGAAACGGCGCCATCAGCGAAGCCCGCTGCAAAGGGAATGATCACGGAACTCATGCAAGACGTGCTTTTAAAACACTCGCCGTGATGCCGCTTTTGGCTGCTATTTCTCAGTCGATCTACGCAGCGCTGTATCTTGGCGTCCTAGATTTTGACCGGCATTTTCTGTGGGATCTCTAGGGACTGCTCTTTGTGCTGATGGATGCCCCTGCGGTTTCGCCTTAGTTATTGCCAAAGGTTAGACCCAGGGTTTTTATGCGATCGCATTAGTTACGATGCTTGGCTTACAAGGTTTTTGCCGTTGCCGTTGCCGTTGCCGTTGCCGTTAGCCGATCGCTCTGGCGTATAAGCTACGTTGCTCTTGTCATTTTGCTGGCTCGGTCTGCGCCCGTAGCTCCGGGCTCATACGTCAGGATAAGACTTCGCGCCATGAACGCAGGCGAGTAGTCCGTATATCGAGTTAGATACTTCTAGAATTTACAAAGTGGTGCCCAGGAGAGGACTTGAACCTCCACGCCCTTGCGAGCACTAGCACCTGAAGCTAGCGTGTCTACCAATTTCACCACCTGGGCATCAACGAGGCAGCGCTCATTGAGGGCGCGAAGATTACGTAGCGCCCTCGGTTTTGTCAATCACGAGCTGATCTGGGTCGGAGAGTTAAGCGGCGCGTCCTCTGGCTGCTTTAACGTGTCGCCGAGCAATGATAGTTAGTGCAAAGCTCATCAGTAGCAGAAGCGGCCAGGCCATTACGGGCACCGTTTTTACGTCTGTTGGTGTTTGCGCCCCGAAGATGTTCATAAACAACCTGATGTCGGTGCCGGCGATAAATGGTGCCCCACCGGATTCCGCGAGAAGTGGTTCGCGGCCTGGTCCGACGGTGCTTCCTATCAATTGGTAGCTTTGGCTATCGTTTCCGGCAACGCCAAAAAAGTAGTCGCCCGGGGGCAATACCGACGTGGCGAGGCTAAACTCATCCCGATTTGTATTGGCTCCAGTCAGGGTGATGTCAGAGGTCGAGGCTCTGGTGTCTAATGTCGCTGGCCCTGATTCAAGGAAAGCATAGGGTGGACTCGGCTCGTGAATGAAGTAGGCAAATGCAGAGGTCGAGGTCAAGGTTTGGTTGCTGCGTTGCACGACTCGTGTAATTGACGTCGGCTGATTCAGCGTGATCGGTGTCATTATGATTTGACGGCCGGGTAGAATTTGTTGATTAAAGGAGCCGGTCACATCTGAGCCCACTGATGAGCTAATGTTGTCTTTTACATTGATCGGTACCGTTGTCTGAGCGAACGTCGAGCCGCAAGAGGTAAGTAGCCAAAAGAACGTTAGGCGCAGGGGCGTTGCAATTGCTTTCGAGCTTTTCATTGTCTTTGGATTACCTGTGTATTGGTGCCAGTGTATAGGTGGGCGTAACGCGCAGCGCGAGAGCTAGCGAGGCGGTGCGGCAGTGTAACTGATATTCTCCAAGTCCTTCCGAAGATTCTTGTAGATAGCCCTCCTGTCCTCGAACAGCCACATGAAAGTGTTATTCGACCGTGTTCAAAAGGCCTTGCGCGCAATGCAGTTTCAAGGGCTTGGCTTCGCGATTCCCCAAGGGTTCCGGGTCACAATTGCCGACCAGCACATGAAGCTAGCGCGTTATTCAGTTTTACCATCTGCATAGATGCCTCGTATCAGTGCCGGATCGTGCGCGAAACTCACGGCTGTTCCCCAGTGTTATCGATCATCACGTATACTGACCTTATCTGCGATTTTCGATCTCGCACTCTCACCGGAAAACCTATGTCAAAGCAGCGCAAGCCGCAAAAGCCGCAAAAACAACGACAGCCACGCAGCAAATCTTCAGACCCCCATGCTCACCGTGAGGCAGAGCGTTACGATCATCCCATTGCGTCTCGAGAAGCCATCATGGAGCTGCTTCGGGGCGCTGATGGCCCTCTAACGAATGACCGTATAGCGCAGGATCTTGCGTTGTCTGACGATCGTGATTTGGAGGCCTTGCGTCGGCGCCTGCGTGCCATGCAGCGGGATGGGCAATTGCATATAGACCGTAGGGGTGCCTATGGTCTGGTTGAAGCTCTAAATTTGTTGCGCTGTCGTGTCCAGGGGCATCGGGATGGCTATGGCTTTGCACAGCCCGAAAACGGCGAGGAAGACCTGTATCTGAGTGCGCGGCATATGCGCAGCTTGTTTGATGGCGACACCGTGCTTGTTGCTGTTACCGGTGTTGATTCTCGCGGACGCTCCGAAGGTAAGGTCGTCGAAGTGCTGGAGCGGGGTGTTAGCCGGGTTGTCGGACGCTATCAGGAAGAAAGCGGTATAGGGGTCGTGCTACCCGATAACGCGCGCATCCATCAGGAGATTCTCATTCCTCCGAAACTCAAGGGTGACGCGCAAAATGGACAGATTGTCACCGCTGAAATAACGCACTACCCAGAGAACCGTTTAGGTGCAAAGGGCAAGATCGTTGAGGTCCTTGGTGAGCATTTGGATCCGGGGCTCGAGATTGACATTGCTATACGTTCCCACGCGATTCCCTACGAGTGGCCGGACGCGGTGCTGGACGAAGCGGCCGCGCTGAGTGAAGAGCCCGAAGAGGAAGATAAGAAACACCGAATAGATCTGCGTAATAAGCCTTTTGTCACCATTGATGGTGAAGATGCGCGAGATTTTGATGACGCTGTCTACTGTGAAAAACGCCGTTTAGGCGGCTGGCGCCTTTGGGTCGCTATCGCTGATGTCTCTCACTATGTGGGTGTGACGAGTGCCCTGGACAAAGAGGCCATTGAGCGCGGTAATTCTGTGTATTTTCCGGAGCGAGTGGTGCCCATGCTTCCGGAAGTCTTGTCCAACGGTTTGTGTTCTCTAAAGCCGCAAGTCGATCGTCTTGCCTTGGCTGTCGAAATGGAGATTACCAGCACTGGGGAGCTCAAGCAGTTTCGTTTTTGCGAGGCAGTCATTCACTCCCATGCCAGACTCACTTATACCCAGGTGGCTGAGGTTTTGGATACGGGTTCCAGCAGCGCGGTGCCCGATAAGTTAGTGCGCCACCTCGAGCAACTGCACTCACTTTACAAAGTTTTGAGACAGGCTCGAGAAGAACGTGGAGCCATTGATTTTGAGACCGTCGAAACCCGCATCATTTTTAATGATGAGCGAAAAATCGATGCCATTGTCCCTGTGCAGCGTAATGACGCGCACAAGCTGATTGAGGAGTGCATGCTCTGCGCTAACGTTGCAGCCGCACGCTTCTTCGAACGCCATGAGCTTCCCGTACTCTATCGTGTACACGAAGGACCGGGTGAGCAGAAGCTGGAAAACCTTCGCGCGTTTCTGGGTGAGCTGGGGTTGGGTTTGCGCGGAGGTTTGAAACCTACGCCTGAGGATTATCAGTTGCTCATTGAGCAAATCGCTACGCGCGACGATGCGAGCATTGTCCAAACCATGCTTCTCCGTTCTTTGAGCCAAGCGGTTTATCAAGCAGAAAATCTTGGGCACTTCGGTCTTAACTATCCCGGCTATGCGCACTTCACATCGCCCATTCGCCGATATCCTGACTTATTGGTGCACCGCGCGATACGCAGTGTCATACGCTCGAAAGAGCGCAGTAAGCTGGTACAGCGCGTACGGGGAGCGTCGGAGCTAAAGAAGGCGCAGATTTACCCCTATGACGACGCGGTGATGGCCGCCTTTGGTACGCGATGCTCTCTCACTGAGCGGAGGGCCGACGAAGCCACGCGAGAAGTACAGTCTTGGCTTAAGTGTGAGTATCTTCGCGAGCACGTGGGTACCGAGTTTGACGGCGTGGTTAGCGCGGTCACTAACTTTGGCCTGTTTGTAGAGTTAAACGACCTTTATATAGAAGGACTTGTGCACGTCACGTCGCTTCCCGGTGACTACTACCGATTTGATGCGGCGCAGCAGCGACTGGTTGGTGAACGAACGGGACGCAGTTTTCAGTTGGGCGCAGCGATCAAGGTGTTGGTGGCTGCGGTCAATTTAGATGAGCGCAAGATTGATCTGGAGCCTGTCGCTCTCCCGGAGTCTCGAAAACGCAAAGGTTCTGGTTCCGGTAAAGGTGGTGGCGGTTCAACAAAATCATCGTCTAAGGCTGGCCAAGGTGTTGGTGCACGCGCAAAAGGAAAGCTGCCAGTAAAGTCCGGAGCGAAGTCGGGTGGGCGCAATCGTGGTAGTGGTGGCAGCGGGAGTGCGTCTAAGCAGGCCCCCAGTACTAAACGTGCAAAGAATGGCAAAGGGCTGGCAAAGGTTGGCGCTAAGGGCGGTGCTGCGTCCGGCGCTAAGAGTGGCCCCAAGCGGAAGCCCAAAGGTAGATAGCGGTGGCGACTGAATATACTTTTGGCCTCCACGCGGTAGAAGAGCTCCTGCGGAGGAAGCCTAAATCCGTAAGCCGCCTGTGGCTGCAAAAGGGCCGAGATGATGGCCGTATGCAGGCACTGCTCGTTCTCGCGTCTAACGCGGATGTACCGATTAGTCGTCTCCCAAGGGCTAAGCTCGATGAGCTGGTTTCCGGGCGGCATCAGGGCGTAGTCGCAGAACTCGGTGAGAATACGGCGGGGCAGAGCGACCTTAGATGGAGCGAGGCTCAGCTTCAGCAGGCCCTGTCGGATAATCCGCAAGCGCTGGTGCTTGTGCTGGATGGCGTTACCGACCCTCATAATTTGGGCGCCTGCCTGAGGAGTGCCGACGCCGCGGGTGTCACCGCTGTTGTGGTGCCCAAGGACAATGCCGCGGATATCACTGCCGTCGTTCGGAAGGTAGCCTGCGGCGCGACAGAGACGGTGCCCTTGGTACGTGTGACTAACCTTGCGCGAAGCCTGGATACCTTAAAGGCCGCCGGAGTTTGGATCTATGGGACCGCCGGTGAGGCCGGACAGAGTCTGTATGCGACGCAGTTCAGCGGTCCCATTGCACTGGTGATGGGCGCCGAAGGTGCGGGTATGCGACGCCTTACCCGGGAGCGTTGTGACTTCTTGATTAGTCTTCCGATGGCGGGCGCTGTGAGCAGTCTTAACGTCTCCGTGGCGACCGGGGTTTCTCTGTTCGAAATACGTCGCCAAAGACTGCTTGCAGACGGCGTTGGAGGGCTGTAGACTCCGCGCCTCAAAATTTGGACGGTCAACCTTGGCCGTTTCTCCTTGTCCTACGGCCTGACGATGTACTCAAGCCGATGACTAAAACCCGTAAGGAGCTCGTTGATGCGACACTACGAAATCGTGTTCATGGTGCATCCGGACCAGTCTGAACAGGTCCCCGGCATGATTGAACGCTACACCAATACCATTACCAAAGATGGCGGTTCTGTACACCGCTTGGAAGACTGGGGCCGTCGACAGTTGGCTTTCCCGATCTCCAAAGTTCACAAAGCTCACTACATTCTTATGAATGTCGAGGCTTCCAACGAAGCCATGGACGAGCTGACTACGACTTTCCGATATAACGACGCCGTTATCCGCAACCTCGTGATTCGTCGCGATGAGCCGGTTTTGGATGAGTCGCCGATCATGAAGGCGGAGAAAGAGAGCCGCGAGCGCAAGTCCCGCTATGAGGACCGTCAGGGTAGCGAGAAGCCTCGTCGTGAGAACGACAGTGCTTCTGACGACACCACCGAAGAAGCACCAGCTGCAGAAGCTGAGGCTTAAGGCGCGAATCTAAAAGGAGTAGTAACAGATGGCACGTTTTTTCCGTCGTCGTAAGTTTTGTCGTTTCACTGCTGAAGGCGTTAAAGAGATCGATTACAAGGATCTCGATACGCTTAAGGCTTACATTTCTGAGACTGGCAAAATTGTTCCAAGCCGTATTACAGGCACTAAGGCCAAGTACCAGCGTCAGCTTTCTACAGCGGTTAAGCGCGCTCGTTTCCTTGCTCTTCTGCCTTACACCGACGGCCACCGTTGATTACCTGGGACATCGAGAACGAGTTTCCCGATGTCTCGTAGTTGACGTTGGCTAACGTGTAGTTAGTAAAGCCAGCCCGGACAAGTTCGGTCATTGAGTAGCTAAGCGGTATGCAAGGACTTGCGCGATTTGCAATGAGTGGACGCTATCGTGCGTTATTGCTCGCGGTCGCAAGCTCTGGAAGTTTGTTGTTTGCCTGGATAGGGGCCGGCGTGGTGGCTTTGGTTACCTTGCGTAAAGGTAGCCAGGAAGGTTTGTGGTTGGTGCTTTGGGCATCTTTACCGGCGCTTTTGGTAACACGAGTATCCGGCGATAGCAGCGCCTTGGCGATGTTGCTGGGTACTGCGGTGCTCGCTTTGGTTTTGCGGGCATCTGTGAGCTTGGCACTTACTGCGGTTGCTAGTGCGGCCGTTGCCGTGGTGACAGGCTTGGGTTTGCTGGCGTTTGGGCAGCCCATGCTGGCCGAGCTTGCGTCGCTGTTTGCGCAATTTTTCACTGCGCTGGAGGCACAAACGCTCGAAGCCGGGGGGCAACCACTGGGCTTACAGCCGCCGACCCTAGGTCAGCTAGCAGGCATGATGGGTGCGGCAAATGGCGCTCTGAGTTTTTTGTGCCTGGCCTTGGCTCGCTATTGGCAGGCTTCCTTGTACAACCCGGGAGGCTTTGGCAGCGAATTTAGAGAGGTGCAGCTGCCCAAGGCTCTGGTTTGGGGATTAGCCGCGGCCGCAGGCGGTTTGGCGGTGACAGATTTGGCTTTTCGCAGTTGGGGGGCGGCGTTGTTGCTTCCCTTGACCATTACGGGGTTTTCGCTGCTGCATGCGAGAGCACGTTTTAAGGGTCAGAGCAGTTTTTGGATGGGCGGCATTTATGCCGCATGGCTGGTGTTTGACGCAGCCAAACTGGGGCTTGTCGGTCTCGTGCTGGCAGACACCGTGATGAATTTTCGCGATCGATGGCAGACCGCGACGCCTGTTGTCTCAGTTCGAGACGAGGCGCCGAGGAGCAACGACGCTGAGGAAGAGCAGGACGTTTCCGATGACAATGATTCGGACGACCCAAAAGATTAATTCGCACTACTGAGATAGCAGTGCTCAAGAGCACTGATACAGAGGACCAAATCATGGAAATTATTTTGCTGGAAAATATCGGCAACCTCGGCGGCCTGGGTGACAAAGTCACTGTGAAGGCGGGTTATGGCCGAAACTTTCTGATTCCCCAGGGCAAAGCCGTGCCCGCAACTGAGGCAAATGTTGCCGAGTTCGAAGCTCGTCGCGCGGATCTCGAGCGTGCTGCAGCTGAGGCACTTACAGCAGCTCAGGGCCGTGCAGAGGCTCTAGCGGCATTGGACGTGCTGACTATCGAAGCCAACGCTGGTGAAGAAGGTAAGCTGTTTGGTTCTATCGGTACACGCGACATTGCTGAGGTTGTGACCGCAGCTGGCTGTGACGTTGATAAATCCGAAGTACGACTGCCAGAGGGTGCCCTACGCGAAGTCGGCGAATACAGCATTGCTATTCAGGTACACCCCGATGTTATGACGGATGTATCTGTAGCCGTAGTTCCCGAGTAAGCCTGTTTCGAAGAGCAGTACTTTGATCGTGGCTTTTTCGCAGCACGATCTTAGGTAAAAGGCGCGGCTTTCCAGCCGCGCTTGCTTTTTCCCTCTCGTAATTTGGGCTACTCTGGACAGCCCTGTGCCGGCAAGGCCCGCTGATGGCAGAAGTTAGTCCACAACGAACCCAGTCCAACCGTCCCTACGATGGTGACGTTGCCCGCATCAAGCTCCAACCTCAATCTATCGAAGCTGAGCAGTCGGTTATCGGTGGACTCATGATCTCCCAGGATGCCTGGGATAGCGTTGCTGAAATGGTGAGCCCCGAGGACTTCTATCGTCCCGATCACCGATTAATTTTTCGCCAGATTCGTCACCTCGCTGAGGCTGCAGAACCCGTTGATGTGGTTACCCTCGCGGATCAGTTGCAGCTGAGTGGCGAATTAGACGCTGCGGGTGGCCATGCCTACCTCTCAGAGCTCGCAGAAAACACGCCTAGTGCCTCAAATATCCGCGCTTACGCGCAGGTGGTCCGTGAGCGTTCAGCGCTACGGCGCTTGATTGAAGCTGCTCAGGAGATTGCCGACAGCGGTTTTACCCCGCAGGGACGCAGCTCTTCGGAACTTATCGATGAAGCCGAGCGCCTCATCATGCAGATTGGAGAGCAGGGCCCTAAAGCGGGCGGGCCCCAGGAAGTGGGAGCGCTGCTCACCGAGACCGTGCAGCGCATTGAAGAACTATGCAATAGCGGTGGCGACATTACGGGTTTGACCACCGGGTATATCGATCTCGATAAGTATACCTCGGGTCTACAGAAGTCCGATTTGGTGATTGTGGCGGGACGGCCCTCTATGGGGAAGACGGCCTTTGCTATGAATCTTGTAGAGAACGCTATTTTGGCTCAGTCAGATCCAGTGCTGGTGTTCTCTATGGAGATGCCAGCCGAAGCACTGATGATGCGTTTGCTGTCGTCTATCGGTCGCATCGATCAAACACTTGTGCGCACCGGTCGTTTGGATCAAGCCGGCTGGGAGAGCCTCTCTCACGCAGTAGGGAAGCTAAAGAACACCGGCCTACTGATAGATGACACCCCCGCTTTAACCCCTACAGAGGTCCGCAGTCGAGCTCGACGGGTGAAGCGTGAGCACGGCAACATCGCCATGATCATGATCGATTACATGCAGCTTATGCAGGTCGCGGGCGCGTCCGAGGGCCGCACGGCGGAGATTTCAGAAATTTCACGAAGTCTCAAAGCGATTGCGAAAGAGTTTCGCTGTCCTGTTGTGGCACTTTCGCAGCTTAACCGTTCCTTGGAGCAACGGCCCAATAAGCGCCCAGTGAACTCAGACCTGCGAGAGTCCGGTGCCATCGAGCAGGACGCCGATGTGATTATGTTTATCTACAGAGACGAGGTTTATAACCCTGATTCTGCAGATAAAGGTACGGCAGAAATCATCATTGGTAAGCAGCGTAACGGTCCCATCGGTACCTGTCGCCTGGCATTTTTTGGTGAATACACGCGTTTTGAAAATCTTGCCCGAGGCGCCTCGAGCGGATACTCCGACGAATACTGAGTCGTCTTAGTCAATCTATCTTCACTGATCCATTTTTGCCTGCGTGCGAACGTAGCGTGCCGCTTCCTCGTGGGTGGCGAACCAAACATTACCCTTCGCTTTGATGTGTTTGATCAATCCCTCCAGCGCCACGATACGTGATCGGTGGCCGCTAACATGGGGGTGAAGAGTAAGTAAGAAGAGCGTGCCTTCTTCCCAGGCCTTATCAAACTCATCAATCCACACCTGCATAATGTCTCGGGGGTTCATATAGCGGTTACCCAAGGGGTTCATCAGGGGGGCATCGTCGAGAATCCAGTCTACGGGCAGTTCGACCAGATCCGTAGGCTTTCCGTCTTGCACAAGTTCATAGGGGCGGTCGTCATGCATGAGTGAGCTTTCGTAGAGAAAGCCCATCTCGCGAACAATACTTAACGTGGCCGGGCTGTGGTTCCAAGACGGCGCACGGTAGCCTACGGGCCGCTTACCACTAATGTCTTCGATCGTGTCCATTGCTTGTGCCAGGAGCCTAGCTTCCGTCGCGGCATCGAGACTCGTGTTTCGCTCGTGAATCCAGCCGTGTACGGCAATCTCGTGGTGGCCTGACTCGTTGATCAGGGTCGCTTGCTCGGGTGCGATCTTCAGGCTCCAGGCGGGGAAGAAAAACGTCGAGGGAATGGCTTCGTCATCTACAAGCTTCACAATGCGCGGCAGCGCCACGCGATGACCATACTGCCCTTGAGATAGAGGCCCGATGCTGACTTCCCCCGTGCGAAGCCCCATGACTGTTTCGTTATCTACATCAAAGGACAGGAGTACTGCTACTCGAGCCTCTCCGGGCCAAGCCGCGGGTGTTAAGTCCCTGCCGGCGCGCACGTGATTCACAGCATCAAAAACGGTCTTGTCCGACCAGTTCCACGGAGCGGAGGGGTCTTCTGTCGCCACGTTTGACTGTGCGTTGGCGGCCGACGCTGGGAGGCTCGAAAGGCAGGCTAGGGCTACAGGTGCCAGCGATTTCTTGAGTAGGGTGGTTGCGTGGTTTAGTCGCATAAACGGCCTCTATAAATCATTGTCGACTCTCAAGCGTTGTATCTGCTCGAGGGCTGCATCCCCTTGCAAAGCTTTGGACTGCAAATGGTTTTTGGCGGGTTCGGGCACGTTCGGAACTTCATCACCCCTAAGCAGCGTGGCACAGCGTGATTGATAGCAGCGCCTGAATAGCGGCCAGCTGTGTGTTTCGGCGCTAGTAGCTAGCTGTTGCCAGCCACAGTCACGCCCCGCCCAATAAACCGCAGGGTGCGACCAGTGCTTCGCTTCTGGTGGTGAGCCGGCATTACAGGCCTCGAGATAGGCTGAACGCGGATCGGGGAGTCCTAGTGCGGGGAGGCTCTCTTCGCAACATTTGTGCATGCGATTGAGCGTTGGTAGGTACTCACTATTTTCAATGGCGAGCTTCGCGCCCTGAAGAATCTGAGCCGGGGGCACGTCCTTTAGAGAGTCCAGCCATAGCTTCTTGATCTGACGGAGCTGCTCCGCCTCGCTGAAAGCAGCGTAGTACTGGTTGTGGTAGTTCAGTCGAAAAAGCGCAAAGACCTGATTGATCGCCTCGACAAGAGCTGGATCCGGTTTTTGCCGTGAGTCACTCTGCCCAGGAGGTATCGGTGAGGTCGCTTTCGAGGCTGCTATCTCGCGTTCGACGCGCTGCGCCAGTTCCCCGCTGTCCTGCATTGTCTACCCCCGTTGATTCCTGTTGCTGTCGAGCCCATTGGAATTGTACATGCTGTTTAAAGCGATTTTGCCAGGCGTGTCCCGCGCTACCGCGCTCACGCCAATACAGCGTAAAGTCTTCAGTCTGTTGCAGAGCAAATCCTCTGGGTACCCCATGAAAACGCTCCAGCAGTTCGAGCATATCTTCACTCGGCTGAAAATCCGGTGGCAAGGGTTCCCCGGTGCGCTTTGAGGGCCGCGGCGTGGTGGCCCCGGGAGTTACAGCTTTGCTGTTGACGTTTGTGGTGGTTGATTTTCTTACGGGCATTGGCGCTGGTGCGCTTTCAACCGCTGGCTGTGACACCTTGGGAGCTTGAGTCGTCACAGCAGGTTCTCTGATCGGCGCTTCGTTGATTGCCAGCAACAGTGAGTCTTGCGCGGCGGTCTTACGATCTATGCTCAGTAGGCCCAAAGATTCCAGAGAATCACAGATACTCTGAAGCTCTTCGGGATTCCAAAACGGTAGCAGTTGAAGTAGGTAGGCTCTACTTACGTGTAGCCAGGCCAGTCCGTCACGACGAGTTGAGGGTTGATGTAGGTATAGGCCTTTGATTTGTTGTAGCAAAACCGCCTCAGCCAATCCCACAGCCGCCGCAAGCTCGGCGGAAAACACCAGTTGGGAGTCGGGAATGAGAGGACGAGGGGCCATGCACACTTCTGCTTAAATATAGCGGCCGCACAGCATACCCAGCTTGCGTCATTAGTTGTAGCATCGCGGCTGAGTTTTCACATGGAAATCTAGATGGCCAAGGCAAAAACCGCTTTTGTGTGCAGCGACTGCGGTTCGGACTATCACAAGTGGCAGGGCCAGTGCAGCGATTGCGGGGCCTGGAACACGCTAAGCGAGATACGTTTGGGTAGTGCTAAAAGTACAGGACGGTCTTCTGCGGGCCGAAGTCAGGGATTTGCTGGGGAACTCGCGCCAGCGCGTGTGCTCAGTGAGATTGATGTATCTGAAGTGCAGCGCATTCCCACGGGGATGACGGAGTTCGACCGCGTCTTGGGTGGCGGCCTTGTGCCAGGTTCAGCGATTCTGTTGGGAGGCAATCCTGGCGCGGGGAAGAGCACGCTACTTCTGCAGGCTTGCTGCGGCCTGGCCAGTCAAATGCCCGCGCTGTATGTCACAGGAGAGGAAAGCCCTCAGCAGATCGCGATGCGTGCGCAGCGCCTCTCTCTCCCCCTAGATCAACTAAAACTCATGGCGGAAACCAATGTCGAAGCTATTCTGACGGCTTTGGACGCCCATCAGCCCAAGCTGTTGGTGGTTGACTCTATTCAGGTTGTGTACAGCGAAGAGCTGAGCTCCGCTCCGGGGAGCGTATCTCAGGTGCGCGACTGCGCAGCCACGCTGACCCGTGCCGCGAAACAGCGGGGCATCGTTTTGTTGCTGGTAGGCCATGTGACCAAGGATGGGAGCCTTGCCGGTCCCAAAGTACTTGAGCACATGATTGATTGCTCGGTGCTGCTCGAGAGCTCTGATGATCAGCGATTTCGAACTTTACGAGGCCAGAAAAATCGTTTCGGTGCGGTGAATGAGCTGGGTATTTTTGCTATGACCGAACAGGGGCTACGCGAGGTACGAAATCCCTCAGCGATTTTTCTGGAGCGCGGTGAGAAGCAGTCTTCCGGCAGCGTTGTCATGGTGGTCTGGGAGGGCACTAGACCCTTGCTGGTGGAGATACAGGCGCTGGTGGACGATAGCCCCTTGGGTAATCCCCGTCGTCTGGCCGTAGGCTTGGAGCAGAACCGTCTGGCTATGCTCTTAGCTATTCTGCATCGCCACGGTGGCCTTCAGGTGGGTGATCAGGATGTATTTGCCAACGTTGTCGGAGGCGTCCGTGTCCTTGAGACGAGCGTTGATTTAGCGTTGCTCCTGGCCATTGTGTCGAGTTTCAGAGATCGGCCGCTACCTCGAGACCTGGTGGTGTTTGGAGAAGTCGGTCTAGCGGGAGAGATTCGGCCCGTCCCGTCGGGGCAGGAGCGGCTGTCCGAAGCGGCTAAACACGGCTTTGCTCGAGCGATTGTGCCTCGGGGTAACGCACCCAAGACATCTCCGCCAGGTATGCAGGTGCACGCCGTAGCGACTCTAGCGGAAGCCTTGGCTCTGGACTTGTAAAATACTAGCTTTCTGAAACTGCGGCGGGTGTTTGAACGTCAATGCTGTAGCGCTCGAGTAGGCTAGCGTAGAGGGAGTTACGGGCTTTCTCCATGTGCTCTGCGCGCCAGTCGCGAAGCACCGCCGCCTTCACTTCGTCGAGCTCGGGCACAGTTTGCGACTCTGCTGACTCCAAAAACACCAGATGGAATCCGTAGGCAGAAGGAACAGGCCCAGACCAGCGTCCTTGCGGTAGGTTTTCTAAACTATCGGTAAAAGCTTGTCCGAAGCGGTTGCCCAGTTCGGTTTCCCGACTGTCTTCAAAACGCTGTGGTATAGCCAGGGCGTCGCCCAGCGACCCATCTAGCTGCGGGTCATCCACGTCGATTTCAGCCAATACTGAAGCGGCATCGGCTTGGGCGTCGTCACGACGATCGCTGCTAAAAAACCGCTGGCGCAGACTGTATCTGGCATCCTGCCGGTAGTCTTCACCGTTGGAGGCATACCAACTCTGGAGTTCGTCTTCCGTCGGTTCTATCGATGCGGCGAACTGGTCCATGAAAGACTCATACTTTTGCCGAAGTCGCCGGCGCACCACCTGATCGTTTGCTGCCAGCCCAAGGGTAAGTGCCTCGCGATTAGCTATCTCTTCGCGGATCCAGTCATCCAGCAAACCTTTGAGCTCTTCAGCGCTAGGAGGGCGTCGCCAGACGCGGGTGTAGGCGGCGACCAGTTGCTCCTGCTGAGCCACGCTAACAGTAATCTCGTCGGTAGTTGTGGAAGCGTCGTTAAGAAGGACAAAGCCTATAAAAAGTGCCAGGCCGATAAGGGCAAAGTGAAACAGGGGGTCTCTTAAAATGCCTTTGCTGGGAGACGAGGGACTGCGGTCTGTCATTCTTGTCGATCCAGCTTTTCGATATCTGCTTCTAAGGCCACGGGATCCGAAACATGCTCAGACAGTAAAGAGCGCAGCGGTTCAACATTGTTGCGATCGACGTGCTGTACTGCAAAGCCAAGCCTTTGTGCCTCGACATGCTGCAGGTAAGCATGCAGTTCCAGTGCTCCGTAGCGCCCTGCGTCGATGATAAGTGTGAAGGGTTCGTTATATTGTGCATCCCAAACATCGGGCTGGTCGGTGGAAATGCCCGCTACTGAAATGTCGATCAGTCGCTGATGCCAGACGCTGCCGCCCTGATGAATCTCTACCGGGAGATCAATTTTTGCGCGGGAAAACTGTCGGCGCTCTCCGGGGAATTCACTCATTCTCTACTCCCTGCTACTGAATACAGAGCGCATTGAAGCACAGCCACCCGCGAGAGCAAAAGCCTAGCAGACCCTATTTTAGTTTCCGGTAGCGAAGGCGCTGGGGTTGATCTGCGGCAGCGCCGATGCGCTGTCGCCGGTCCTCTTCATAATCACTGTAATTGCCTTCATGGAATACAACACCGCCGTCGTCCTCGTAGGCGAGGATGTGTGTCGCGACTCGGTCCAGAAACCAGCGGTCGTGCGAAATCACCATTACTGAGCCGGGGAACGCAAGTATCGCTTCCTCTAGCGCTCGGAGGGTCTCAACATCAAGATCATTGGTGGGCTCGTCCAGGAGCAGTACGTTAGCCCCCTGCTTTAGAAGCTTAGCGAGATGCAGCCGGTTACGCTCGCCACCCGACAAGTCTTTGACGAACTTTTGCTGGTCGGAGCCCTTAAAATTAAAGCGGCCCACATAGGAGCGGGAGTTAACCTCGTAGCCACCGATATTCATGATATCTAGGCCATCAGAGATCTCTTCCCACACGGTTTTGTCTCCCGCGAGGTCATCTCGGGACTGATCTACATAAGCGAGCTTGACGGTTTCGCCCAGCTCGATAGTCCCGGAGTCCGGCTGCTCTTCACCGTTGATGAGTCGGAACAACGTCGACTTGCCCATGCCATTGGCACCGATTATCCCAACGATGCTGCCCTTTGGTACAGAGAGAGTCAGGTCTTCGAAGAGGAGGCGGTCATCGTAGGTCTTGCAAAGATTCTGCACCTCGATGACCTTATCCCCCAGACGCGGTCCCGGTGGTATGTAGATTTCATTCGTTTCGTTGCGACTTTGAAACTCCTGCGACTGTAGATCCTCAAAGCGTGCCAGACGCGCTTTACTCTTGGCCTGCCGTCCTTTTGGATTGCTGCGCACCCACTCCAGTTCAGCCTTGATCGCTTTTTGATGGGAGGCTTCCTGTCGTTGTTCCTGTGCGAGTCGTTGCTCCTTTGCGTCCAACCAGTCTGAATAATTCCCTTCATAGGGAATGCCGCGGCCTCTATCTAACTCTAGGATCCATCCTGCAGCATTGTCCAAAAAGTAACGATCGTGAGTAATCGCGACCACGGTTCCGGGAAAGTCCTCCAGAAAACGTTCTAGCCAGCCGACACTTTCGGCATCGAGATGGTTTGTGGGTTCGTCCAAAAGCAACATATCCGGGCCCGAAAGCAACAAGCGGCAAAGCGCGACGCGTCGACGCTCACCGCCCGATAGAGTTGCGACATCCGCATCCCAAGGTGGGAGGCGCAGAGCGTCCGCAGCAACTTCCAGACGGTGGTCAATGTTGTGTGCATCCGTGGCCTGAATAACATCCTCTAAACGTGCTTGCTCTTTTGCAAGGGCGTCAAAGTCCGCATCGGGCTCGGCGTAGTCTGCGTAAACTTTCTCGAGTCCAGCGAGAGCATCCAGAGCAACGCTCAGTCCCTCTTCTACGTTGCCCCGCACGTCCTTCGCGGGATCGAGCTGCGGCTCTTGAGGCAGATAGCCAATATTCAGATCAGGCTGGGGACGCGCTTCGCCAAGGATGTCCGTGTCCAGGCCGGCCATGATTTTGAGGAGCGTCGACTTGCCCGAGCCATTCAAACCCAAAACGCCGATCTTGGCCCCGGGAAAGAACGACAGAGAAATGTTCTCAAGGATGGTTTTTTTGGGTGGGACGACTTTGCCCACTCGGTTCATGCTGTAGACGTACTGTGCCATGTGTAGATCTGATTCCTCTGGTTTGAGGCGCGGATTCTAGCAAATGCACAGTCGAGATAGGCCAGATGCCGGCTTTCGGTTAAAATCTCTCCTTTCCCACTTTTGCGCGCATCAGGAGAGATCGCCATGTTTGACGATGCCATGTCTATTGAGGGCTTCGACGATGCCCTATTTTCCGCCATTTGCGACGAAGAATGTCGTCAGGAAGAGCATATTGAGCTCATAGCCTCAGAAAACTATGCCAGTCCACGGGTGCTTCAGGCGCAGGGATCAGTGCTCACTAATAAATATGCCGAGGGGTATCCCGGTAAGCGCTACTACGGCGGCTGTGAGTACGTAGACAAAGCAGAAGAGCTCGCGGTAGAGCGTGCGAAGGTTCTGTTTGGTGCGGATTACGCGAATGTGCAGCCTCATTCGGGTTCTCAGGCTAATTCCGCAGTGTTTCAGGCGCTGGTCAAGCCGGGCGATACGATCTTGGGTATGAGTTTGGCTGACGGTGGACACCTCACCCACGGTGCCAAGCCCAACTTTTCGGGTAAGCACTACAACGCGATCCAGTACGGTTTGGACAACCACACGGGCGAGATAGATTACGATCAGCTCGACGCACTGGCCCGAGAACACAAGCCAGCAATGATAATCGGCGGTTTCTCTGCGTACAGCCGCGTGGTGGACTGGTCGCGTTATCGCGCTATTGCCGACGAGGTGGGTGCTTATCTTCTGGTCGACATGGCACACGTCGCGGGTCTGGTGGCAGCGGGGGTTTACCCCAATCCGGTACCCTTCGCCGATGTGGTTACTTCAACCACCCATAAAACGCTTCGTGGTCCCCGCGGCGGCATTATTTTGGCGAAAGCGAACGAAGAGCTGGAGAAAAAGTTCCAGTCGGCGGTTTTCCCCGGAGGGCAGGGCGGTCCGTTGATGCACGTTATCGCGGCGAAAGCTGTGAGTTTTCTCGAGGCTCAGCAGCCTGAGTTTGTGGCTTATCAGGAGCAAGTTGTTACCAATGCCCGCGCCATGGCCGCGACGTTCATGGAACGCGGTATCAACATTGTGTCTGGTGGTACAGACAACCACCTTATGCTCGTCGACCTTATCGGCAAGCCTTACACAGGCAAAGATGCCGATGCAGCATTGGGCGCCGCAAATATTACTGTGAATAAAAACGCGGTTCCTAACGACCCCCGCTCACCTTTCATTACCTCCGGACTGCGGGTGGGGACACCAGCGATTACCACTAGAGGCTTTGGTGAAGCGGAAACCCGCGAGCTGACTAACTGGATGTGTGACGTGCTCGAGGCGCTTGAAACAGGTGACGCGGATGCGACTATCACCGCCGTGAAGACAAAGGTTCTTGCGATCTGTGCGCGTTTTCCGGTCTACGGAGAGCGTCCGGCGGCTGGTTCGGCGGTTGCCGCTTGAGTCTTGGCCTGTTGAGCCGGGCATGAATTACTCAGTCATAGGCGGAACCGCGAATGCATTGTCCCTTTTGCTCGGCTGACGACACCAAGGTCATCGATTCCCGTTTGGTGACCGACGGCGCTCAAGTCCGCCGCCGCCGCGAGTGTTTGTCCTGTAAGGAGCGTTTCACCACCTACGAGGCGGCTGAACTGGTCATGCCTCGCGTGATCAAGCAAAACGGCAGTCGAGAGCCCTTCAATGAAGACAAGCTGCGTGCCGGATTCCTACGCGCCCTGGAAAAGCGACCAGTCTCCGTGGAGTTGATCGAGGCCGAAATTAGTCATATCAAGCAAAAACTTCGCGCTACTGGCGAACGCGAGGTGAACTCGCGGGTGTTTGGCGAGTTGGTGATGGATAGTCTCAAGGAACTCGATAAAGTGGCCTATGTACGCTTTGCATCGGTTTATCGAAGCTTTGAAGACATTGCCGAATTCCAGGCTGCTATCGAGCGCCTGCAGGCCGAGCCGGAATCCCGAGCGATCCCCCCTGTAAGCCCCCTTGCTGACAACGACGCCTAAGGCGTCGCTTGCTCGATGTTTTCTGCAATCGATCATCAGTTTATGGCCCGCGCTCTGCGTTTGGCCGGACGTGGGAAGTACTGGGCGCGGCCTAACCCTCACGTCGGCTGCGTGCTCGTGCGAGACTCGATCGTAGTCGGGGAGGGCTTCACTCAGCCTGCGGGCGGTGATCATGCCGAAGTCGTGGCATTAAAGGCCGCCGGTGACGCCGCACGCGGAAGCACCGCCTATGTCACCCTGGAGCCTTGCGCTCATACGGGCCGAACTCCTCCTTGTTCACTGGCTCTGATAACTGCTGGCGTCGCGCGTGTGGTTGTTGGACTGCGCGATCCTAACCCCAAGGTAGATGGTGGCGGCATTCGGCAATTGCTGAGCGAGGGTATTGAGGTGGAAGCGGGCCTTATGGCCGCTAACGTTGAGTCGCAGTTAGCGGGTTTTCTGGCGAGGCAGCGCAGGGGCAGGCCGAGGCTTCGTATGAAGCTGGCAATGTCTTTAGATGGGCGCACAGCTATGGCTTCGGGCGAGAGCCAGTGGATCACGGGGCCCCAAGCGCGACAGGATGTGCAGAAGCTGCGCGCAGAAAGCTGCGCTGTCGTCACCGGGATAGGTACGGTTCTGGCAGACGATTGTGCTTTGACGGTTCGAGATGAATCCTTTGGGCACGAGCGTTTGCCGCCGCCAATGCGGCGCGCATTGCGAGTTGTCGCTGATAGCCATCTACGTACACCCGCCGACGCCGCGGTATTGCAAGGCGATCAGCCCAGTCTGCTGCTTCATTCGAGGGAAGCTCACTCCAATTTGCCACCGGGGATTGATCACACGGCGCTGCCTAGGGCGGGGCGGGGCTTGGCTCCCGCAGACATCGTTGGTGAACTTTCCGCGAGGGAATGTAACGAGATTCTGTTAGAATCTGGCCCCACTTTAGCGGGTGCGATGCTCCAAAGTGGCCTGGTCGATCAACTGATCGTCTATATGGCACCCGTGCTTCTTGGTAGTCACGCGCGTCCCTTACTGGACTTGCCCCTCGACCGAATGGCTGAGGCCCTGAGGCTACGACTGATCGATCGTAGGCAAATAGGGGACGATCATCGTTTTATCTTCGCTCCACAGCAATCCGAGAGTTAAGAGTCAGTACAGCAGTTAGGAAATCGAATGTTTACGGGAATTATTCAGGCAGTGGGGACGGTCGCGGCGCAGCAGCCTAGCGGTGGTGATCTTCGTATGCGGATTCACACGGGAAAGCTGGCTCTCGATGATGTCGGTATCGGCGATAGCATCGCAACCAACGGTGTATGTCTGACAGTCACCGAGTTGCCCGGAGATGGTTTTTGGGCCGATGTCTCACGAGAGACCTTGAATCTGACTACCTTGGGAGATTTGTCTCAGGGTTCTTCGGTGAATCTAGAGAAATCGCTGACTCCCGAAAGCCGTCTCGGCGGCCACATCGTGAGTGGTCACGTGGACGGATTGGGAGAGATCGTCAGCATGGAGGAAGATGCGCGATCGTGGCGGGTTGTGGTTCGTGCCCCGGATGATCTGGCGAAGTACATTGCGCACAAAGGCAGCATCTGCATCGACGGAACGAGTCTCACGGTAAACGCCGTCGACGGTGCCAATTTCGATCTCAACATCATTCCCCAGACCATGACTGAAACAGTTTTTGAACACTATTGCCCAGGCAGTCGAGTGAACCTTGAGGTCGATGTGATAGCCCGTTACCTGGAGCGATTGCTGCAGGGCAAAGAGGCGGCGAACCCCAATGGCGGGATTGATTATCAAACCCTGGCTGACAATGGTTACTTGGATAAAGGCGCATGACTGAGCTGAATATCAATAGCGTCGGAGAGTTACTCGACGACCTCCGCCACGGTCGCATGGTGGTGATCCTCGATGAACGTGATGAGCGAAGTAACGAGGGTGTCGTTATGGTGGCTGCAGAGCATTGCAGTGCCGAGCAAGTGACGTTTATGGCACGAAAAGCGCGAGGACTTGTGTGTCTTGCCTTAACCCAAGAGCGCTGCGAGCAATTAGACTTGCCGCCCATGGTGGCGGGCAATAACAGTGAAACTTCGCGTTTCACGCTGTCCATTGAGGCGGCGAAAGGCATTGATACCGGGATATCCGCCGCGGACAGAGCCCATACGGTGCAAGTGGCCGTGGCGCCCCAGGCGGTACCTGGCGATATTGTGCAACCGGGGCATATCTTTCCCTTGGCGGCGGAGCCCGGCGGTGTGCTGACGCGCGCAGGCTATACAGAAACTGCCGTTGATTACATGCGTATTGCCGGTCTTACGCCGGCGGCAGTTATAGCCGATGTGCTCGATGATAAGGGAGAGCTTGCCGACGGCCCTGCCCTCATTGAGTTTGCGAGCAACCATAATTTGAAGGTTGGGACGGTGGCTGATTTGATTCACTATCGAATCGCCAACGAGCAGACGATCGAGCGAGTACGCGAGGGTCAGATAGACACGCTTCATGGTGCCTTCCAAATGACGAGCTATCGCGATCGGACCCATGGTGGTCTGCATATCGCGCTTAGCCTCGGAGCCATCAATGCGTCTGAATCTACGCTGGTGCGCGTACACGCGAGCTCAACGCTGCGAGATTTGCTGGGTAGCGACATCCAAGGGCAGGTCGGTTGGAGTGTACAGCGGAGCTTGGAAGCGATCGCAAAAGCTGGCTCCGGTGTTCTTGTGCTTTTGAGCCGAAGCGAGACTGATGAACAGCTGCTGCACAGTATCGATCTTGCGCTGGGTAAGATTGAACCTCGTGATCCCAAGGCGGGTGACAGCTATAACACCGTGGGTGTGGGTTCCCAGATACTCCGCGAACTCGGAGTAGGTAAGATTCGCCTGATGGGTGCGCCGATCAAGTACAATGCCATTTCAGGCTTTGGCCTTGAGGTCATTGACTATCTTGAGCCGCCAGCGGCTGACTAGGATTCAAAAACTGGTAAGAAAGGCCGGGTGTCCGCGATTACAGCTATCCTATTGCTGCGAAGAATTGAGAAGAACTGAGAAGAGTTGATCATGAGTAATTTAAACACTATCGAAGGAACCATGACTCACACTACGGGGCGTTACGCTTTGCTGGTGGGTCGTTGGAATAGTTTTGTGGTGGAGCATTTGCTTGAGGGCGCAATAGACACCCTGAAGCGTCACGGTGTTGCAGACGCGCAGATCACCATTATTCGTGTTCCCGGCGCCTTTGAAATACCCCTGGCCTGCCAGCGCTTAGCCAAGACGGGTGATTACGATGCGATTGTTGCTCTGGGGGCCGTGATTCGTGGTGGCACCCCGCATTTTGAGCACGTTGCAGGGGAATGTACCAAAGGTATAGCCCAAGTGAGTCTGAGTCATGATATCCCCATATCCTTTGGGGTGTTAACGGTGGATAGCATCGAGCAAGCGATCGAACGTTCTGGCACCAAAGCCGGTAACAAGGGTGTTGAGGCTGCGTTGTCCGCATTGGAGATGGTAAGCCTTCTGGGGCAGCTCGGCTGAGGTGTCTAAGCAGGCTCAACAAGAACTGATCGCCCGTCGTCGTAAAGCACGTCACTACGCACTACAGGCACTCTATCAGTGGCATATGGCTGGTGCGACTACCACGGACATAGAGGCTGAGTTTCGCACGGACTATGATTTTTCCGTGGTGGATTTGGAGTACTTTCAAACGCTGATTCACGGTGTTCCGCCTCTGGCAGATGAGCTTGATGGTCTGCTTGAACCATTACTGGATCGCGAGCTACGTGAGCTTGACCCCATTGAGCGCTCTCTTTTGCGCATGGGGGGATTTGAGCTTCGAGATCGTATCGATGTTCCCTATCGGGTAGTTATCAATGAGTCCGTAGCTCTGGCCAAAAAATTTGGCGCGGCAGAGAGTTACAAGTACATCAACGGCGTGCTGGATAAGCTGGCGCGGCAATTACGTGGTCCTGAGGTTAGTGCCGGACGCTAAGCAGCCGCGCGGCGAATTTAGCCTGATCGCGCAATATTTCAGCACGCTTGATAAAAGCTCGGACGTCGTCCTTGGGAATGGCGACGACGGCGCTGTGCTTCAGCTGAAGACCGGGGAAGAGCTTGTTGTCTCGGTAGACAGCATGCTTGAAGACGTGCACTTCCCTAGGAATTCTCCTCCCGCAGATGTTGCTTATCGTGCCGTGGCCGCGGCAGCAAGTGACCTTGCAGCGATGGGGGCCCGACCTCTTGCCATGACCCTGGCGCTAAGTATTCCCCATGCAGATGATGCCTGGCTAAGCGATATCCGTTCGGGTTTGAGCGATGCCGTTTCTGATTTTGATCTCCCTCTGGTGGGAGGTGACCTGACACGAGGTGCGCTCTCACTCAGTGTTCAGGTGATGGGTGCCGTTCCTAGTGGACAAGCCATCCGTCGAGATGGCGCTAGGCCCGGAGACCTGATCTATGTCAGCGGTTCGCTGGGAGATTCAGCTGCAGGCCTTGCACTTATCGAGGGTCGTCTTACGGGAGATGTACAGGCTGCGGATGCCTTGCGCGCGCGATTTTGGCGTCCATTCCCTGCTCTTGATCTGGGCGTGAGTCTTCGGCGTCAGGCCACCTCTGCGATCGATGTGTCTGATGGGCTTCTAGCCGATCTTGGGCACATAGCAGAGGCAAGCAAGGTCTGTGTGTACGTAGACTCCGCGCTCATTCCCCTTTCTCAGGCATTGAAGTCCGTTGTTTCGACTGAGCAGGCTCTGTCCTGGGCGCTGGGGGGAGGGGAGGATTACCGCCTGTGTTTCACTTTGCCTGAATCCGTCCCACCTCCTGAGGGGAGTATACGAATAGGCTGCGTTGAAAGCGGCTCAGGTGTACGCTGTGATGCAGCAGGCGAGATCGATGGATACCGCCATTTTTAGCGTGACCGCCGTTTGGGAGTTTTCAACACTATGGTGCCGACAGTGAGCGCCCCGCCCCGCCCAAAACTTTCCGATCCCATACAGCTACTGGCTTTTGGCTTTGGTTCGGGACTTGCCCCGAAAGCGCCGGGCACTGTAGGTACCGTGGCGGCACTGCCGTTGTACTGGCTCATGGCCCCGCAACCTTTGTGGATCTACAGCGCAATAGTTGTCGTCGCTGCATTGTTGGGTATCTGGATTTGTGATCGTGCGAGTACAGCGCTAAACGTGCATGATCATCCGGGCATTGTTTGGGATGAGTTTGTAGGACTGTGGATCGCCCTGTGGGCCGTCCCGGTCGAACCGCTGTGGGTTCTCGCTGGTTTTTTGGTGTTTCGAATATTCGATATCGCCAAGCCTTGGCCCATCGGCTGGCTTGATCGGCGAGCTGGAGGCGGTTTCGGCATTATGATCGATGATGTTGTGGCGGGTATTTTTGCTTGCCTGACCCTCCACCTTGCTTTGTGGCTGGTTGCTGGCCTATGAGGTTTTATTTACTGATCTGGGTCTTTGCGTTCGCGCCAGTGCTCAAAGCAGAGATCCTTGTGGAGGCGCTGCTTCCCGGACTCGCGGTGATGAAGATTGATGGTCAGCGGGTCACATTGAGGGAAGGGCAAAGCGAGGGTGGCGTGCTTTTGCTGACGGCCGACGCCCAGTCGGCTTTAGTAGAGATAGGCGGACAGCAACAGCGCTTACGTGTTTCTCAGCGGATTAGCGGTCAGTTTAGTGAGCCCAAAGAGCGCAGTGTCGCGATTCCTCGCAACGAGCAAATGCAATATGTGACGAGCGCAGAGATTAATAACATTCGTCTCGCAATGCTCGTGGATACGGGGGCGAACATCATCGCGCTAAATAGCAGGGATGCGCGAGCCGTGGGCATTGCGGAAGATGAGGGTGTTGCGGCTAGAGTCCAGACGGCGGGGTCTATAGTGCCTGCCAGGCGAGTACTTCTTGATTCGGTAATCGTAGGCGGAATTCGTGTAGACGGCGTGGCCGCAACGGTGATCGAAGGGGAGCAGCCTTCCGTCGCGCTCTTGGGAATGAGCTTTCTGCAGCACGTGGATATGCAGGAGCAGAGCGGGATTCTTACCTTGAAAGCACGTTGGTGACCCGCGCGGTGGCTTCTGTTTTAACGGTTCGTGAGGCTCCTGAGCTCTGTTAGACTAGCGCGCCCTTGTAGTTGCTGGATAGATTAGTGTCAGTAAGATTTGTTGAGGCCTCGCGTTTACCCACAGACTGGGCCGTGTTCACGATGCACGGTTTTGAGGATGTTGAGGCGAATAAGGAGCATCTAGTGCTTACGCTGGGTGACGTCTCGACCGGCGAACCGGTACTCACGCGAGTGCACTCTGAGTGTCTTACGGGGGATGCCCTTTTTAGCCTGCGTTGCGATTGTGGTAATCAGCTTCAGGCCGCGCTTCGCGCCATTGCTCACGAGGGTCGTGGTGCCTTGCTCTACCTTCGACAGGAAGGTCGTGGTATCGGTTTACTGAATAAGATCAAGGCTTATCAGCTTCAGGACGAAGGGGCAGATACCGTTGAAGCGAATGAGCAGCTGGGGTTCGGAGCAGATATGCGTGATTACACCATTGTCCGGCCCATGTTTGAGCACTTGCAGATGAGTCGAGTGCGGCTCATGACTAACAATCCACGTAAAGTTGCAGCGCTTACTGAGTTGGGTATTGATGTCGTGGAGCGTGTCGCGCTGCAATGCGATAGCAATCCGCACAACGAGAAATACCTGCAGACTAAAGGGTCCAAGCTCGGTCATATGTTGGAGGAGCGCTGAAGCGCTTTTTGGCTCCCAGCGCCCGAGAAGACTTAGCGGTCGCGTTTCACCATTTTTGCTAGGAGCTCGCGAAGCACTTCTGTGTTTTCGTCCCACTCGGCGATTAAGCTCAGAGATTCTTGATAGAGTTCCAGCGCTGCAGACTCAGCGGCTTCCAGTCCCATCAGTGCGACATAGGTTGTTTTCCCTGCAGCGGCGTCTTTGCCTGCGGTTTTGCCAAGCGTTGTGCTGTCGCTTCGAACATCAATCACATCGTCTATGATTTGAAACGCTAGCCCGATTTTGTCGCCAACGACTCTGAGCGTAGCGACTTGAGAAGCGCTGGCCTCTCCCACTATCCCGCCCATGACCAGTGCCGCTGTAATCAGCGCTCCTGTTTTGAGCGCATGGATTTTCTTGAGCTCATCCAGAGAAAGCTCTTTCTGCGTTGCTTCTATATCGAGCCCCTGGCCACCCACCATGCCATCGAATCCCGCCGCTTTTGCGAGGCATTGGACGAGCTCAATGCGCTGCTCGGCGCTTAGCTGATCGTCGTTGGCGATTAGCTCAAATGCCTTGGCCTGCAGGCCATCTCCCACAAGGATTGCCGTCGCCTCGTCGAACGCCACGTGTAACGTGGGGTGACCACGGCGAAGATCGTCGTCATCCATCGCGGGGAGATCATCGTGGATCAGCGAGTAAGTGTGGATGAGCTCGATAGCTTCGGCTGATGCTCTAGCCTTACGGTCCGTAGACTGGCCGCCGATTGCCCGTGCCGCCGCTTCAAGGAGTTGGGGGCGGAGGCGTTTGCCTGAATTCATACTTGAAGCTAAGAGCGCTCGCTCCAATACTGTTGTCGCAGTAGCTTTCTCGGCCACAACACGCCCTCCAGTCATTAGTCAGAGGCTCCATCCAATTCGTCTTGCTTCGGTGATGAGGTCTTCTCGATGATAGCGACTTGTTCTTCTGCTGCGCTAAGACGTTCTTGTGCGAGTTTTATCAGATCTACGGCCTCTGCGTAGACACTACTCGCTCGCTCCAAAGGAATATCAGCTGACTCTAAATCACGAGTCAGTTCGTCGATCCTATTACTTATATCAGCGAAGGAATCCGAAGTTTCGTTCGCTGTCTTCTTTGGCGTTTTCATTCAATTTCTCGGCTGTTAGTGGGTCGAACGGTAGACGTCTTCCACTACGGAAGATTGTTCCAATCATGAGGAGTTTGGTTTCTCAAACAAGAATAACGGTTCTCGAGGGTTTATGCCTGATCGTTTCGGATCAATGTGCGCAAGGACTTGCTTGTGTTCCACTGCTTTCGACTTGAAGCCCGCCTGCTCTACAAGATCGAAGATATCAGAGCCAAACAGGCGGACGTGGTCTTCCTGTCCGTAAGCCTCCAGTCTTGCTGCATCTGCGGTTATTCCCGGGTCGCAGAATGTTGATCGAAGCATTGAGCTGTAAGGCGTTTGCAGAATTGCCAGCCCACCTGGTTTTAGCACACGAAAAAACTCACTTAACGCCGACTCGAGATTATCAATGTGCTCCAGCACGTGGTTTGCAATCACGACATTGACGGATTGCGGGGGTAGAGCAAGGTTCTCTACATTCATTTGCGATGAAACGAGCGGCTTTTTTGCTAAGTCGATGGCGAGGTAGATACTGGGCCGCTGATCCAGAACAAAGCTGCGGAGAGTTTTTTCCGGAGCTACGTGCAAGACATTCGCGTCGCTGAATCGCGAGGCGAGGCCGAGCGCTTCTATGTAGAGCAGTAAGTGTCTATCTCTATCATTGCAGCCGCACCATGGACACTCGAAGTGATTCACATCACTGCCTATGACATGCAGAACCTTCATTAACGCGGGGCTGTTTCTATCGCCACCTCGGTGGCTCAAAAAACGTCCCAAGCTTTTGCTGCAGGCAACACAGCTGGACGAAGAGAGCAGGGGCGGGCGACACATCAGTGCCCACAAGGCTCGGCCTGGGTGACGTATTCGTCGGATTCTAAACAACGGCCGTAGTCTCCTTTACTGATCAGACGGTAGGGGCGCGAAGCAGTTATGCTTTAACTAGCCTGAGCTTCCTCAGCGCCCTATAGAGCATAGAAGTACCCAAGCGAAGTCCATACAGCTTGATGGAGAGAAGTATGATGTTTTGCACGTGTAGTAAGGCCAGCGCAGATTCTCTCTCTTCCAGGCGATAGGCTGCCAGCAATGCATTGGTGATTACGGCATTTGCCACTTGATCGTTCTTGCTCTGCATAGAGTGGACGCCGGCGGGGTGAACTCTTTGTCGTATCGGCTGTGCCTCAGAAATAAATTTTCCTTTTCCAAAGTCGCCCAGTAGAGACCACATAACCAAGTCTCCGTAGGGCGCGCGTGTAAGCTGATCAGGCCAAATTTTTATTTCGTTGCGAAAACAGGCACTCGAAGTGAAAAGCGACGTCGTTGACTGCAGCTCTAAGCTACTGAGATCTTGCCGCCGGGCGGTAAGTTGAGTGACCTCTTGTGTGTCTTCGATGACTCCCTGTGAATCAGTAAAACAAAGAACAAAGTCTTGATTAGTTTCCAGGAAGTCTACTTGCAACTGTAGTTTGCGCGGGTCGACCCAAAAGTCATCGCCGTCGCACACGGCAATGTACTTACCTCGGGCCAAAGTGAAGACATGGTTTGCCAGCAGCCTGCAACCCTTCGACCATTGATTTTCATCTTGAACAACAAGTCGAATGAGTCGCGGATAGATTGATCTGAGTTCCTCTAGTATCTCTGTCGTACCGTCGGTGGAGGCATCGTCGTGCACAATGATTTCAAAGGGGAAAGACGTTTTCTGAATGAGGAACCCGTGGACAGCGTCACGAATGAACTCTCCGTGATTAAATGTGGTGCAACAAATAGATACCAATGGCGTCAACGCATCCGACGACCATTGAGCCAACACCGCGGATTCCGCAGGAGGCACAGATATGGGGTCAGTCATCTAGTGGCCTCGCCTTTGATTGATGGTACTTCCGAAGCATTCGTTTTGCGCGCGCTTTGTACTTCATAGCTAAGGTTTATGACCCTCTAAAAAATGTCTCTCTAAAAAAACGAGCCAACAAAGGAGAGGAGATGATGCCTGTGATTACTATCGCCAAGCCAGCAGTAAGCAGAGTAATGAGAGCGCCGATTCTGTCCTGAGGAAGCGTTATTACATGTTTGAAAGTAAACGTAGTGACTAGTATCCCGCTGATGGGTAGGATGACTGCGCGGAGCCAGTCTCGGTGTTGTAGCGAAGGCAGTAGACGCTTCGCAACCCACAATGACCAGCAAAGCGCCGAGGTGTTAACGAGCATCCAAGCCATACCCGCCCCCTCGATACCCCTAAAATGTATAAGAACAGGCAGGCTGATAAGCAGTCCTGCGGTGGAAAAGGCGGCTCCGATGAGATGGTAATGGAGATTGCCTTTTGCGACCTGCAGATAGTACGGAACGGATCCGAGTACGAGTGCCAAGTTTCCAAGGGAGTACCAAGAAGCCGTTGTGATGACATCTGCGTATTGTTTTGGGCCCGCATCTAACCAAATGTAAAACACATCTTCCATAAAAAAACCGAGGGTCACTGCGACCGCTCCGGCGAACACTGATGCCGCAGTAAGTGCAGCCAAGAAAGTTGTGTGGAGTGCTTCAGATTCATTCGCTTCCGACAGTGAGGTGAACCTCGGTATCAATACGCCGCCGAAGGGACCCGCTAGTATCAACACTCCCGAAGCGATGGTGATGCCGAGCATAAACTCGCCGAATTCACCTAGCGGCAACATGTTCGAGAGAATGACTCTGTCTGCTTGGCTTGCGACAGACCACAGAACAAGCGCGGCGGAAAGGGTGCCCGTGAGGTACAGCTCGGACTTCAGGTTCCTGACTTCGACTCTAGCGAAGAGGGGATGGGGAAGGTTTTTTCTGACAACGAAAAGGATACACAGTAATTCGACAACGCTACATGAGGCTTGAAACCAGAAAAAGGTACTGAGCGATAACCCGGGCCAGACTAGAAGTGCAGCGCCAAGTCCGTAGCGCAATACATTTCCGAGGACTTGTACTGCACTTGCAGTTACAACCCATTCCATCCCGAGGGCATTAGCCCTGAGGAATCCTATGATCCACCTGAAACCCAATTGAACAAAAATGGCAACAAGGCAGGTTTGGACGGTGGTTGATGGGAGGTCTTCGACGCTCAACCAAATTGTTGCTACAGCGTTAGCACCTCCAAAGCCTGCGATCAGGATGGCGCAGAAGCCGGCTGCTGCAAATAACAAAACCAGCCTGAAGATAGCGTGAAATCGCGCGGTATCTCCTTTCTCTTTGAAGCTTGAGGTAGCGCGCATCAATGAAGTAGCTACGCCTAGATCCAGAAGTACGATCAGCGATTGAACCGTGGCGAGGACCCCTATAAGCCCATAGGCCTCTTTGCCCAAAAAATTCAGGAAAATCGGGGTGGCAATAAGTAGGCCCAAGGCTCCAGAGAGCTGGGCTATCAGTGCAGAGGCTGCATCGATACTTAACTTCCACATGCTCGTTGTCTTTAGAAAGTGATTATTTTTAAGGTCGGTTTAACGCGACTTGCGAATTGGGCTGCGGTGAACCTCTTCCAAAAATCGTAGGCCTCTTGCAGCCGCGTGGGCACTGTGCGCATGATCGCTGGACTCCGGCTGCCCTCGTAGTAATCCACTAAAGTCAGCATAAAGATTAGCAAATGCTTCAATGAAACCTGCAGGATGGCCGGGCTTGAAGCGGTTGTATTCTGGTTGTTCCAGCTCGGATTCTGCATGCCCGCGGCCGCGGTCGATAATCTCGCGCCTGCCATCGTTGAAACTAAGGAGTAGCTCCTCTGGATTCATTTGGTGCCATTCAGCCGCAGCGTCACTACCAAAGACCCTAACCCGCAGCCCATTGCGATATCCAAGTGCGGCTTTAGACCACCAGAAGTTGCCCAGGGCGCCGTTCTCAAAGGTGACGAGCGCATTAACGTTGTCGACGACGTCTGAGACAGCGCCGCTATGGCATTCTGTTGAGGATACAGACGTGGTCATCCCGCAGGGGGCTACGTACTCCGCGAGATGGGCCACGTGTACACCTAAATCAAGAGACACAGTGGGCACCTCGTAGTCGCGGATACGCCATTCTTGAGGAGCTGCCCCTTGTCGAAGAAAACCTTCCTGGGGCATCTCTATGGATACTTGTCGAATACTCCCCAGATGGCCGTTCAGTACTTGTTTTCGAATCTCCCGGACTGCCGGGTAGCCACTATAGTTAAAGGTAACAAGACACTGGCAACCACATTCATCTGCGACATCGGCGATTTTTTGCGCGTCGACACTGGAAGTTGCCAGACTCTTCTCGCAGATTACATCGATACCTTTTCTGAGCACGTGAAGTACGATTTCAGAGTGACTGGGTGTGGGAGTTAGCACGGCGACGGCGTCCAATTCGTCACCCAATACTTCGATCATGGTGCGCCAACAGTCAAAAACTCGCTCAGGCGCTAAGCCATAAGTATCTCCACTGCGCTCGTTGATTTCAGGATGGGTACTAAACGCACCGGCGACTATTTTGAAGTGCCCATCCATCTGCGATGCAATGACGTGGGTATAGCCCACAGCGGAGTTGATACCCCCGCCGATTAACGCAAGTTTGAGACTCACAACAGAATAACCTCTAGCATACTAAGCACGATGTACTGGATATCATGGTTTGACGCTTGAAACCTCATAAAGGGAGTCTTCCCAGCCTTCGCCAAGGGCTTTCGAGTGATATGTCGCATCCAGTGCTAAAAATAGGATACCGACCCGACCGGACTCGTCTATTTCTTCGCCGATGTTGATTAACGGGTAATACTCTACGACACGGTGAGAGTCGGATATTTCGAGCTGGGTCAACATTGATTTAGGAGGTCCCTTTACGGTGACTCTGAGGGTATTGGGTATGGAATCCTCAGTAGTTGCTTGCCGTGAAAGACTTTGGCCCAAAAAAGGTGCAACGTACGCGCCTGCGTAATCGAATCCCGTGCTGAGCTCGATCAATCGGGCGTACAGGTCTCCCGGACAACGTCTTGTTAGCTCGATCAGCTTAAAGCCATCTGGCCCTTCTATCCATTGCACGTGCATGAGGCCGTCGCAGAGATCCAGATGTTGAGAAATTAACTCCATCGCCGCTTCTACTTCTCTTCGCTTCGAGCCAGGAGTGTCATCGATAACTCGACTTAGGCTGACGCTGTAGCTGCCGCTGCAGCAGTGCTCTTCGACAAGAAAAGCGCGTGCCACCTTGCCGCGCTTCATGAAAAGGGAAGAGCTGTACAGATATCCCTCTACGAAGTCTTCCACGAGGAAGCTGTTAGATGGTGAGGAAGCTTTTGCATGACTAACAGCGCGAGCCAGTTCCGCTTCGTCGTTGAAGTGGATGACGCTAATGCCTCTCCCGGAGTATGCGTCAACGGGCTTCACGATCACCTTGGAACCCACTTCTATTGCTTCGAGATTCTCGTAGCTTTGCGGGCTGGGAACATCGAGTTCGTGGCACAAGGACCTAAATTTGGCTTTGTCGAAAATCATCTGTGATTGATCAAATGAATCGATATTGCGTACCCCGGGTTCATCTCGCAGGGAGCTGCTACTCAGGTATGAGATGTCCGTGCAACCGGGAATCAATGCGTCACTGTGACTCTCCACAAAGCTCTTTCGTAACAATGGCGTCCTTGAGTAGTCGCTTTGAATGTAGTCAGAGGCAATGTGAGTTAAGACGTCATCGGGCCGGTTCCCAACGACTGAAACATCAAAGCCAGCAGCGGTAGCAGCGTGGAGCAAAGGTTCAGCAGAGAATCCGGTATCGACGAGCAGTGCGCGCATGACTTAAAGGAGTCCTTAAAGTAACGCGCGGGTGAATGCTGAGCACACCCGATCTAAGTCTTTCGTATCCAGACTTGGGTGAATGGGTAAACACAAAACCTGCTCCGCCGCTCTTTGTGCATTTGGTAGATCGTTGCCTTTGCGAAAATCTTTGTAGCTTTCAAAGTCAGTTATCAACGGAAAGAAGTAGCGTCGTGCAAATACGCCGAAACTTTTGAGCTCGTTGTACAGAGCATCTCGATCTAGCTTGCACTCTTTGGACACTAACACCGGATAGTAGGAATAGTTAGAACGGTAGCCTTTGTCGCTGGGTAAGGTGACACAAGCCACCGATGCCAGGGCCTGGTTGTAATGCTCATGGGCCTTTTTTCTGGCGGCTATCAAGTCGTCAACGCGATCTATTTGAAGTAAGCCGATTGCGGCGTTGAACTCGCTCATTTTGGCGTTGATACCAATGCCATCGACCTCCGTTTCGCTTCGAAAACCGAAGTTTATTGCCAGGTCGACTTGTTCCTTAAGTTCAGTGTTTTTGGTTACGACACAGCCACCTTCAAAGGTATGGAAAACCTTTGTGGCATGAAAGCTTACGATGGATGCATCGCCGTGCGATAGCAGCGAACCACAGTCACAATCGACGCCAAAGGCATGCGCGGCGTCATAGATAACAGATAGTCCGTGATGGTCAGCAATGTCTTGAATAGCCTGCACATCGCAGGGTTTTCCGTAACAGTGCACGGGGACGATTGCTGAGGTGTTTTCCGTTACGGCGGCGGCGATTGCCGATGCTGAGATGTTAAACCCGTCTTCCTCAATGTCTACAAACACCGGTTTTAGCCCCGCCCAAACGATGGCGCTGGCTGTGGCTACAAAGCTGTAGGGTGTCGTTATAACCTCGCTTCCAACAGGCAGTTTGAGAGATTTGAGCGCGCAAATAAGAGCGAGTGTGCCATTTCCGCATAGTGTTACGTGGGCTGTTTGAAAGTATGACTCGAGCTGTCTGGAGAGCTTCTGAACAAGCGGGCCGTTGTTAGTTAGCTGAGAGCTGTCCCAAATGGATTCGAGAAGCGGGAGTAGCTCTTCAATCTCCGGGAGGTTTGGACGAGCTACAAAAAGCTCACTTTTAGGCATTTGACGGGGAGACCGTGCCTTGTGAACGGAGTGGGCTGCTCTCTCTTAACTCTGAGAATGGCCTCATGATTGTCGTTGGATTGTTGACCCGATGCGAAGGGGACTCACATTCAGACTTTTCGAGGACGTGTGTGCTTCTACAGCCTGCAGTATTGCAGCTTCACCGAGGCCCTCGGCAGTTCGAAGCGCACCTTGATCTCCGTGTTCAATGAATTGGTCTGGAATGCCGATGTGCCGAACTGGACAGCTATTGGTACTTCGAGCCAAAAATTCCGACACAGCCGATCCCGCTCCACCGGCAACAGCATTTTCCTCCACTGTGATTATCAGTTCATGGCTTGCCGCAAGCTCAAGGATAAGCTCTTCATCCAGAGGCTTAACCCAGCGCATATCCACTACCGTTGCGTCTAGCTCTTCTCCAGCCTTCATCGCTTCAGAAAAGAGTGCGCCAAAGTTGAGAATAGCGATGTCTTGCCCCGGCCGCACTAGCACCGCTTTGCCAATGGGTACTTCGGACATGGTTTCTTCAATCAGTGAGCCAGGTCCCGTGCCTCGGGGGTATCTAATGGCCGCAGGGCCTGGATGGCGATAGGCGGTATACAGCATTTGGCGACATTCGTTCTCATCAGAAGGTGCTCCAATCACCATGTTTGGTATGCAGCGTAGATAACTGATATCGAACGCGCCGTGGTGCGTAGGACCGTCCTGCCCCACTAAGCCCGCGCGATCGATTGCAAAGGTCACGTCGAGTTTCTGCAAAGCAACATCGTGTACTAATTGATCGTAGGCGCGTTGTAAAAACGTTGAGTAAATTGCTACGACGGGCTTTACGCCCTCGCAGGCCATGCCTGCGGCGAGCGTCACTGCATGCTGCTCTGCTATGGCTACGTCAAAAAACCGGTCGGGATACTGCTCTGCGTACTCCACCATTCCAGAGCCTTCACACATCGCCGGGGTAATCGCCATCAGCCGGTCATCGAGAGCCGCCATATCGCAAAGCCACTGCCCAAAGACATCTTGATACTTAACTTTTTTTAGAGCCGGTGCGGGTGGAGGTGGGACATCTCCCGCCTCCAAATTGGGTTTAATTTCGAGCTTGTTAATGGCGTGAAAGCCGATGGGGTCAGCCTCTGCGGGGGAATAGCCTTTGCCCTTCATGGTTAGTACATGCAAAAACTGTGGGCCCTCGAGATCGCGCATGTTCTCGAGAGTCTGAACCAGCTGAGGAAGATCGTGACCGTCAATGGGCCCTATATAGTGCCAGCCAAGTTCTTCGAAAAGGGTCCCCGGGGCGACCATACCTTTCATATGTTCTTCCGTGCGCTTTGCGAGGTCCCAGGCGGGCTTGATCTTCTTCAGTACTCGTTTTCCGCCTTCACGCATGCTGATGTAGGTTTTGCTCGCCCAAATTTTGGCGAAGTATTTCGCCAAGCCACCGGTGTTTCTGCCGATAGACATTTGATTGTCATTGAGAATAACCAGCATATTGGGGCGAACATCCCCAGCATGAGCCAATGCTTCGAAGGCCATGCCTCCGGTGATTGCTCCATCACCGATCACCGCTACCACTCTGCGAGGATCCTGTTCTCGAGCTGCCGCCAAAGCCATTCCCATGGCCGCCGAGATGCTGGTGGAGGAGTGGCCTACGCCAAAGGTGTCGTAGTCACTTTCGCTGCGCTTTGGAAAGCCCGCTAGACCTCCCGCCTGGCGAATGGTATTCATGCGTTGCATGCGACCGGTAAGGATCTTGTGCGGATAAGCCTGATGGCCAACATCCCACACCACTCGGTCACGCGGCGTATCAAAAACCCTGTGCAGTGCTATGGTCAATTCAACGACACCAAGCCCCGCTCCGAAGTGTCCGCCCGACTGTCCTGCACTGAACAATAGGTAGGAACGTAACTCTTCCGGGAGAGCGAGTAACTCCTCTTCTGAGAGCTGTGACAAGTTGACGCCCTGGTCTATTTTATCCAGTGCGGGAGTGCTTGGTCTGGTGGTCGGGAGTTCGTTGAACATCGCGAAAGTGTAGCTCAAATTTCGCGCCGTTGGTGGCTATTGTTGTCGCCGGTTTTCGTTGGCGTTGATGGCTGATTATTGTGTGAGACGATTTTCCCGCGCAGTTTTCTCACGAGCCTTGATTTCGGTAGCCAGAAGTAGAGAAACCCGCGCATAGCCGGCGGGGCTCAGATTCACACCGTCCCCTCGATAGTACTCGGGATTCGGGCGACCATCTGTTCCGCGGAGCATGGGATTAGCATCGATGACCGTCAGATTGGGCAAATTGTTGGCCATTGCAGTGAGAAGCAAGCCTATATCTGAGATCTTCTGCTCATCGTCTGGGTGCAGTGGCATTTGGATTGGCGCGATAACGTAACGCCAGCTGCTGGCACCATATTCCTCATCGAGATCCAGCAGTGTTTTCATGCTTGCTTCGAAGTCTTCGGGGGTCTTCTCGTCCCTAAGGTGGAGGTCAGCGTAGCCCGGGAAAACTACGAGAACGTCGGGGCGATAGAACGCAGCTAAGCGATTGAAGTGATGGGTGAGATCTTCGAGGGTGGCGTCCCCTAAGGGGCGCATTAAGGTCGCTCTGGGTAGCAGACTAGCCGGCAGGTCCTTCCAAAGGCGAACTCGATGCCCGCCGATTACCACGATGGGTTCGTCAGGTATCGTCGCATTCAGGTCGCTGCCTATGAGATCTGCAATGTCCTTGTCCCAAACACTGGGTGATGGATCGAGATAGCTGCTCACGTCTCTTGATACGAGAAATGCGAAATGCACAATGGGCAAGCAGAGCAAGAGCCCGGCTATAGTCCGCAAAGTTTTCCATTGATACATAGCGTACCCCCCGTATTCTTGAACAAGTGTGTATTAGCGCGGAGTGGCTAGCAATGACCCATAAGAGACCCTGTGATCAAGGTCTCACCGTTTACATGATTGCTTACCCCTCACCGTCGCTGGGTGTACACTTTTAGCCATGATTTATTTGCGCAACATCCCGGAGGACGAGCTCTTCTCCGCTCAACTCGAGCTGCTTATGCAGCACGGTCGTGTTGCCTCTATGATGGCCAATTTAATAGGCGCGATCGCAGCGATGGCCCTGCTGTGGCCTTACTTCAAGACCGAGAGTCTTCTGCTCTGGGGTTTTGGCTTGATGATTCTTCTGTTGCTCAGATCCCTGTACATGAGCGGTGCCCTTGCTGATCGTCGGTACCTGCGGCGACCAAAGAGAGTTTTTTGGCAGCTTATATTGGGGTCAGCTGTCACAGGCTTGGTATGGTCGGCGACGTATATCTACGTGGGGGCTTATCTACCCACAACACTGCAGTACCTGCTTTTGCTCATTATCGTCATGATTGCTGCGATTTCTCTAGCGGTTATGGTTGTAGTTCGTGAGTACTTTTTGGTGTTCATTTTCTCCGCGCTCTGGCCCATAGCCTGGTGGTGTCTCGCGCACTTCTGGGACCAGCCAAACAACCTTCTTTTAGGCGTGTTGTTGCTGGCACTTACGGGCTTATTGGCTGCGGCTAGCAACGGGATTCATGAAACCTTCCGTCGCATGCTAAGTCTTAATTGGCAACAAGAAGCTATGGCACGCGAACTTGGTCAGATAACCAACTCTCTGCGAGATCGCAATCTGCAGCTTCAAGAGGCGCGGCGACAACTGACGGATCTTGCCAATATCGATGAGTTGACGGGATTGGGCAATCGTCGGCTGGTGAATCAGACATTGAGAGAAGAAGTGAATCGCGCACGGCGTAGTCATGGCTGGTTGTCGGTTGTATTGATCGATGTCGACTTTTTCAAGAAGTATAACGATACCTACGGCCATCCCGCCGGCGATGAGGTTTTACGGCGTATAGGCGACATCATGCAACGGGCAACGGCTAGAGCGGGTGAGGTGGCGGCGCGCTACGGAGGCGAGGAGTTTATTCTGGTCTTGCCCGGTGCCCGGGTCGCGGATGCTCTTCGCACAGCGGAGCGATTGAAGTTACTGGTACACGAAGAATGTATTCCGCACAGTGCGTCGGATGTTTCGGATCGCATCAGCATTTCGCAGGGAGTTCTATCCATAATGCCTGATGAAGATGTGGATCCTGGCGTGTTAGTCGACCGAGCTGATGCCGCGCTTTACGAGGCTAAGCGAGAGGGGCGTGACAGAATCGCCGTGGTGTAACGATGAATGAAGCGCGGGAAGGTCCGCGGCGTCTGGCTGTTTTCGGGGCCTACAGCGATCATGATCTCTATCAACGGAACCGGACGTTGGTTCAGATCCTCGATGCGTTCAGCGAAGCCACCGTTTACATTCGACCGCAAGCCCGAGCTACTGGAACGGGTTTTTCGTCAAATTTGAGTCTCTTCAAGCGCATGCGCGGCATGTTTAGTGATGCACTGTCCCTCTGGACGCAACGCGCTTTACTTCGGGATTGCGACACAGTCTTTGTTCCCTACCCCGCATACTTCGATTTACTCGTGCTTTGGGTAGCTGGCTACACAAGCGGAAAGCTCGTAGTTGCTGACGCTTTCCTTGAGTTGAACAGCACTGTTGTAGAGGATAGGAAGCTCATTCCTCCGCGCTCGCTCCGAGCGTGGTTGCTCAATGCCTTCCAGAATTTCACTTTGAGTCGGGCCGACATCGTGTTGATTGATACACCTGAGCAAGCGTCATTGTTGTGTCAGCATCTGAAAGGCAGCCCAATGAAAGTTGCCGATGTGCCTGTGGGCATTGACGAATCACTATGGACGGAAGTACCTTTTCCAGCTTTGTCAGAGCGTGTGCAGCTGTTGTTTTGGGGCACATTCATTCCATTACATGGTGTTGAACATATCGTTGCCGCAGCGCGTATTCTCGAGAGTCGAAATGTTCCAGCAGATCTGCTGCTTATCGGTGATGGGCAGATGGCGTCGGAGGTGGCGGAGGAGTTGAAGCAAGCCCCCGTGGCTCACTTACGGTGGAAAAGGGAGTTGGTGGACACTCAGGCGCTTAGGGCCGCGGTAACTCAAGCGCATGTAGTCCTCGGGGTTTTTGGCGATTCGAATAAAGCTGGTTCAGTGATTCCCTACAAGGTGCATCAGGGACTTGCCGCTGGACGGCCGGTAATCACGCGCAGTGGGCCGGCGACAGAGCGAATAGCTGACGAGCGGCGCGGCGTAATTCTATGCCCACCGAGTGATCCCCTGGCTCTGGCGTCCGCAATAGAGACCACTGTTACCCGCCTGAGAAATGGCTGGTCTCCGACGCCGCGTACTGTGTACGAGCAGAGCCTCGGGCGCAGCGTTCTAATGCGTAAGCTGGCTGCGTCACTCGGCGTGGATGTACCCGACCTCGAGGAAGTTGGTAGCCAATCGTGACAGCTATTGTTTGTATGGCGACCTACAACGGCGCCCGCTGGATTCAGGACCAGATAGACAGCGTCGTGGCACAGACGGATCAAGATTGGCAGCTACTGATTAGTGACGATGGTTCGACAGATGGCACCCTCGATCTGCTCCGCACCTGTGCCGCTGGTGACTCGCGTGTTCGGGTGTTGAGCCCGCGCCAGGCTCCAGCAGGTGTGATTGGCAACTTCGAGTACCTTCTTGGGGAGGCTGCCAAGATGACTAGTGATTTTGTAGCGCTTTGTGATCAGGATGATTTATGGGATCGCGACAAAATTGCCGCTCAGCGTGATCAGCTGAAGACCGCCATTGCATCCTGCAGCGATCCCGAACTGATCAACGAGCAGGGGGAGCCCCTGGGAAAGCGTTTGCTAGATCAACTAAAAGCGCCTGATCAGCCGGACGCTGACGCTTTGCTCGCACAAAACTCTGTAGTGGGCTGCACTTTGGCCATAAGACCAGACGTGCTCGATTTAGCGCTGCCTTTCCCGCCGGGACTACAGAACCACGACTGGTGGCTTGCTTTGTGTGCGCTGTGCAAAGGCCCTTTACTCTGCGACCAACAGGCGTTGGTCCAATATCGCCAGCATGACGCTAATATGGTGGGTGCGTATCGCCCCTTGAGGCAACTACGTCAGCTTCCCCGTCTGGTCTTGCGTCAGCGGCAGGTTCTTCTTTCGCAACTCGACGCGGTACGTAGCCTTGAAGCTCGTTTGATCGAACGCGATTGTGAAGTGCCTGTGGTCTTGCTCGATTACCTTTCTGAGGTGGGCGCGGACTCCTTAAGAGAGCGTATGTCTGCGCTTGCGGTCGGGAGGTTTGCTGCGCCCCACGCCGCGCTCAGAGCACTGCGTTTAGTCGCGTCAATCAGAGGTTTTCGCTAGCTGTCGTCAATATGGCGAAAACGATGAATCTGGCGCCGAGCACGCTTGTCGGGCTTCCCCGCTGGCCGGTCTATCATGCCTCCTGCGAGTTTCCGTGCTTGGGCTGACTGTTCGCGCCGCGCGATGCTCGCCTGGGTTTCCTCATACAATGCTTGCGCCTCGGGCGCGCCTCTCCGCTGATCGCTGAGCTGAATTACGACGATGTCGCGTTCGTCCCAGCCTTGTCGGATGCGAAGCTGATCGCCGATACCAATCTCCCGTGAAACTTTTACCCGTTGGCCCCCCAACTGCACTTTTCCTCCTTCGATGGCTTGTTTGGCAAGGCTTCGCGTCTTGAAGAAGCGTGCTGCCCAGAGCCATTTATCTACTCGCAGCTTTTCCGTTGATTGAGGGTTCATGGAAGCGAGGAGGGCATGATTTCGTCGAAGTGATGTATTCCCGGAAAGCGGGTATCAATACGTTTTTGCTGCGAGCTATCAGGCTGCAACAGTGTGAGTAGGTGCTGAATGCCATAGGTTTTGGCCGCGTCCAACACGGACTCGGTATCATCGATAAACAACGTTGTTTTCGGGTCAAAGGGATGAAGTTGCTGCAGGCGCTCCCAGAACACCTGATGTTCCTTAGGGGCGTGGAGATCGTGAGACACCACGATATGATCGAACCACTCCGTGATATCTACCTCTGCCATTTTAATATTCAGCGTTTCGCGGTGGGCGTTGGTGACCAACAGTACGTCCACAGGTTGGGACCGGAGCCAGCGGAGGAACTCAAGAGAGTAGGGGCGCACTCGAATCATATGTTTGAGTTCGCGTTTGAGGCTGGGAATATCCATGCCTAGCTCTCGAGACCAGTGGTCCAGACAGTACCAGGGCAGGGAGCCGCGAACCGACGCAAAGCCACTGTGTATCTGCGCGATGGCTTCGTCTTCCGCTATGCCTCGTTCTTGCGCGTAGGCGCGCGGGAGATACTCCATCCAGAAATGGTTATCGTAGTGAAGGTCCAGCAGGGTGCCATCCATATCCAGCAGCACCGTGCGAATGTTAGTCCAGTCAATCATCGCCGGGTGGTATAGTAGCGTTTATGCAATTCCATGGGCACCCAATCTTGTCTCGAAAGGAAATTGGGAGTCTTCTCGATCTCTGTCACAAGGCATCTGACAGCATCCTTGAGTGCTATTACGACGAAGCCAGCTCGGGTCTCTTAAGCAGCAAAGAAGATCAGACCCCGCTAACCAAGGCTGATTTGGCCTCCCATGAAATCCTTAGTGAGGGATTACATGCTCTGCGCCCCGAGTTCCCCCTGCTGTCCGAGGAGTGTGACAGTAGTGAGATAGCGGACCGGCACCATTGGGACAGATTCTGGATGGTTGACCCCTTGGACGGCACCCGCGAGTTCCTGGAGAGGACGGGTGAATTCACTATCAATATAGCTTTGATAGAGTCACAGCGCCCGACTTTGGGTCTGATTTACGAACCGCTTTTCCAAAGAGCCAGCCTTGGCATAGTTGGAGCGGGGGCTTGGCAACTGCAGTTCGAGTCTGACAACTGGCGGGCTGAGCCACTAAGCGTGCGTAAGCTTCCTGCCGATGACATGGTGCTGTTGGCTAGCAAGCGACACAAAAATCCTCGTCTTGAGAGTTGTATTGCCTATTTGTCCAACACCCATGAGCTATCCCGTAAGAACAGCGGAAGTGCACTGAAGTTTTGTGATTTAGCTAAAGGTCACGGCGACTGTTACCCGAGGTTTTCACTCTGTAGCGAGTGGGATGTGGCCGCGGGAGACGCTCTGGTGAGTGCAGCGGGAGGTGCGGTGTTCGGTATGGATGGAGATCCGCTTCTTTACAACGCTCGAGATAGCCTGCTCAGTCCCAATTTTATTGCCGTAGGCGACGCCTCATCCCCTTTGTGGGGTGGCTTGTTGGAATGCGTTCGTTGAGTGCTTTGAGGGGTCACAGAGGTCTTGTTTGCGAGCGAGGGCGCGGTTATCGTTCGTACTCTCTTCGCAGAGTGATTCAAGGCGAGAAACCCAGTACATGAACTGGCCACCGGGCAAAGAACCAGACGCTGACGCAGAAGCCGCAAACGAGGTTTTAACGCCGGCGATGCGGCTTTTACAGCTGCAAACCCGTCACCGTGCCTTGGATACTCGGATCGCGGAAATGCAGCTCTATCCCTATCAGAATCAGATTCTTTTACAGCGGTTGAAGAAAGAGAAGCTGCGCCTCAAAGATACTATTGCTCTTTTAAAGGATGACATGATTCCGGACCTCGACGCTTAACCGCGCCCGCCGAGTCGACTGCTGCGCCATGGACCTAGTTGTTTACGCCGTTCCGCTCTTCATTCTAGCCATGTTGTTTGAGTTGGTCTGGGGTTTTCGCGTGGGCCGGAACACCTACCGTGTGAACGATGCCGTAGGCAGTCTGTTTCTGGGAACACTCAGTCAGGCAAGAAAGTTCATAACCTTAGGTCTTGGTGGATATTTCTATCACCTCACTACTGAGTATTTTTCTCTCTCCCTGATGAGCAGCCAAAGCCTTTGGACCTGGGTGTTGGCCACGATTCTCTACGATTTTTGTTATTACTGGCTGCACCGCATGGGCCATGAGAGGACTATTTTGTGGGCAGCCCACGTCGCTCACCATCAGAGCGAGGATTACAACCTGTCTACCGCTCTGCGGCAAACCAGCTCGGGGTTCCTGCTCGGGTGGGTTTTCTATTTGCCCATGTTTGCGCTGGGGATACCGGCGGAAGTCATCGTTACCGTTGGTTCACTCAACCTCATTTATCAGTTTTGGGTTCATACGGAACATGTGGGCAAACTTGGCTGGTATGAATGGGTTTTTGTGACTCCATCTAACCACCGTGTCCATCACGCGCAAAATGATCGCTACCTAGACCGTAACTATGGTGGCCTTTTTATCCTCTGGGACCGCATCTTTGGCACCTTTCAGGAGGAGCTTGATACGGATCCCCCCGTGTATGGCATTCGAGGTGCCCTGCGCAGTTTTAACCCGCTTCGCGCTCTAACCCATATCTATACCGATATGTTTCGAGATAGCTGGAGGGCAAAGCGTTGGCGCGACAAATTGTATGTGTGGATAGCACCGAATGGGTGGAGGCCAGAGGATGTGGACGCGCGCTATCCAAGGAAGAAGTCGTCTCTGGAAGAGTTCGAACGCTTTGATCCTCCCACTCATGGCTTGGTGAGGGTCTATGCGCTGTTCCAGCTGGTGGCTGTGGTCGCGTTGCTTGGATATCTTCAAGCAGGCGCTGTTGAGAGTTACACCGTCGGTGTTGTGCTGGTGATAGCGATGCTCTGGACGACGGTATGCACAGCTCACTGGTTAGAAGGCGGCTCGCCTAAAACTAGCTTTGCGCAGGACATGCTGAGAGTGGTGTGCGGTTATTTTGGAGTCTTTCTGAGTCTAGGTGGTGGCAGTTTTGCGAATGCTAGTGCTGCGTATCTGACGCTAAATCTAGTATTTATCTTCGCTATGTTTTGGCGTCGGGGAAGCGTAGAGAACCGATTGGGGGATCAGGTAATAGAGGGATAATCGGTGTCGAGCCGCCAATGATTGCCTACGCGCTAAGGAAAGTCTACGTGTAGCCTAAGTGTTCTGTTCAGAGGCCTCTTTATCACCACGGCCGTCTTGTCTTCTTTCCCGTAAGCCCCGCGCAGCGTGAGCCGCGAAGCCTTCTCCCGCCTGAGCATAGAGATTGAACGCCGAGATACCCTTGGCCTCAAGGGCTGTTGCTTCTTCGTCAAATCGCACTACGGCCGCAATACGTCCCTTGTAGCCCATCCCTCGAAGGAGGTCCGCCACCAGCATATTCTCCTGATGGTTAGTGAGGGCCAGCATTACCAATTCCAGTTCATCCAAGGCAATGCGGTGCCAGAAATCCGGATCACTCGCATCGGCGGCTGCAACACGTCGGTGCATAGCCATGTGCTGCGTAAGTTTGCGATCGTTATCGTCGATACCCAAGACTTGGCGTCCATAACTACGGGCAATCGCCTCGTAGGCGCCGGTGCCGATATTTCCCATTCCCAGTATCAAGACCCGGACATCGCGAGTGTCTGGGCGCTGGGCGCGAACCATGGGGGATTCGTGACGCAGCAGGCGCACGCGATGCCGTCGATACAAACTATGCGATAGATGATTGAGGGGAGAAGACACCACAAAGCTCACCGCAATCGCGATAGACATAGCCCCACTCCACTCTGGCCCCACCCAGCCCTGAGTCGCTGCCACGGCGATCACAATAAGGCCAAACTCGCTGTGGTTCGCCAGACTATTCGACGCGAGGAGGGCGGTTCGCGGTGCAACGTGAAATCGCGTAAACAGAGGGAAGTAGAGTAGCGGCTTTAGTAGGGCCATACCGCCCAGGATCAAGGCGAGGATCATCAGGCTGGGTGACGGCCAGCCGCTCAGGCCAATAGACAAAAAGAAACCCACGAGGAAGAGGTCCTTAAAGTACAACAGGTTCCTCGCCAGCTCCTTACCCTTTTGTTCTCCCGCCAACAATACGCCGATAAGAAGCGCTCCCAAATCGCCTTTTATCCCCACACTGTCAAACACTTGCGCGCCCAGAATAGCGAGGGCGAAGCCTGCAAGCGTGAACAACTCGCCGTGTCCCGCGAGGCTGAGCAAACGCAGAATTGGGCGCCGTGCGGGCAGAAGAAGGAGTAGCCAAAGTGCTGAAAGTTCAGGCACTTTGCCCGTGGATGCGGCAAGAAACAGCACCGCCGCGAGATCCTGAATGATCAACACGCCGATAGCGAGGTTGGCGTGTCGGGATGCCATCTCACCCCGTTCCTGCATGATCTGAATAACGAAAACCGTACTGGAGAAGCTGAAAGCAAAGGCAATAATCAAGTTGACCGTGATGGACAGTCCCAGGCTTGGCAGTAGATGCTGCGCGAGACTAAGCACACCAAGAACGGCAAGCTGGGTAGCCAGCATATGGACGACGGTTGTCCCCCAAATCCGTGGCAACAGGAGATCCCGGATTTGCAGCTTTAGGCCAATACTGAACAATAGAAGCGTGATACCCATCTCTGACAGAGTTTGGAGCATCTCTCCGCCATCAACGTCGAGCTCGTGAAGAACAAAGCCTGCGGCAAGATAACCTATAAGCGCTGGCATTCCGACGGCTCTGCTCGCCATACCGCATAGCAAGGCGACGATGATTAACAATGGGTCAGGCATTCTCCACTCCGGATTTATCGGGCTCCAGAACATCGGAGTTGTCAGCATGGGCTCGCATGCCGGGTTCAATTTTCTGGTGTTGCGGGTGTAGTGATGCCCAAAGCGGAGGAACGCAAAGTAGCGCTATCGTGATATCGGAGGCAACGCGCAGAAGCTCCCAAGCCGGTATGTCGAGGGGATAAATTCCGAACCAACCGCGAAGAGGGAGTAGCGTGATAGCGAGAAACAGCGAAAACCGCGAGATCCCAAACAGTCCCAGACCAAGTACAAGGTAGAAAGTGCCCATCAGGGCAATGACCAGCAGTGTGGGGCTAGTGGGTAAAAGCCACAGCGAAAGGCACTGACTCGCTCCCGATAGGGTGGCGAGAATCGCCGCTAGGTTGCGGAGTTTAAGCGGGTCTGTATCCGGATGCGTGATCACGTCATAAACGTTAACACAGAGCTGTGGGGATACAGTATTTCGGCGCTTAAGCGGCTCGTGCCTGCGCTACGGCAGACTGGGTGCTTCTTTCCAGCTTTTTACAACAATCGGCCCCTACTGCGATCAGCGCGTCGAGATCGACGCCGGTCTCTATATCCAGACCCTGAAGCATATAGACAACGTCCTCGGTGGCAACGTTTCCACTTGCGCCCGTTGCATAGGGGCAGCCGCCCAGTCCTGCAACAGAGCTGTCGATGCGACTGATCCCATGTTGCAGACCTACTAGGATGTTTGCGAGGGCCTGTCCGTAGCTGTTGTGGCAGTGCAGCGCGAGTTTGCCGGGAGTGAGTTCGGGAACAAGCACATTTAACAAGCGATCCATGGACCCCGGTGTCCCGGTGCCAATAGTGTCTCCTAGGGAAACCTCGTAGCAGCCCATATCCAGCAACGCTTGGGATACCTCAAGCACTGCCTGAGCTTGGATCTCGCCCTCGTAGGGGCAACCAAGCACACAGGATACGTAGCCTCGTACGGCGATGCCGGCCGCGTCGGCAGCCTCCATCACCGGATGGAAACGGTCGATACTTTCACTAATGGAGCAATTGATGTTTCGCTGGGAAAAGGACTCTGAGGCCGCGGCAAACACCGCAACTTCACTGGCGCCCGCCTTCATGGCTCGCTCAAAGCCTTTCATATTTGGTGTGAGCGCTGCGTAGGTGACGCCGGGTAAGCGCGATATTCGCTGGAAAACCTCCCCACTATCGGCCATTTGCGGGATCCAGCGAGGATTCACAAAACTGCCCGTTTCTACATAGCGTAGCCCTGCATTAGCCAGACCCTCAACCAGTTCAACTTTATCCTGCGTAGACAGTGGCGTGCTTTCGTTTTGAAGTCCGTCCCGTGGGCCGACTTCTACAATGGAAACAGATTTGGGATATGCGAAGGACTCAGTCATTGCCCACTCTCAGCCACAAAATCTACCAAGCTTGCGCCGCGGTCGACGAGGTCACCAGGGCTAAATCGGAATCCCTTTACCTTACCTGCCGAGGGCGCTCGGAGGGTTTGCTCCATCTTCATCGCCTCTATCACAACAACAGGGTCGCCAGCGCTAACGTCGGTTCCTGGCTCGACGAGGAGCGCTACTACTGTTCCATGCATAGGCGCGCCAAAATCGCCGTCGCCAGCGGCTGCGGCACTGGAATCCAAAATCGTGAGTTGTTTCTCGGCAAAGTGAAACGCTCCGTCGTCCCAGAACACGGTGTACTCACCGTCTTCTCGGGCAAAGCTTCCGCGGTAGCGGTGGCCATCGAGCTCCAGCATGAGTACGTCATCTTGCAGGTTCCCGCGAATCGTCGCCGTTTCGTCGTCCAGCAGCAGTTCGAGATACTCACCGCGATCCACTAGCTCCACCAGATACTCCTCTCCATGACAAAGCACATCAAAACGCTGGCTATGAGGCGTGTTCATGCGCCAGCCTCGGCTGTCCGCCCAGGGCGAGAATCGATCGTTCCCCGGACTTTGATTGGCCTTCTGTCTGAGGGACAGGAGCGATAACGCTGCAGCTGCCAGATCACGATTCTTCTGCGCCGGGGGAGCTCGAAACAGGTCTTCGTTATGCCGTTCAATAAAATGCGTGTCGAGGTCGCAGTGTGCAAAGGCAGGTAGGGATGCAATGTTGTACAGAAACGCAATGTTACTGGCGGGTCCGGCTACGCGGAAAGCACTGAGCGCACTGGTTAGACGGCGACGGGCTTCTTCACGGGTGTCACCGTGGACGATGAGCTTTGCAATCATCGGGTCGTAGTAAGGGCTTATCTCACTGCCCTCGATTACCCCTGTATCGATACGCAAGGAAGGGCCCTCCGGCGGCAAGCGCAGATAGTTGATAACGCCAGTAGAGGGAAGAAAGCCTTGTTCCGTGTCCTCAGCATAAATACGCGCCTCCATCGCATGGCCATCGACGCGGATGTCACTTTGCTTAAGGGGGAGAGGGTCTCCAGCGGCGACGCGAAGTTGCCACTCTACGAGGTCCTGACCTGTGATCATTTCGGTTACGGGGTGTTCGACCTGCAGGCGCGTATTCATTTCCATAAAGAAAAACTGTCCGGAGGCATCGAGCAAAAACTCGACGGTACCCGCGCCCAAATAGTCGATGGCTCGAGCGGCATCCACAGCAGCCTCACCCATAGCGCGTCTAAGGTCATCAGAAAGACCCGGTGCAGGCGCCTCCTCGATAACTTTTTGATGGCGGCGTTGAATCGAGCAATCTCGTTCTGCCAGATAAACGCCGTTGCCGTGACCGTCACAAAATACCTGCACTTCAACATGGCGCGGCCGTTGAATCAGCTTCTCGATAAGCATGCGGTCATCGCCGAAACTTGCACTGGACTCCCGTCGCGCCGCAGTCAGGGCCTCAGTGAACTCATCTGCGCTCTGAACAGCGCGCATACCCTTGCCACCGCCGCCGGCAGTGGCCTTGAGTAGCACGGGATAGCCCATAGCGTCCGCTTCTTTACGAAGGACCTCGTCACTTTGGTCATCACCGTGGTAGCCGGGGATCAACGGTACGCCCGCTTCTCCCATGATGCTCTTGGCGCGAGACTTCGATCCCATTGACTCAATAGCTGACGCACTCGGTCCGATGAATGCAATGCCTGCAGCTTCACAGGCACGGGCAAATCCTGCGTTTTCTGAAAGAAACCCGTAGCCTGGATGTATCGCCTCACTGGAGGTTTCCTGTGCCGCCTTGAGGATTTTGTCTTGATCAATATAAGACAGCGTCGCCGCTGATTCGCCGATGTGCACGGCTTGATCGGCTAGCTGCACATGCAGTGCATTTCTGTCGGCGTCGGAGTAAACCGCGACGGTACGTATGCCAAGCGCTCTGGCTGTATGGATCACGCGACAGGCTATTTCACCACGATTGGCTATGAGTATTCTGTTGAACATTACTTTGTGCTCCCTGGGGCCCAACTAGGTGGACGCTTATGGAGAAATGCCTGCAAACCTTCTTGTCCCTCGCTAGATACACGGAGATGAGCAATGCGTGCACTGGTATCATCAATCATCTGCGAGTCGACGGGCTTGCCGGTAATATCGCGGACAAGTACTTTTGCCGCGCGCATCGCTTCTGGACCGTTTTGCAGCAGCGCTGTCACTACTTCATCGATACGCTGATCCAGCACTGCGGCATCGCAATACTCATGAATGAGTTGTATTTCTTGAGCGCGGACGGCGTCGAAGCGCTCCGCGCTCAGAAATAGACGTCTCGCCCAGCGGGCTCCGATGGCCTCCGTCACGTGGGGCCCGATGGTCGCGGGGATCAAACCGATGCGTGTTTCCGTAAGCCCAAACAATGCTGCGTCACTTGCGATGGCTATGTCACAGCAGCTGATTAATCCGATGGCACCGCCAAAAGCATTGCCTTGAACGCGCGCTATCGTTGGGTGGGGAAGCGTCTTCAAAGTCTGCAGCATGGTTGCCAGGGCGCGAGCGTCGTCGAGGTTATGGCCGTAATCGAACTCCGCCATGCGCTTCATGTAATTGAGGTCTGCACCGGCGGAAAAGCTCTTCCCCTCGGCTTGTAATATGACAGCGCGCACGTCATCTCGCTTTGCCAGATCGTCAAACTGCGTCTTCATGAGCGCGATCATGACGTCGTCAAAGGCGTTATGCTTCTCGGGACGGTTGAGGCTTACCCGAGCGACGCCGTCTGCACTGATCGAACAGCGCACGAGGGACTGCTTGTCTTCAGTCATCACCCTTACCCTACATTCGGAACACGCCGAAGCGTGAGTCCGTTACTGGCGCGTTAAGCGACGCGGACAATGCCAAGGCTAAGACCTGGCGGGTATCCATTGGATCGATAACCCCGTCGTCCCACAGGCGTGCAGAGGCATAGAAGGGGTGCCCCTGTTCCTCGTAGCGGTCAAGAATAGGCTGCTTGAACTCAGCTTCTTCTTCCTCGCTCATAGTTTCATTGCGTCGCGCTAGCTGATCTTTCTTGACCGTGGCGAGAACGCTCGCGGCCTGCTCTCCACCCATTACCGAGATGCGCGCGTTAGGCCACATAAACATGAATCGGGGATCGTAGGATCTGCCGCACATTGCATAGTTTCCTGCGCCAAAAGAGCCGCCGATAACGACGGTAAATTTGGGTACGTCCGCGCAGGCCACCGCATGTACCATCTTCGCGCCGTGACGGGCGATGCCTTCCGCCTCATATTCCCGTCCCACCATGAATCCGGTGATGTTTTGCAAAAACAGCAAAGGGATTTTGCGCTGAGCACAGAGCTCGACGAAGTGTGCGCCCTTGACTGCCGACTCGGAGAAGAGGATGCCATTGTTCGCGACGATGCCGATGGGGTAGCCATTGAGGCGCGCGAATCCGCACACAAGAGTGTCGCCAAAAAGCGCTTTGAATTCGTCAAATGCTGAATCGTCCACAATGCGCGCGATGACTTCACGGACATCAAAGGGTTGGCGACGATCCGCGGGGATGATGCCGTACAAATCGGCCGCGGGATAACGAGGCTCTTTGGGTTCCCGAACTTCGATGTTCACGCTTTTCATGCGATTGAGGTTAGACACCGATTGGCGAAGCAGTGCTAAGGCGTGGCGGTCGTCGTTCGCATAGTGATCCGTCACACCGGATTGGCGGCAGTGAACATCGGCTCCACCCAGTTCTTCTGCGCTCACTATTTCGCCAGTGGCTGCCTTCACTAGTGGTGGTCCGCCAAGAAAAATTGTTCCTTGTTCACGCACGATGATCGACTCGTCTGCCATGGCTGGAATATACGCTCCCCCCGCGGTGCAGCTACCCAGTACGGCGGCAAGCTGTGGGATGCCCTGGGCGGACATACGCGCCTGATTGTAGAAGGCGTGGCCAAAGTGCTCTCGATCAGGAAAGACCTCGTCCTGCATGGGTAAGAATGCGCCGCCGGAATCGACCAGATAAAGGCAGGGGAGATTATTCTGTTCTGCGATAGTTTGAGCGCGGGCTTGCTTCTTTACCGTTAGGGGATAGTAGGTACCGCCTTTGACCGTGGCGTCGTTGATGAAGACCATGCATTCCTGGCCGCTCACACGACCGATACCGGTGATGATGCCAGCTCCCGGTACATCATCTTCATAGACTCCGTGGGCTGCTAGCTGAGAAAGCTCAAGGAACGGGGTTCCAGGATCTAACAGCGCGTCAAGGCGCTCTCGCGGCAGAAGCTTTCCTCGGGATACATGGCGCTCCCGGGCTACTTCACCACCACCCTCGCTGATCTTTGAAACCAACTCGCGAAGGGCTTTAACCTGACTACGCATTGCGCGTTGATTGTCTAGAGCATCCCCGTCGTTGGCGTTGTATCGAGTCTGAAGAATAGTCATAGATGGATACTCAGGCTGAAGCCTTGAAAAGTTCACGTCCGATGAGCATACGCCGAATTTCTGACGTACCCGCGCCGATCTCGTAAAGCTTGGCGTCACGCAGCAGGCGTCCCGCGTTTGCTTCATTGGTATAGCCATACCCACCCAGCGCCTGAATGGTTTGTAAAGCAAGTTGTGTCGCTTTTTCTGCGGTGTAAAGAATCACTGCTGCACAATCCTGGCGAGTTTCCTCGCCTCGATCACAGGCCGCGGCAACGGTGTACAGGTACGAGCGACAGGCATTGAGGTCCGCGTACATGTCGGCGAGTTTGCCCTGCATTAGCTGGAACTCTCCAATAGCCTGGCCGAATTGCTGACGGGTATGGAGGTAGGGCAGGACCTCATCAATACAGGCTTGCATGATTCCAACAGGACCGCCTGAAAGCACCGTGCGCTCGTAATCGAGTCCGGACATCAGTATCTCAACGCCTTTCCCTTCTTCCCGAAGGATGTTTTCGGCGGGCACCTTGCAGTCTTCGAAAACTAATTCGCAGGTGTTCGATCCGCGCATACCCAGCTTGTCGAGCTTGGGTGAGCGAGTGAACCCCGGATAATCCCGCTCAACGATGAATGCTGTGATACCTCTTGAGCCCGCCTGAATGTCCGTTTTCGCATAAATCACATATACATCGGCGTCTGGGCCGTTGGTGATCCACATTTTCGTGCCGTTGAGCACGTAGTGGTCGCCCTCGCGTCGCGCTTGTAGCTTCATGCTCACTACATCTGAACCGGCGTTGGCTTCGGACATGGCGAGAGCGCCGACGTGCTCGCCCGTGCAGAGCTTGGGTAGGAAGTGTGTTCTTTGCGCGTCGTTTCCGTGGCGCTGGATTTGGTTTAAGCAAAGATTCGACATGGCGCCATAGGATAGGCCTACGGAACCTGACGCACGGCTTATTTCTTCCATCACGATTGAATGTGCGAGGTAGCCCATGCCACTGCCGCCAAACTCTTCGTCGACGGTAATACCCAAAAGGCCCATGGCGCCCAATTTGGGCCAAAGATCTGCAGGAAAATCGTTGTCTCGGTCAATCTGAGCGGCGCGAGGTCTTATCTCTTTCTCACACATTTGATGAACCGCATCCCGGAGCATGTCGATGTCTTCGCCGAGGCCAAAATTGAGAGTGGGGTAGCCGGTGTTCATACGCTTTGCTCCTTACGCGTCATGCCGTGAGTGTCTTCTGTGCTTGTTCGTTACGGTGTTTATGTTGGGCTTCGCGACAAATGCCCTCAACGTCGTTAAGGGCACTCAACATGTCATCGAGATCCCTCCGCTGCTGCTCTAATGCCGCGCGTCGCTCGCCGATCCGTAGGAGGAGAGATTCCAATTGCGTGGAGTCGCTTTCTCCCGGGTGATACATGTCTATGATCTCGACGCTCTCGGCGAGACTGAGACCTATGCGTTTGCCCCGCAAGATGAGCCGGATACGCGCTCGATCGGCTGGGGTGTAGATACGACGCTGCCCTGAGCGGAGGGGCTCAATAAAACCCTTTTCCTCATAAAAGCGAATTGTCCGCGTCGAGATACCGAACTCTTGTGAGAGCTCGGAAATGCTGAACTGTTTTTGAGTGTTTACCATGGCCGCAGTCTATATTACGTTTACGTTAACGTAAACCCAGAGCGAATCGCCTATAAAGTTGAACTTCCACCCATCATTGCGCCGTTTGACGGGGCACGATTTTGCTATGATCGCGAGCCGTTTCAATCGAAGCTCTGCTAGATGTCCGCTGACGACCTTTTACTAAAGCTTGCTGATGGTGCTTTTCACTCTGGGGCCGATCTCGCCCGAGAGTACGGCTTGAGTCGTACGGCGATTTGGAAGCAGGTTTCGTCGCTGGAAAAGCTTGGGATCGAGATCAATCGCGTGCGCGGACAGGGCTATCAGATTCTGGGGGGGCTCGATCTACTCGAAGACTCGGTCATCAGAAAGAGCCTTACAATTGATGCGACGGGGCATCTAGACGAGCTGGCGATTCATAGAAGCATTGACTCTACCAACGCCGAGCTTAGACGCAGAACACCCTTCGGCAATGGTGCATTGGTTTGCTTGGCTGAGAGCCAGAGCGCGGGTCGCGGTCGTCGGGGCAGAGCCTGGGTGAGTCCCTTCGCCAGCAGTATCTATCTCTCAGTCGGCTGGCGTTTTAATGGAGGGGCTGAGGTTCTGGAGGGCTTGTCTCTTTCTGTAGGGGTGATGGTCTGCGAAGCGCTGCAGGATCTGGGCGTCGAAGGCTTATCTCTCAAGTGGCCTAATGATGTTTATCTGAATGGTAAGAAGCTCGCCGGTATTCTCGTAGAGATGAGTGGCGACTTTTCCGGGCCCTGTGATGTGGTTATCGGCGTCGGAATCAACGTACGATTACCCGACGAGCAGGCTGCCAAGATTGAGCAGCCTTGGTCAGATCTGCAGACCTCAGGGGAAGTGCATTTTTCCAGAAGTATCTTGGTAGCAAAGTTGCTAAACCGGATGCTGATGGCACTGGCGGCGTATGAAGAGGAAGGTTTTGCAGTGTGGCGTGACCGGTGGGAGGCAGTGGATGCTTTCGCTGGCCGACGCGTTGTTGTGGACAATAACGGGCAGCGTTTGGCTGGAGAAGCTGCTGGTGTTGACGCCCGCGGTGCTCTGCTTCTTAAGACTAATTCGGGTGTTCAAAGTATATACGGCGGTGAAGTTTCTCTCCGTTTGCAGGAAGGCACATCGTGACTCGCGCACTGCTGTTAGACATAGGTAACAGTGCGACTAAGTGGATGGCCTTTGATTCGCATGCGAAGGTAAGCGAGGGCCGAGTAGAAACCGCCAAGATTGTCGACGCCTTAATGCCTCAACTCGAAGATACTACCGTGCTCGTGTCCAGCGTCGCTGCGCCTGATTTACAAAATTCGCTATCTGCGAGTTTGGCGCCGCTGTGCAAGCGGGTTTGGTTCGCTCAATCTCGCGGCGCTGTGAATGATCTCGTGAATTCTTATGCTGACCCGGAGCGTATGGGAGTAGATCGATGGTTAGCGATGTTGGGCGCGAGGCGGCGGGTCGCCGGTCGCATCTGTGTGGTTGATGCTGGATCTGCCCTCACTATCGATTTGGTGGCAGAAGATGGCAGGCATGAGGGCGGCTACATTATTCCTGGGGTGGCACTCATGAAGAGGGCGCTATTTGCGGATACCGATCGTGTGCGAGACAGTCTTTCAGATAGCGTATCGATAGCGCCTGGTTGCTCGACAGCGGAAGCTGTCAGTCACGGCCTGCTGCTCGCGCAAGCGGGCGCCGTGAGTCTGTCGTTGAGTCATGCCACTGCTGGCGGAGAAGCTCCGGAAGTGTTGATGTGCGGGGGTGGAGCAGATGACTTAGCTCAAGTACTTGATGTCGAGGTAACAATTGCTCCTCGACTGGTCCTTGAGGGACTTCTTTTGCAGGCTCAAATCGAATGCGCTGATTTACTCGACTATCCGTCTTTATGGCAGGCTTACCATGCTGTCCCGGCCTGAATGTAGAGAATCGAATCCTCGGGACCTTTCGCGACATCTAGGCCCATTTCAAAACCATAACGGCGGGCGACGAGATAACGAAAGCCTGCCCCCCGAGTTACCCGACTGGCGCTGTCTGACAAATCGCTAAATGCTCCATCGGCACGCCCAACGCCTGCAAAGATATTGATAGACCAGCGAGGGTCTATTTGCCGAGTGATTTCGCCCTCTATGACCGCAACCGCATTACCTTGATACCGCGCTGCAGGAATGCCTCGCAGCACCACCGTGGGAGTGGCATATTGAGGGAGCAATCCGTCTGCATCAGCATATTCAGCGTTCAAACGAAGTCCTGCGCGCCAATTGTCATTGATAGGCAAATAATTCAAACCAGTTAGCGACGTCAGCTCATAGTCAATATCACTGCCTAGTGCTGAACTAAACCAAATGTGTTGTAGCTCGTAGCGTACGCCTTTGTGAGGACTGAAGAAGTTGTTCCTCGTGTCGAACTCAGCTGTGAGTCCAAGGCCAGAGGTAGTTACCTCCACGTCGGTGATATCTCGCAGTTCGTCGCCCCAAGTATCAAATGATTCTGCGGGTATTAGGTCGCCTACCGCGTCACCTGCTCGGCGCGGAGAGATGGTCGCGTCGATGTAGCGCTGTGACACGCCGATAAATAGCGGCGTATCAGCAACTTTTACTTTAAGGGATTGTAGGACGCCAAGAGCCTCGGTGTTCAGCTCAATGGGCGACGTGAGTTCAGCGTCACCTGAGCCATAGAAGGCGAGATTAACGTTGCCAACACCAGCGCCCCCTTGGTACCGAACGCGGCCTTGTTTCCAAAAGCCTACGTGGCCTCCGCCTGCAAACCACGACCCGTTGCCGGTGTAAGCTCCCGCGACCGCACTGATGCTCGGAGTCAGTAACTGTGCGCTGCCGCCTTCATCTTTCTTTAGCCGTTCGAGACGCTGCTCTTTACCCTCATCACTTTCATGGAAGAAAAGACCGACTGCGCCCAGTCCACCGTCGACGGCAGGTTCAGTGATAATGATCGGTACGGGCAGAAAGCCAAAGGCGTTTTCGGAAAGATAGCGAGACGCATCGAAACGCCCGTCTACAGGGTCTGTGAAAATTCCTGGCTGGCCGTAGGCAGTTAACGAAACGCTAATCAGAATGCCAGCGATACACCGCATAAAGCGCCGGCTGGTTTGGGGGGCGTGTAACTTTGATGTCGGTAACAAGCTTGCCACTTTTGTTGGGGTGGGGGAGATCTCGGCGAACGAGTTTACCTTAGCTCACCGTTACCAGTTCTTCCTAGGTCACTTTTTTCAGTCCCAGACACATCTCGGTATGGGTTTGACTGCTTGCTACCCCCAAGATCTTCTTTAGCTTTTGATTTCCTTAAGCGCCGAGCGCAGTTTCCCTAACTCATTGGGCGTTGTAAAAACCTGAGGTGTGATTCGCACGCAGCCACCGTCCGCGAGGCCATGGCGCGCCACAGAGAAAATCCCAAAATCTGTTTCCAGTCTTTTTTGAAGCGCTTTGGCATCGTCGTCGCTATTTTTACCCAGCAATCGAAATGAGCCCATGCCCGTGCGAGATTCCGGGTCTGAGCCCCCGAGCACTTCTATGTGGCTTAAAGTCTCTGCCTCGCTTCGCCACAAGTCATTCATGTAACGAAGGCGCGCGGCTTTGTTGGCGCCGCCTACCGCCTTGTGAAAATCAAGAGCATCGGGAACCGCAAGGATCGCCGCAAAATTTATAGTGCCCGGGTGAACTCGCGCGCTCACAGCAGTGCTCGACAAGTCCTTCTCTCCGGGATGCACGCCGATTCTCTCTCTGCTGCCTCGTCGCATGTAAAGCGCGCCGACTCCAAGGGGGGCGCCAATCCATTTGTGAAGATTGAACGCTGCCCAGTCGACCCCTAGGTCCGTAATCCGATAGTCCAGTAAGCCCCAGGACTGTGCGTTGTCACAAATCACGTCGATGCCACGGAGGCGAGCCTCCTTAGTAATCTCGGCGACCGGGAGTATCAAACCATGTTGATTGCTGACATGGGTGAGCAACATGAGTTTGAGTTTGGGGTTGGCATTAAAAGCCTCAATGTAGGTCGCCAGTAGTTCCGCTTGCGTAGCTTTCTGCGGGAGGGCCAGCTCTATCGCTTTGACGCCTCGGCTTTGCTCAAGCGATCGCATGAGCACTTTAAAGCTCGGGTAGTCGACGTCCGCCAGGAGTACTGAGTCTCCCTCATTGAGAGGTTTGTACTGCAGAATGAGGCTCTGAATGGACTCAGTAGCATTTCTGGTCAGAACGATCTCATCAGGCTCCGCTCCTAGTAACGCCGCGACCTGCTCCACGGCGAGCCGATAGTCTGCAGAGAACTCCTTTCGTGCATAAAACGAATTCTGTTTGTTGATTCGTTGTAACGCATCTAAATAGGAAGTCTGGACTGGACGTGGCATTTTTCCCCAGTATCCGTGCTCCAGGTTAACGATGCCCTCGGTCCGGTCATAAAAAGACGCCACACGCTGCCAGTAAGTTTCGTCGCGCGCTAAATCTTCAGCGGACATACCTGGAGGGCTTTTAGGGAGGGAGCTCAATGCTGTGCCGACAGCATGGTGACCAAAAAGCATGGTGCTCGCCGCAGTTGCACCCATGCCTGCAATAAGGCTGCGTCTGTTGAGCTTGCCTGCATTTGCATTATTCACTGCTGTTCTCCATGCCGGTTTCATTGGGTAGCTGTGTGCGCACTATCTTGGAGCAGGTCCTGCTATCTCAATCTAGCGGCCATCGCGGCGTGGCCTTCCACCATGCGGCGAACTTCGTCTTCCCTGGACCGAAGGTCCCAGTCGTTCTTGTCTACAGACCCACCGAGGAGCACTCCGGTCTTTCTCGGAAATGTATAAAGAAGCCCGTAGTCCTTGGTAACTCCCGCATATCCGTAGTCGATGTCGTTCTGTGGGAGAAGAAAGCTTAGCTGACCGCGCGCGGGAATCACGCTTTCGTCACCAAATAGTTTACCGGCGCCCAGTCCTGTGCAGTTCACGATACTACGCTCTGCTAAACCTTCGACATCATCTGCAGTGTCAAAAGCAATCTCTCTGAGTTGTCCTCCTCCACTCGTAAAGTCGCGCATCAGTGCCCTGAGGTAGATGTCCGGGTCGATCATGAGGGTGTAATAAGCGTCGTGGTAGGCGAAGCCAAAGGGGCCATTCTTTCTATTGCGTATCAAGCCTGGGTAAAGGCTGTCGCCTCCTGCATAGGGCGTTGAGGTATCCATCGGCGATTCGCTCAGCGAGTACTGTCTTATCCAGTACACGCCATAGGTGGGGTCATTCGCGTAACCGATAAAACGTTTAAACGCGATTTGGGATGCCAAATCCAGCATTCGTAAAGTGGCGTCCGTGACCTGATCGCGTTCAAACAGTGTTACTGGATGCCACATTGCCCCGGCAACGTTGGATGTTGTGTACGGGGGGAAGTCTTTGGCATAAATAGTGACTTCGGCGCCGGCCCGCTGAAGTTGAATCGCTGTGGATAGGCCGATAACACCCGAGCCCAAAACAGCAATGTCTCTCCGTCCAAAATCTTTCACCAATGTCGCGGCTAGTTCCGCAACGCCCCATGATAGCGATACACCCCCCCCTCCATGACCATAGTTGTGCACGATATCTTTTGACCCTAGCTTTGCCGCTTCGAGTCGGGGCCCTGGCTTTCGAAAGGGCCTTAGCCCAACTATGGTGCGTGTAACACGGTCCATAGAGGACTTGACGGGCATCATGCCTGCACCGATTGGTTGCACGAGTGCGTCCGCGGTACTCCCCGGTGGCTGTTCTAGAAGCGAGTGACGTGACGTCAACGAGGATGTTTGTGATGCGGCGCAGCCGACAAGCGAAGTCGTTCCAACTCCCGCTGCGGCCAAAAATTTTCTGCGATTCATTGGCGTATGCCTTTGTTCTCGGTAAGAAATATCAGTAGCTGACTACTAATCCGTTCTGTTACTGATTCGGCTGAATTATGAGTTTGGTCTAAAGATCAAAAAATAGCCACAAAGACTTTCGCGCTATCATACAAGCACTATTTCGGTGCACGCACCGGTTTTGCGCATAAGGCCTTTGCGGTCACTCTTGATGCAGGCTTCGCACTCGGTCGGTGCATGTTCACAGAAAAAGTTGGTGCAAGTCTGTGTTTTAACGACGCCCTGTGCGTCACGGAAGTTCTCCATCCAAAAAAACATGGGGTGAATCTTCGCTTTCCTTTGGAGTGTTTGTGTTCTTCGGAGTATTCAAAAACACCGAGAAAACCCATGCGAAAGTGTTTTTTGCCTGTGTACACGGTGCGGGTCGCGGGTAGTGCAGATCTTGGTGCCAAAGATTTCTTGGTTTCCTAGTTGGTACGCCTCTTGCTGAGCTCATTCTCAGTCGCCTTGTCTTGAGTCTGAATTTGGCTGAAGAAAAGCGTTTTGCAGCATTGGGTTTGGTTAAGCCCCGACTCCTTTGCTGTCCGAGGGTTGTTGTGCGCGCAAGCGTCCAGTGCCCCCGGTGGCGCGTGTGACCAGTAAACAGCGGTAGAAACACCATTAAGTTACCGGCGTTAGATCGGTCATAAAAGCTACTCAGGAGAAAGCCATGCAACACAAGTTAAAGCCATTGCCTTATGCGCTTGCGCTTCTTTCCGCGGGATTTTCCGCGACCTACCTTCCTCAAGCGATTGCCCAAGACCCGGCCGCCCTAGAGGAAGTTGTAATTACCGGACTTCGTGGTAAACCTAGATCTGCCGTTGACTCTGCGGTGCCGATTGACACTTTTGGCCTAGAGCAGATTGAAGCTATCTCGCACACCGATACCGTCGACATTCTTCAAACGCTGGTTCCATCCTTTAACGTAAGCCGTCAGCCTATTTCCGATGGAGCTTCTTTTATCCGTCCGGTGCAGCTTCGGGGTCTAGATTCCCACCATGCGCTCGTTCTTGTTAACGGCAAGCGACGCCATCGCGCCTCACTGGTGCAGATTGGTGGTTCGGGTACGCAGGGTCCCGACGTGGCAACAATTCCGGCGGCTGCGATTCAATCGATTGAGGTCCTTCGGGATGGTGCCAGTTCGCAGTATGGATCAGATGCCATCGCTGGGGTTATGAACTTCAACCTGAAAGAGAATAGTGAGGGTTTCGACCTCACCATCGATACCGGTGAGTACTTTGAAGGCGATGGGGCCGCTTACACCGTACAGGGAAATATCGGTCTTCCCTTAGGCGAGAAGGGCTTTCTCTCGATCTCAGCGGAGATCAACGATTCGGAGTTTACGGAACGCTCAGAACAATATTGCGAAAGCTGGTTCTGTCTTGACCAGAGTAACCCTCGATTCACAGAGCAGAGTGAACTTCGGCAGGGCTTTGTAACCGGAACGCCCACACCTGGAGCGTCCGCTAGAATCCAAGCTTTGCAGTCCGCATTTCCTGGCGGTGTCGATGCGGCATCCGTTGAGGGGGAGAACGCAATGCCCTGGGGTATTCCCAATAGAGAACATCAAATGTTCTTCTTCAATGCAGGGTACGAGCTGGACAACGGCATGGAGCTGTATGCCTTTGGTAACTACGGTGCCGTGCAAAGTGACGGAAGCTTCTTTTACCGTTACCCGGGTAATGGCACTGTCGAAGACCTGCGTGAAGAAGATGGCTCTATCTACAACCCTCTGGATAAGTTTGCAGGGGGTTTTACGCCTCGATTTGAAGGTGAAGTTGAGGATGTCTCCTTGGCCGGTGGCCTTCGCGGTAGTCTGAGTGAGGCGACCTCGTTCGATCTGAGTGCGCGATTCGGTTCCAACGAGATTGACTACCGACTGTTCAACACGATCAACCCTTCACTTGGTTCGGCCTCTCCGACAGATTTCCGGCCCGGAACGCTGACGAACGAAGAGTTCCAGGTTCAACTCGACTTGGTGACGGAGTTTGATGTTGGCTTGGCGTCACCGTTAGTGTTTGCCTATGGTGCTAGCTACCTTGACGAGACCTACGATGTGGGCGAGTCGAGCGACGAAGCTTCTTACATCGCCGGCCCTCATGCGGTATCGGATCCCTATGGTCTTTGTAACGATGATGGAACGCCCACATCTGCTGGCTTAGCTGCTACAAATGCGCCCGCAGATGAGCCCCTCAACTGCGCGGACCCTGATGATCCCGTGTTCACCGTGGTTGGCGTTGGATCTAACGGTTTTCCTGGCTACTCACCCGCGTTCTCTGAGGAATACACTCGAGATTCCTACGCGTTCTATGGTGACCTTTCAGCTGACGTAACCGATCAATTGCTACTGCAAGGCGCACTGCGTTACGAAGATTATTCTGACTTCGGTAGCGAGGTCGTAGGTAAGGTTGCTGCGCGTTATCGAATCAATGACGCCTTTGCGTTACGAGGGTCGTTCGGAACGGGTTTCCGAGCGCCCACCCCAGGGCAGCAGGGCACAACAAACGTGTCCACGCGCTTGCCGAACGGCTTTCCAGTTGCGACGGGTCTGTTCCCCGCGGGTGGGACCGTGGCTCAGGCGCTCGGTGCGCAAGAGCTTGCACCCGAGACCTCAACCAGTTTCACCGTGGGCTTCACGCTTGAGCTAGAGAACCTGTCGTTGACCTTTGATGCCTATAGCATCGACATTGATGACCGCTTCCGCGCAGTATCAACGTTGGACGTGAGTTCAGATCCGAATGGGGACCCTGATGCTTATGAGCGCTTCTTGGCTCTCCAGGCAGCAGGTGTTGCTGGGGCAGAGAGCATTGGGGGGGTTAACTACTTCCAGAATGCAATTAATACTGAGACCCAAGGTTTCGATATTGTTGCCAACTATCCTGTGAGCTGGTCAAACGGTCAATCAACCGACTTCTCCTTGGCCATGAACTACAACGAGCAGGAAATCACTGATGATCCCCTCGACGTTCTGAACCCCGAGGGCGAGTTCGATCTCGAAAATCAATTGCCGAATGTGCGATGGAATGCGACGGCGTTCCACAATTTTGGTGACTTCTCTCTGATGGGGCGTGCTCGTTACTTTGGTGAGTGGGAAGACTCGGACAACACATCGCCACTATCGATCCAAACCTACGACCCGGTTGTGTTCTTCGATCTTGAAGGCTCGTGGCAGATCAACGCTAATCTGAGAGCCTCCATAGGAGGCCGTAACATCTTTGACGAGTATCCGGACCAGGTTGATCGTATCGCGAGTGACAACGACTACTGTTGCGGTCGACTCTATCCTTCTACGAGTGTTGCGGATTGGCAGGGCGGGTACTACTACGCGCGACTCCGCGTCGACTTCTAGGGCACGAGTCAGTCGATCAAAACGGATAGCTAAGTTTGTGGGCGTCTGAAAGGGCGCCCTTTTTTTTACAATGCCCGGTGTAGCTACTACGCTTTTGTTGCACAAACAGACACGCTTGTGTGCCATGTCGGTGCTTTGCGTGCACAGATACGATGCTTTTTCGGTTTGAAATCTTGTGGTTTAAGGGGTTTGATCGGTTGGGTTTCTTGTTAGGCCTTGGATACTGGGGCTTTCAGACTCTGATCCATTGGCACTCTCTCGTGGCGCGTTTTTTGCACTATCAAGATGCAGTGCAGCCTTATCGAGCAAGTGCTCCAAACATACGATGATGAAGAAAAACATGACAATGCTCATGTTGCGACAACAGGGGTTAGAGCAGGGGTGGTTGGCCACGAGATGTTGATGTTCATCGCGCTTTTAAGCGGAGCTGGGATGATCGCGGGTTTAACCGCGGGTTTGTTTGGTGTGGGAGGTGGTTTTGTCGTCGTTCCGGCGCTGCTTGCCGTGTTCCCATTTTTGACGGACCAAACGGACAACTTGATGATGGTGGCTGTTGGGACGTCACTGGCAACCATAGTGGTGTCTTCCGCACGCTCGGTACACGCGCACAGCAAAAGAGACGCGGTTGACTTTGCGCTGCTCAAAGACTGGGCCATCTGGGTGCTGGCGGGCGTACTCGTCGGGCTTTGGATTGCCTCAATGGCCGACAGTGAACGGCTGATCATGGTGTTTGCCGTGGGCGTTCTCATCTATTCAATTTACTTTCTCTTCCCCTCTATGTTCGATCGATTTAAAGGGCGCTGGGCGATGCCGACAGGCGCTGGGAAGGCCGCGCTAGCGAGTGGTCTTGGCGGGTTTTCGGCACTACTTGGAATAGGTGGTGGCACGATTACTGTGCTGACGATGGTGATCTGCAATCGCCCGATTCATCAGGCGGTCGCGACGGCTTCCGGCGTCGGGTTCCTGATTGGTCTTCCCGGTATGTTGGGCTTTGTGGTCATGGGGCTAGGTGCGGACAATCTTCCAGTAGGGTCGCTCGGATACGTGAATATGCCGGCGCTTGCCGCGATTGCCTTCTTCTCGGTGCTCACTGCACCGCTAGGTGCCAAGTTGGCCCATAGTTTGGATGCGAACCAGCTTAAGCGTATTTTCGGGGTGTATTTAGTGCTGGTGTCCGCCTCTATGTTTATTAAGGTGTAGTTAAGATTGTGAGTGCTTGGGTTTTAAAGGGTTTTACAAAGGCGTGTTAGGGCGGGCAGCAGCCCGTTCGATATTCGATTCAAGCTCCACGGCGAAGTTTTAGTGGAGAAAAAATAGCAGCGGTACTTAACAGATAAGGGTGATCATAATGACAGCAGACTTCAATCGCAGAAAATTTCTATTTGGTGCCGCCGGCGCGTTAGCAGTTGCTACCGCAGGAAAACAAGGCATCGCCATGGCCGATAGCGCGCCTAAAATGACTCGCCTGAAACCGGCATATGGTCCCGCGGCTGGTATTGCGAAGCTCAATGCCAACGAGAACCCTTATGGTCCAAGCAAAGCTGCCCTTGCTGCAATTCAGGAAGCGAGTGTCAGCGGCGCTTACTACGTCAACGAGTCCGCGCGAGCGCTGCAGGCAATGATTGCTGAGCGTCACGGCGTTGATCCCGAGTACGTTGCCTTAAGCTCGGGTTCCAGTGGAGCCTTGGTGGCTTGCGCGGTATCTGCAGGTCAGAGCGGCAACATTCTTGGCCCGGACCTTTTCTGGGATACGACGTCCAAAAGTGTTGAGCAGCAGGGTATCGCGGAGATTACACGCTTACCCAAAACACCAGGGCTAGAGATAGACCTGCAGGCTATGTACGAGTCCATCGATGACTCCATCGCAATGGTTCAAGTGGTTAATCCCAACAACCCCACAGGTCTTTTGATGGATCCTGTTGCGTTGCGGGCTTTTTGTAAAAAAGCCTCCGCAAAAGCGACGGTGCTCGTTGATGAGGCCTACAACGAACTTACGGATATGCCCGAAGAGAATACGATGGTTCCCCTTATTAAAGAGGGCTACGACATAATTGTGGCGAGAACCTTCTCTAAGATTTATGGCCTTGCCGGTATGCGCGTGGGCTATATCATTGCGGCGCCAGACAAGATTAAGGCCATGAGTCGCTATGGCATTGGATGGTATGGCCTTAACCAAGCTGGTTTGGCAGCGGCGGTGGCTAGTTACGAAGACCAAGTATTCATGGATGCGTCACGGGCTAAGATCCGTGAGGGACGCGAAATGGTTTACGCGGCACTTAAAGAGAATGGTCTCTCTGGGTTGCCCTCGCAGACCAACTTTATCTTTGCGGACCTGGGTTCGATCAATGCGCAAACTTTCCGTGAAGAAATGGAAAAGGAGAGTGTTCTCATTCGAGGCATTTATCGCGATTATACGAATTGGTCTCGTGTCAGCATGGGTCGTCTGGAGCATGTCCAGATGTACGTAGATGCTTTGCCAAAGGTCCTGTCGAGACTAAGCTAGGTTTACTCGGTTGTGGTGTGAGTTCCGCAAGGACTGGCGCCGCGACATGGTCTTGAATGGAGTCTGATATGCACGGTGAAGATAGCCCCCAAAGCCAGCGTATAGATGCGGGGGAGTCTGACGGCGAGAGGGACCGAGTGGCCGGCTCAGGTCCAACTCGTCGAAAGTTTCTCGGTGTTGGTGCCGCTCTGGGAGTTGCTGCAGCTTTGGGGGGTGTCTCGAAAGGGACAGCTGAACCTGAGTCAGATGCTCCTGGAGTCCAGCCCGGCGATGCGACAGGGATGTCGGTCGCGGTTATGGTCTTTGATCGCATAACGCAACTTGATGCCACTGCCCCGATCGAGGTTTTCGCCAAGGCCGGTTGGAATGTATTTACCGTAGCGCCCGAACGTCGCTTGGTAACGGCAGGTTCAGGTCTAAAAATCATGCCTGACTACGATTATGAGTCCGCTCCGCAGGCTGACATTCTTTGCGTGCCCGGTGGTGGTGGTGTAAATCCGCTGCTAACGGATACCGCTACCTTGAATTATGTACGCGCGGCGGCGTCCACCGCGACCTACGTTACGTCGGTTTGTACAGGAGCACTCGTTCTCGGTGCTGCGGGCTTGCTGAAGGGTAAGCGAGCCACAACGCACTGGGCGTCTCATCACTTTCTGAAGAGCTTGGGCGCTATTCCCGTAAAAGAGCGGGTGGTCGTCGATGGCAGCTTGATCACGGGTGGTGGCGTAACTGCCGGTGTGGATTTTGCGTTTACTGTGTTGGATGAAGTGCTGGGGCGTGATGCCGCAGCTTTGACGATGCTCGCCCTTGAGTACGATCCTGCACCGCCGTTTGTCGGGGGAGTGCCTGGCAATACCGAAGAGGGCATCGTGGAGCGCTACGGCGCAGCTGCATTAGGGGCTCTTGAGCAACGCGGTAAACAGGTGGCTGCGGCAGCAACGGCGCTAGCTGTCTAGCTCGACTTCGTGGCTTTTTGGGCCAGGTCTTAACTGCATCGTATTCATAGGTGGGTCTTGTAGTTGGCGACCCAGCGACGCTGAGAAAATTTGTGACTCTTTTTTTACCGTGAGTGATTGAAAGCGATCGACTGTTTGACTACACTCGCGCACCTCGCGTTTTGGCTGGCGTAGCTCAGTAGGTAGAGCAGCTGATTTGTAATCAGCCGGTCGGGGGTTCGATTCCTCTCGCCAGCTCCATTTCAAAATTTTTTGTGCATTTAAGCGGCCATTTAGCAGCTAACGGTCTTCTTGTGCTGGCGGCTCGGTGCACGGTTATTCAATGTGGCCCCGAGTTAGCGCTAACGGCCTGTTTTCAGTTAGAAATCTGTTGACATTACCAAGCCTCATCTGGACAATGTGCCGCCTTTCGGAGGGGTTCCCGAGTGGCCAAAGGGATCAGACTGTAAATCTGACGCGCGAGCTTCGGTGGTTCGAATCCACCTCCCTCCACCATAAGTTTTTGAAAAAGAAAGAATATTAAGCGCCGGCAGAGCAGTAGCGTCGACGTACAAGAGCGCCGCGCGACCACAAGATAGGTGGCCGTGCTAGGCGCTCTGCGGCTTGTGCTGGTGAGGCAAGATTGATACCGCGGGTATAGTTCAAAGGTAGAACCTCAGCCTTCCAAGCTGATGATGCGGGTTCGATTCCCGCTACCCGCTCCAGCAACGGCATCTGACGTTGCGCTCATTCGCAAGAATGGGTGGGAGTCAGTAGGCAGGGGTCGGTGAGAGCCGGCAGGCGCTTTGAGTTTGGGTGCCGAAGTAGTGCAGAAGCAATCTACAGGCTCATATAGCTCAGTCGGTAGAGCACTTCCTTGGTAAGGAAGAGGTCACCGGTTCAAGTCCGGTTATGAGCTCCATTGCTTTAGCTGTTGTTGTGTTAGCTGTAAGTGAATGTGGTTGGTAGTAAAGGTTGTGTGTGGTGGGCGCGATGTTCGCGTGACACCTTAAAAGAATCAAAGATGATGCGTGGCGGGTAATCGTCACCGGTGCAAGGAGAGTAGTTGTAATGGCAAAAGCAGCATTTGAGCGCGATAAGCCCCACGTTAACGTGGGAACGATTGGACACGTTGACCACGGTAAGACGACGCTGACGGCGGCGCTTACACGGGTATGCTCAGAAGTATGGGGCGGCGATCTGGTAGCGTTTGACGGTATTGATAACGCTCCGGAAGAGAAAGAGCGCGGCATTACGATTGCGACTTCCCACGTTGAGTATGAGTCGGACAGCCGTCACTACGCTCACGTTGACTGCCCAGGGCACGCGGATTATGTGAAGAACATGATCACTGGTGCTGCGCAGATGGACGGTGCGATTCTGGTATGTGGCGCCACTGACGGCCCTATGCCTCAGACTCGCGAGCACATTCTGCTGTCTCGCCAGGTAGGCGTACCTTACATCGTGGTTTTCCTGAACAAGGCTGACCTGCTTGCAGAAGATTGCGGCGGTGCGGATTCGGAAGAATACGAAGAGATGAAAGAGCTGGTTGAGATGGAGCTTCGTGAGCTTCTTGATCAGTACGAGTTCCCGGGTGACGACACTCCGATCATCTGTGGTTCAGCGCTCATGGCGCTGGAAGGCAAGGATGACAACGAGCTGGGCACAACTGCGGTTAAGACCCTGGTTGAGACTCTGGACTCTTACATCCCAGAGCCCGAGCGAGCGATTGATCAGCCGTTCCTGATGCCGGTAGAGGACGTGTTCTCTATCTCGGGTCGTGGAACTGTTGTTACCGGTCGTGTTGAGCGCGGTATCGTGACTGTTGGCGACGAGATTGAGATTGTCGGCATCAAGGACACGGCTAAGACTACATGCACAGGTGTTGAGATGTTCCGCAAGCTGCTTGACGAAGGTCGTGCGGGCGAGAACGTTGGTGTTCTGTTGCGTGGTACTAAGCGTGAGGAAGTCGAGCGTGGACAGGTTCTGTCTAAGCCAGGCAGTGTTAACCCTCACACCAAGTTTGAGTCTGAGGTGTATGTACTGTCCAAGGATGAGGGTGGTCGTCACACGCCATTCTTCAAGGGCTACCGTCCGCAGTTTTACTTCCGTACGACGGACGTGACGGGTGCTTGTGAGCTTCCCGAAGGCGTTGAGATGGTTATGCCGGGCGATAACGTACAGATGGTAGTGACGTTGATTGCACCGATTGCGATGGAAGAAGGCCTGCGTTTTGCTATCCGTGAGGGTGGTCGAACTGTTGGTGCTGGCGTCGTCGCTAAGATCATCGAGTAAGACGAGGGTAGTGACTTCGGCTTGCACCGCTGCACCTGTTTGTTCGCGTCGCGCTTTGCGCTCCTGATTGCTGCGAAACAGGCACACCGGCACAAGCCTTAGGTACGACTCGAGCGAGTCTCGGTGGTGTTGCGAAGCGAGCGTAAGAGCGCAAGCAGCGAGCGAAGTAACACCGGCGTGAATCGCGGATCTTACTAGTCGATTAGTGAGATCTGCTTCGGCTCAAGATGATGTAACGATCAAGCCGGACCGTTATTTGGCGGTTCGGCTTCGTCGTCTGAAGACATTAGACGTAACAGGTTCCAGGCCAGTAGCTCAATTGGCAGAGCAGCGGTCTCCAAAACCGCAGGTTGGGGGTTCGATTCCCTCCTGGCCTGCCATATAGGCAGGACATAGTTCGGAGCGAGAGTTCCTGAGCTTTATTAAGGTAGTTAAATGAGTGCAGACGCACCCGTAAGCCGTTTTGACGGCATGAAATGGCTGGTCGTTGCCGCTTTGGTCGCTGTGGCCGTTGTCGGTAATAGCTATTTCGCAAACGAATCGTTGTTGTATCGCGTGCTCGGTATTGTTGCGCTCGCGGCAGCTGCAGGTTTTGTAGCGCTGCAGACCGCAAAAGGCGCTTCTTTCTGGTCCCTGGTGAAGGGTTCGCGCACGGAGATCCGCAAGGTTGTCTGGCCCACGCGACAGGAAACAGTGCAGACCACGATGATTGTTGTGGCTTTTGTATTGGTAGTGGCATTGATTCTCTGGGGACTTGATTCGTTCCTGGGTTGGCTTGTTTCGCTAGCCATTGGCTAGGGTTGGATCGGAGAAAGAGAATGGCAATGCGTTGGTATGTTGTGCACGCCTACTCGGGCTACGAGAAGAAGGTAGCGACGGCGCTACAAGAGCGTATCGAGCTGCACGCGATGGGCGATCGCTTTGGTGATGTCCTCGTTCCCACCGAAGAGGTGGTTGAAATGCGTGGTGGTCAGAAGCGTCGCAGCGAACGAAAGTTTTTTCCGGGCTATGTGCTGGTCCAGATGGAGCTTGGTGACGACACCTGGCACCTTGTAAAAGAGACTCCACGAGTACTTGGGTTTATTGGTGGTAAAGCGGATGCTCCGGCACCGATTACCGATGCCGAAGCGCAAGCAATCCTCAGCCGTATTGAGGAGGGTACCGAGGCGCCTCGTCCCAAGACGATGTTCGAGCCAGGCGAAATGGTTCGAGTCATCGACGGGCCGTTTAATGATTTCAACGGCGTCGTTGAAGAAGTGAACTACGAAAAGAGCCGCTTGAACGTTGCGGTGTTGATCTTCGGGCGTTCGACGCCAGTAGAGCTGGAATTCGGTCAGGTCGAAAAGGCCTGATCAAGGGTTGCGATGACGTCAGGATCCCGAAGGGGTTCGGGGTTTTCGCAGCAAACTACGACGGACGTTAGCGCGTCCAGATTGGGGAGGTTGTAGCGCATAGATTCTTGAGGACCCCGTCCTTGAGTACCTCGCGACTCAACCGTTTGAACCCAGGAGAATGTAATCATGGCAAAGAAAGTAGAAGCGTATATCAAGCTTCAGGTGCCTGCTGGTCAAGCGAACCCGAGTCCTCCAGTAGGTCCGGCGCTGGGTCAGCACGGTGTCAATATCATGGAGTTTTGTAAGGCCTTTAATGCGGAAACGCAGGGCACCGAGCCTGGTCTTCCAATTCCTGTAGTGATCACTGTTTACAGCGATCGCTCTTTTACCTTCATCAAGAAGACACCACCAGCATCTGTATTGCTGCGAAAGGTGGCGGGTATCGCCAAAGGTTCTGGCGAGCCGAATACCAAGAAGGTGGCAAAGGTTAACCGCGCGCAGCTCGAAGAAGTCGCTGAGCAGAAGTGGCCTGATTTGACTGCTGCGGACATGGATGCAGCGGTACGCACCATTGCAGGCAGTGCACGTTCTGCGGGCATCGACGTTGAGGGGGTTAAGTAATGGCTAAGCTTAGCAAGCGAGTAAAAAATGCTCGCGAGAAAATTGACCCCACACGTACGTACTCTCTTGATGAGGCTGTTGGCCTGTTAAAGGAAGTATCGACGGTTAAATTTAACGAGACCGTTGAAGTTGCTATCAAACTCGGCATTGATGCACGTAAATCTGACCAGGCTGTTCGCGGTGCTACAACACTGCCGCACGGTACAGGAAGTGATGTTCGCGTTGCCGTGTTTGCTCAAGGCGATGCTGCAGAGAAGGCTACCGCTGCGGGTGCTGACCTGGTTGGTATGGAAGACCTTGCCGAGCAGATCAAGGGCGGCATGATGGATTTCGACGTGGTCGTTGCATCTCCGGATGCGATGCGCGTTGTTGGTCAGCTGGGACAGGTTCTTGGTCCTCGTGGATTAATGCCGAACCCTAAAACCGGAACGGTAACCCCCGACGTAGAAACTGCTGTGAAGAACGCGAAAGCCGGACAGATGCGCTACCGCACTGACAAAAACGGCATCGTTCACGGTGGTATTGGCAAGATCAGCTTTGACGCTGATGCGATACGCGGCAACCTTGAGGCGGTTCTTGCTGATCTCCGCAAGGGTAAGCCAGCAGCGTCAAAAGGCATTTACATGAAGAAGGTGACACTTTCGACCACTATGGGTCCTGGCGTTACCGTTGATCAGACGTCTCTGGAAGCTTAACTCCAGTCGTTTGATTGTTTGAATAAGGAGGTGATTCTTCACAAGAGAATCACTTCCGGGATTGCACAGGGACGTGCGATCGACGATGACAAGAGCCGTAATCCGGTGATGTCGTCCTTTGATGAGGTCTCTGCAAAAGGCTGTTAAGACGCGAAAGCGTTCTGGACTTGCCGGGCGCCGATGACCATCAAAGACCGTAGGTGTGTAGCGGACTTTTGACCCCTTCGGGCAGTTTGTCGCACTTAATCCAGCCATGAGGCTGAACCTGCGCAGATGGTGAGAAGTTTCACCACAATGAGTGGTGTCGCTTTGTGACGTGCCTAGCACTGAGCAAGCGGTGCCTGAGTAAGTAATCCAGGAGTATAACCAGTGGCAATTGGACTCGAAGACAAGAAAGCGATCGTAGCTGAAGTCAATGAGACTGCCACCAGTGCTATGTCTCTCGTAATCGCTGATGCACGTGGTGTATCCGTGAGCGGGATGACGGCGCTGCGCAAGGACGCTCGTGAAAGTCAGGTAACTCTGCGTGTAGTGCGCAATACCTTGGCTAAACGTGCTCTGGAAGGTACCGATTACGAGTGTGTCAACGACGCATTGGTAGGTCCTTCATTGTTCGGATTTTCCATGGAAGATCCGGGCGCTGCAGCGAGACTCTTCAAGGACTTCGCGAAAGATAACGATGCCTTTGAAGTGAAAGTATTGGCGGTGAGCGGCCAGATGCTGGGTGCGGAACAGTTGGATGTTCTGGCGAAGTTGCCAACGCGCGATCAGGCACTCTCGATGTTGATGAGTGTTATGAAGGCGCCGGTAACCAAGCTGGCTCAGACAATGAACGAAGTACCTGGGAAGTTGGTTCGCACGCTGGCAGCAGTACGCGATCAGAAAGAGCAGGAAGCGGCCTAAACAGCACTTTTTGCATTCAGCCAAAATCCGCTAGCAATAGCAGAAGATTAGGAGAAAGACCTCATGGGTATGTCAAAAGACGACATTCTTACGGCAATCGCCGAGATGAGCGTAATGGAAGTAGTCGAGCTCATCGACGCAATGGAAGAGAAGTTTGGTGTAACCGCGGCCGCAGCAGTAGCAGCTGCTCCAGCAGCAGCTGGTGGTGACGCCGGTGGCGCAGCCGAAGAGCAAACCGAGTTTGACGTAATGCTCACCTCTGCTGGTGAAAAGAAAGTTAACGTCATCAAGGTTGTTCGCGCTGTAACCGGTCTTGGCCTGAAAGAAGCCAAAGGCCTGGTCGACGGTGCTCCTTCCGCAATCAAGGAAGGCGCTTCCAAAGACGAAGCAGAAGACATCAAGAAGCAGCTTGAAGAAGCTGGCGGCTCTGCGGAGCTTAAGTAATCTTGAAGTCTGCCCGGGTGCGCCCGGGCACACAAAGGCTGGTGGGCGTTTGCTCACCGGCCTTTTCCCGCTCTGATCGCTGTTGATTCAGCGCTAGCGGAGAACGAATTTTTTTGGCCAATTTTGGTTGGCTTTTAACGCTGGGGAGTATAGATGCCTTACTCGTACACTGAGAAAAAACGCATCCGCAAGGATTTCGGCACCATGCCGACAGTCATGGATGTGCCCTACCTGCTGGCGATTCAGCTTGATTCGTATCGCAAGTTCACGCAGCAGGGCGTATCCCTGGAAGAGCGTTTGGACTACGGCCTGCACGCCGCCTTTAAGTCCGTGTTCCCAATTGTCAGCTACAGCGGCAATGCGGCACTCGAATACGTGGACTACCGTTTAGGTACTCCAGTTTTTGATGTGAGCGAATGCCAGCTGCGCGGCGTTACCTACTCCTGCTCGTTACGGGTGAAGGTGCGGCTGATAATTTACGATAAGGAAAGCTCCAACAAGACCATCAAAGACATCAAGGAGCAAGAAGTCTACATGGGCGAGATTCCGCTCATGACGGACAACGGAACCTTCGTCATCAACGGTACCGAGCGGGTTATTGTTTCCCAGCTCCACCGCTCTCCCGGTGTATTCTTTGATCACGACAAGGGCAAGACCCATTCGTCGGGCAAGCTCTTGTACTCAGCGCGAATCATTCCTTACCGCGGCTCCTGGTTGGACTTTGAGTTCGATCCCAAAGATATGGTGTTCGCTCGAATAGACCGCCGTCGTAAGTTGCCAGCAACGATTCTCTTGCGGGCTCTTGGCTATGAGTCCGAAGAAATCCTTGCCATGTTCTACGATATCAACGTCTTTACCGTAGACGCTGATGGTGGCTACAACATGGAGCTGATCCCTGAGCGCTTGCGTGGGGATGTAGCGGCGTTCGACATTATGGTCGGCAAGAAGGTGATTGTTGAACAGGGTCGTCGAATTACTGCTCGTCACATTCGCGAACTCGAGAAGGCCGGCGCCACCGAGCTGCCCGTACCTGCCGAGTACCTTCACGGCCGTGCGCTGGCGAAGAACATCGTCGATGAAAACAGTGGCGAAGTTCTGTTCGAGTGCAACACCGAGGTCAGCGAAGAAGTTCTTGGTCAGCTTGCAGAAGCGAAGGTTACATCCATCGAGACGCTTTACACCAATGAGCTCGATTGTGGGCCGTTTATCTCGCATACTTTACGACAAGACTCCACACGTAACGAGTTGGAAGCGCTGGTAGAAATCTACCGCATGATGCGCCCCGGCGAGCCGCCGACTAAGGAGTCTGCGGAGAACCTGTTCCAGAATCTGTTCTTCTCCCCCGATCGCTATGACCTGTCTGGTGTAGGTCGAATGAAGTTCAACCGTCGTCTCGGTCGTGAAGAGATTGTTGGCGAAGGAACTCTGTCTCGCGAAGACATCGTTGATGTACTGCAGACCCTGGTCGGTATCCGTAACGGTAAAGGTATGGTCGATGATATCGATCATCTGGGTAACCGTCGTATTCGAAGTGTCGGCGAAATGGCCGAGAACCAGTTCCGAGTTGGTTTGGTTCGTGTAGAGCGCGCTGTTAAAGAGCGTCTCTCGATGGCAGAGAGCGAAGGTCTGATGCCGCAGGATCTCATCAACGCGAAGCCTGTTTCAGCGGCGGTGAAAGAGTTCTTTGGCTCCAGTCAGCTTTCTCAGTTTATGGATCAGAACAACCCGCTATCAGAAGTGACACACAAGCGTCGTGTTTCTGCATTGGGGCCAGGTGGTCTAACCCGAGAGCGTGCTGGTTTTGAGGTTCGTGACGTTCACCCGACGCACTACGGTCGTGTATGCCCTATTGAAACTCCAGAGGGACCGAATATTGGTCTGATCAACTCTTTGGCGGTTTATGCCCGTACAAACGAGTATGGATTTCTCGAGAGCCCCTACCGAAAAGTTGTAGACGGTGTGGTGACTGACGACATCGAGTACTTGTCAGCTATCAATGAGGCAGAGCACGTAATTGCTCAGGCTTCCGCTGAGCTCGATAGCAAAAACCGCTTTGTAGATGACCTGATTGCCGTTCGTCACTTGAACGAATTTACGGTCATGGACCCAGAGCGCATTGATTACATGGATGTGTCTCCACAGCAGATCGTATCAGTAGCGGCCGCGCTCATTCCGTTCCTCGAGCACGATGATGCGAACCGCGCATTGATGGGCTCTAACATGCAACGTCAGGCTGTGCCTACGCTACGTAGTGAAAAGCCCCTTGTCGGTACCGGCATGGAGCGCTTTGTCGCAGCGGATTCCGGCGTTTGTGTCGTTGCTAAGCGTCCCGGATTTATCGACTCTGTTGACGCGAGCCGTATCGTGGTCCGCGTCGACGACTCAGAAGTTGGCCCTGGCGAAGCGCCTGTTGATATTTACAACCTGACCAAGTACACGCGTTCTAATCAGAACACCTGTATCAACCAGCGTCCTATCGTAGGTCGTGGTGACTCAGTCGCGAGGGGAGATATTCTCGCCGACGGGCCATCCATTGACCTTGGTGAGTTGGCTCTTGGCCAGAACATGCGCATCGCGTTCATGCCCTGGAACGGTTACAACTTCGAGGATTCAATTCTTGTCTCCGAACGAGTCGTTAAAGAAGATCGATTTACAACGATTCACATTCAGGAACTGACATGTATCGCTCGCGATACCAAGCTGGGCTCTGAAGAAATTTCCGGTGACATTCCAAACGTCGGTGAAGGCGCCTTGTCTAACCTGGACGAGTCCGGCATCGTATATATTGGTGCTGAAGTCGATGCCGGCGATATTCTGGTCGGCAAAGTGACGCCCAAGGGCGAAACGCAGCTGACACCGGAGGAAAAGCTTCTCCGTGCCATCTTCGGTGAGAAGGCATCTGACGTTAAAGACACTTCATTGCGCGTACCATCAAGCACGAAAGGTACGGTTATCGACGTACAGGTCTTTACCCGCGACGGACTTGAGAAAGACGCTCGCGCAAAGCACATCGAAAAGACCCAGCTCGATGAGTACCGTAAGGATCTCAAGGAAGAGTTCCGCATATACGAAGAGGCGACTTTCTCGTGGCTTGGTAACCTGATCAGCGGTGCTAAGACCGTAAGCGGCGGCGGCTTGTCTAAGGGTACTCAACTGACTGCGGATGTTCTTGAGAATCTCGATCGCGAGCTGTGGTTCAAGCTTAAGCTTGATAATGCTGAGCTTAATGATGCCCTCGCATCGGCACAAAACCAGCTCGAAGAGCAGAACAAGCATCTCGAAGAACGCTTTGAAGACAAGAAGAACAAGCTCCAGAGCGGAGACGATCTGGCGCCGGGCGTACTGAAAATCGTCAAGGTCTATCTTGCAGTTAAGCGTCGCATTCAGCCAGGCGACAAGATGGCTGGACGCCACGGAAACAAGGGTGTTATCTCGGTGATCATGCCTGTAGAGGACATGCCCTACGATGAGAACGGCGAGCCGGTAGATATCGTGCTCAACCCTCTGGGTGTTCCTTCCCGTATGAACGTGGGTCAGATTCTCGAGACTCACTTGGGTATGGCCGCTCGAGGTCTTGGTGACAAGATTAACGAGATGCTTGAGGAGCAGCGCAAGACTGCTGATATCCGAAAGTTCCTCGAGAGTATCTACAATAACGGAGCAGGTCGCGCGGCTGATATTAAGGGCCTGAAAGACGGCGAGGTCATTGAGCTAGCGAAGAACCTGAGAGCTGGTGTGCCGATGGCTACTCCGGCCTTTGACGGCGCTGCGGAAGATTCCATTAAGTCTTTGTTGGAACTCGCGGGACTGGATTCAAGTGGCCAGGTAACGCTCTACGACGGGCGTTCGGGTGATGCTTTCGATCGCCCTGTAACCGTGGGTTATATGTACATGCTCAAGCTCAACCACCTGGTGGATGACAAGATGCACGCACGTTCTACTGGATCTTACAGTCTTGTTACCCAGCAGCCGCTGGGTGGTAAGGCCCAGTTCGGTGGCCAGCGTTTCGGGGAGATGGAGGTCTGGGCTCTCGAAGCTTACGGCGCTGCATACACCCTGCAGGAGATGCTGACGGTCAAGTCTGATGACGTGGCCGGGCGGACCAAGATGTACAAAAACATTGTCGATGGTGACCATCGCATGGAGCCGGGTATGCCCGAGTCCTTCAATGTGCTCGTGAAGGAAATTCGCTCCCTCGGTATCGATATCGAGTTGGAAAGCGAATAAAGAATTAAGAGTAAACATTAAGGAATCGGTTGTCGGTCGCCCTCGGGGCGATCGGCACGGCAAGAACACCTCGTGGAGGAAATGCCTTGAAAGACTTACTTAACCTACTGAAGTCCCAGGGACAGTCAGATGAATTCGATGCGATTCGTATCGGCCTGGCGTCACCGGAAATGGTCCGCTCCTGGTCCTTCGGGGAAGTGAAAAAGCCCGAAACAATTAACTATCGAACGTTCAAGCCTGAGCGTGATGGCTTGTTCTGTGCCAAGATTTTTGGCCCGGTAAAAGACTACGAATGCCTGTGCGGCAAGTACAAGCGCCTGAAGCATCGTGGTGTTATCTGTGAGAAGTGCGGCGTCGAAGTTGCTCTCGCAAAGGTTCGTCGTGAGCGAATGGGTCACGTCGAACTGGCGAGCCCGGTAGCACACATCTGGTTCCTGAAGTCCCTACCTTCGCGTATTGGCCTGCTTCTCGATATGACCCTGCGTGATATCGAACGCGTCCTGTACTTTGAGTCCTACGTTGTTACCGACCCCGGCATGACCACGCTTGAGCACGGACAGTTGCTTACGGATGAGCAGTATTACGAGGCCATGGAAGAGTTCGGTGACGAATTTACCGCGAAGATGGGTGCGGAAGCTGTTCAGGATCTCATGAAGCAACTGGATCTTGAGACTGAAGTGGCGACGCTGCGGGAAGAGATTCCTCAGACTAATTCCGAGACCAAGATTAAGAAGCTCTCCAAGCGCCTTAAGCTTATGGAAGCCTTCGCGAGTTCCGGCAACAAGCCAGAGTGGATGGTGCTGAACGCGCTGCCCGTTCTGCCGCCGGATCTTCGTCCGCTGGTTCCTCTGGATGGCGGCCGTTTTGCGACTTCCGACCTGAACGATCTTTATCGTCGGGTTATCAACCGTAACAACCGTCTGAAGCGTCTTCTGGATTTGAATGCGCCGGACATCATCGTGCGCAACGAGAAGCGTATGCTGCAGGAGTCTGTCGACGCACTGTTGGATAATGGTCGTCGCGGCCGTGCGATCACCGGCTCCAACAAGCGTCCGCTTAAGTCTCTCGCTGACATGATTAAAGGTAAGCAGGGTCGTTTCCGTCAGAACCTGCTTGGAAAGCGTGTTGATTACTCCGGCCGTTCTGTGATCGTGGTAGGTCCTGCTCTGCGTCTGCATCAGTGTGGACTGCCAAAGAAGATGGCACTGGAGCTGTTCAAACCATTTATCTTCGGCAAGCTGGAGGCGCGAGGTCTTGCGACTACCATCAAGGCAGCCAAGAAGATGGTCGAGCGTGAGCCACCAGAAGTGTGGGACATCCTCGCAGAAGTGATTCGTGAGCACCCGGTACTACTGAACCGAGCTCCGACACTCCACCGTCTGGGTATCCAGGCTTTTGAGCCAGTATTGATTGAGGGTAAAGCGATTCAGCTTCACCCGTTGGTTTGTGCAGCTTATAACGCTGACTTTGACGGCGACCAGATGGCTGTGCACGTGCCGCTGACTATCGAAGCTCAGTTGGAAGCGCGTGCCTTGATGATGTCTACGAACAACATCCTGTCACCCGCGAACGGTGAGCCGATTATTGTTCCGTCTCAGGACGTCGTACTGGGTCTGTACTACATGACCCGCGAGCGCGTAAACGCTCGTGGCGAAGGCCGCGTATTTGCCGACTTCAACGAGGTGCATCGCGCCTACGTTACTGGTGAGGCGCATCTTCAGGCACGCGTCAAAGTACGTATTCATGAAGTAACTATCACTGACGAGGGTGAGAGCCTGGAGCGCACAGCGGTTGTTGATACGACTGTGGGTCGAGCATTGCTTTGGGATATTGTGCCTCAGGGCATCTCCTACGAAATGGTCAATAAGCCAATGGCTAAGCGTGCCATTTCACAGATCATCAACCAGTGTTATCGCGCTGTGGGCCTGAAGGCGACGGTTATTTTTGCCGACCAGCTGATGTACACCGGGTATGAGTATTCCACTCGCTCGGGCGCTTCTATCGGCGTGAATGACTTCGAAATTCCCAAAGAGAAGGCCGAGCTCATCGAGAGTGCTGAAGCCGAGGTGAAAGAGATCGAGGAGCAGTACGCTGCCGGTCTGGTTACCCAGGGTGAGAAGTACAACAAGGTGATCGATATCTGGTCGCGGGCAAACGACCTGGTGTCCAAGTCAATGATGAAGGGCATCTCGAAAGAAACGGTCAAGAACCGTGACGGTGAAGACGAAGATCAGGATTCTTTCAACTCTGTATTCGTCTACGCAGATTCCGGTGCTCGTGGCTCCCCTGCGCAGATTCGTCAGTTGGCAGGTATGCGTGGTCTGATGGCCAAGCCGGACGGCTCGATTATTGAGACGCCGATTACCGCTAACTTCCGCGAGGGATTGAACGTACTCCAGTACTTCATCTCTACTCACGGTGCCCGTAAGGGTCTGGCCGATACGGCACTCAAGACTGCGAACTCAGGTTATCTGACTCGTCGTCTCGTAGACGTAGCTCAGGATCTCGTCGTTACCGAAGTTGATTGTGGTACTGATAATGGTCTACTGATGACGCCGGTTATTGATGGTGGTGACATCATTGAGACCCTCGGTGATCGTGTGCTCGGTCGTATCGTTGCGAAGGACGTGTTCCGTCCCGGTTCCGAAGACGAAATCGCCATTACCGCGGGCACTATGCTCGATGAGCTGTGGATCCGTCGTTTGGAGGAAATGGGTATCGACGAGCTGGAAGTTCGCTCTCCGATCACCTGTGATACGCGCCACGGCATCTGTTCTACCTGTTACGGCCGTGATCTTGCTCGTGGTCATCGCGTCAACATGGGCGAGGCCATTGGCGTGGTTGCCGCTCAGTCGATCGGTGAGCCTGGAACACAGTTGACCATGCGTACCTTCCACATTGGTGGAGCGGCGTCTCGTGCGACTGCACAGGACAACATCCAGATCATCAATGATGGTGTCGTACGTCTGCACAACGTGAAGACAGTGGGTCGCAAAGACGGCACCTTGATCGCAGTATCGCGTTCCGGTGAGTTGTCAATTCTCGACAAAGTGGGTCGCGAGCGTGAGCGTTACAAGCTGCCCTATGGTGCGATCATTAAGGTTGCAGACGACAGTCCGGTTACAGCTGGCGACATCGTTTCAACCTGGGATCCGCACACTCACCCGATCATCACCGAGGTGGCGGGTACTGTGAAATTCAGCGGCATGGACGAAGGCATCACTATTCGTCGTCAGACTGACGATCTCACAGGCCTCTCCAGCATCGAGGTTATGGAAGGTGGTGAGCGTCCAGCGGCGGGCAAAGATGTTCGTCCGGCGATCACTCTGGTAGACGACAAAGGCGAAGAGTTGTGCCTTGCAGATACAAATGTGCCTGCTCACTACTTCCTACCAGCCTTGGCGCTCGTCGGTCATGAGGATGGTTCGGCGGTAGATGCCGGTGACGTCCTCGCGCGAATCCCGCAGGAAGGATCCAAGACTCGTGACATCACCGGCGGTCTGCCGCGTGTTGCCGATCTCTTTGAGGCTCGTAAGCCTAAGGAGCCAGCGATTCTTGCAGAGATCTCCGGTACCGTTAGCTTTGGTAAAGAGACCAAAGGCAAGCGTCGTTTGGTTATAACACCTACCGACGGCAAGCCGTTGCCCGATGGTTCGGATCACTACGAGGCGCTTATCCACAAGTGGCGTAACCTTTCGGTATTCGAGGGCGAGTCCGTGGAGAAGGGCGAGATGATCTCCGAGGGGCCGTTCAGCCCTCACGACATCTTGCGCTTGAAAGGCATTTCTGAGCTGGCGAAGTACATCGTTAACGAGATCCAGGAAGTCTACCGGCTCCAGGGCGTGAAGATTAACGACAAGCACATCGAGGTGATTGTTCGCCAGATGCTGCGTAAGGTCGTTATCTCTTCGTCGGGCGATTCTTCTCTGATCAAGGGTGAGCAAGTGGAGTACACGAGGTTCCTCGAAGAGAATGAGCGTCTGCAGGCTGAAGGTCTGGTGTGTGCTACCGGCGAGCGCGAGCTGCTGGGTATTACCAAGGCATCATTGGCTACGGAAAGCTTTATCTCTGCGGCATCCTTCCAAGAGACTACACGTGTACTTACCGAGGCAGCTGTCACGGGCAAGCGCGATTATCTCCGTGGTCTGAAGGAGAACGTGGTTGTTGGTCGTCTGATTCCTGCGGGAACGGGCCTCACTTATCATGAGGAGCGTAAGAAGCGCTCGGAAGAAGAAAGCGAGATGTCTGTATCTGCTCAGGATATTGAAGCAGCACTCACAGAAGCACTGCAGGAAGAAAGCTCAGAGTGATTTGAGCTTTAAACTGCCTTGCTGTTCTGAGGCTCATAAAGCGGCGACTGTACAGACAGCGCCGCTTTTTTTATGCCCGCAACAAGGGATCGACCGGCACTAGAGCAGGCCTCGTGATCTAAGTAATTGTCATTGACCTAAGGCTTTCTTGGTCTACGCTGAGGATACGGCACGGTTTGTTAACGTGTAGATATCCACAACGAGGCAATAACTATGAAAATAAATCTTGGCAGTGTGGTTTTAAGCGCAGGTGTATTCTCACTCTTTGGTTTACCGGCGCAAGCTGATCACCATATGGAAATGCAGTTCGCGCCTAGCGAGTTAATGACCTGCGCCTACAAGGAAGGCAAAGACAGCGACGACCTTCGAAAACTCACTAACGCATTTACCAAATGGGTCAAAAAGAATGATCCGGGCTATACCTATTACGTTCTTTCTCCGAATTGGCACGAAGATGCTTCTGGTTGGGATTTTGCGTGGATTGGTAATTGGGGTAGTGGTTCTGATATGGGCAAGGGCTATGACGCCTGGATGGAAGATGACGACGACGTCGGCCCCATGTTTGAAGATGTGATGGAGTGCAACTATTCGCTCTCTGCGGTGACTCCGATCTACGGTGAGGATGGTGACGGACCCTGGGAGCGCGGCGTGGTCTGGTTCTCGCGTTGTGACATTGAGGACGGTGCCGGCCTTGGCGACGCTGTCGGGGCTCATCGTGCGATGTCTTCTGCGATGGCCGAAATGGGGCAGAGCTCGGTGAGTTGGGCTTTTTTGCCCACTCTAGGCTTTGGGGATACGGAGTTTGACTATTACCACGTCCAAGCTTGGCCCTCCTATTCACAGCTGGGTATGGGCTTTGATAACTACTTTAATAAGGGTGGTTGGAAGGTTCAGGCTGACGCGCAGGAGGATACGGTGTCTTGTGCGTCCCCAAACATGTATACCTTCCGTTTAGTACACGCAGCTAACTAAGCCGCGCGAACGCTTATCGCACAAGGTTGGTAAGCTCTGTGCGGTAAGCCCCCACTTAGTTTTTCTCTGCGCCTGTCACCCGTGGCAGGCTTCTTTCGGCTTTGGCTCTGTTGATCGTTAGGTCTGGGCAATATTGTTGACTCCCCAGCGGCGCATCTATAGAATGCCGCCTCCTTTTTATGGAGGGCGGTTTTGCTTTGCCTGTCTATCTCCACTGATCTTACTGGATTACGGTCCACAAGAATCGGGATAGCAAGTCAGTAAACCCTCTTCTTCCTAGTGAGACTGGAGTCCAGTATTAATGGCAACAATTAACCAGCTGGTGCGTAAGCCGCGCAAGCGTAAGATCGAAAAGAGCGATGTCCCAGCTCTTCAGGGCTGCCCCCAGCGCCGCGGGGTTTGTACCCGTGTTTACACAACTACACCAAAGAAGCCTAATTCTGCGCTTCGCAAGGTATGCCGTGTTCGTCTGACCAACGGCTATGAAGTGTCATCTTACATTGGTGGTGAAGGCCACAACCTTCAGGAGCACAGTGTTGTCCTGATCCGGGGTGGTCGTGTTAAGGACCTTCCTGGTGTGCGTTATCACACCGTCCGTGGAAGCCTCGATACCTCCGGTGTTGCTGATCGTAAGAACGGCCGCTCAAAGTACGGTGCTAAGCGACCCAAGTAAGTAAAAGCGTAAGCAAGACTGTAAGTAAAGCAGCAAGTACTACAGTAAGCAGAACAAAGCAGTAAAAGTGGTAACCGCAGCTCGAGAAGACCCGAGCCGCACTTGAAGACTACGCATATCGTAGTAACCCGATGGCTGAGTTCAGCCCTCGGGCACAACGTAGTAAGGCCGGATCTCTGCCGCCCCCCGCCTATAAGGTGGCAGGACGGTATCCGGATAACCTGAAGAAAAAGGAATAGATCATGCCAAGAAGAAGAGTGGTAGCGAAACGTGAAGTGCTGCCTGATCCCAAGTTCGGAAACGCAACCCTAGCTAAGTTCATGAACCACGTAATGGTCAGCGGCAAGAAGTCTGTTGCTGAAGGCATTGTGTATGGTGCTCTTGATCTCGTTCAGGAACGTGCCGGCAAAGACCCCATCGAAGTGTTCGACGAGGCGCTGGAGAACATCGCACCCATGGTCGAGGTTAAATCCCGACGTGTTGGTGGTGCTACTTATCAGGTGCCCGTTGAAGTACGTCCCTCACGCCGTATCGCATTGTCTATGCGCTGGTTGGTGGAATACGCCCGTAACCGCGGTGAGAAGTCTATGCGTCAGCGTCTTGCTGGTGAGATTCTCGATGCATCGCAGGGCAAAGGTAATGCCGTGAAGAAGCGTGAAGACGTACACCGCATGGCGGAAGCCAACAAGGCGTTCTCGCACTTCCGATTCTAGGTTTTTCCACCGTTCGATTACCGGGGCAGTAACGTGGCTCGTAAGACTCCAATCGGTCGTTATCGAAACATCGGCATCGTTGCGCACGTGGACGCGGGTAAAACCACGACCACGGAGCGCATCCTGTTCTACACCGGTCTGTCTCACAAGATAGGCGAGGTTCATGATGGCGCAGCCACCATGGACTGGATGGAGCAGGAGCAGGAGCGGGGCATCACTATCACCTCGGCTGCGACCACCTGTTTCTGGCAGGGCATGGATCAGCAGTTTGACCAACACCGTATCAACATCATTGATACCCCGGGTCACGTAGACTTCACCATCGAAGTAGAGCGCTCCCTGCGAGTTCTCGATGGGGCTGTCGTCGTTCTTTGCGGTTCTTCCGGCGTCCAGCCGCAAACTGAAACAGTTTGGCGACAAGCCAACAAATACCACGTTCCCCGTATGGTCTTCGTCAACAAGATGGACCGCGCCGGGGCGGACTTCCACAGTGTTGTTGATCAGCTCAAAGAACGCTTGGGCGCTAATCCAGTGCCGCTGCAAATGACTATCGGCGCAGAGGAGCACTTTAAGGGCGTCGTCGATCTTGTGAAAAACAAGGCGATCCTTTGGAGCGAAGACGACATGGGTATGACGTTCGAGTATGCCGACGTTCCCGATGAGCTCACCGATCAGGTCGCTGAGATGCGCGAGTTTCTTGTTGAAGCCGCCGCGGAAGCTAACGATGAACTGATGAATAAGTACCTTGAGGGTGAGGAGCTTAGCGAGGAAGAGATCAAAGCCGGCATTCGCGCACGGACGCTGGCGAGTGAGATTGTTCCGGTGCTTGGCGGTTCTGCGTTCAAGAATAAGGGCGTTCAGGCCGTGCTCGACGCGGTGATCGATTACATGCCCGCGCCTACGGAAGTAAAGGCCATTGAAGGCACGTTGGAAGACGGTGAGACCGTAGAGCAGCGTGAGGCTGATGATGCAGCGCCCTTTGCAGCTCTCGCTTTTAAGATTGCGACGGACCCCTTTGTAGGCACGCTGACGTTTTTCCGCGTTTATTCGGGCAAGCTCGAGAGCGGTACCGCCGTGTTCAATTCGGTAAAAGGTAAGAAAGAACGTGTGGGCAGGATGGTGCAGATGCACTCGAACTCGCGCGAAGAGATTAAGGAAGTGCTCGCGGGCGATATCGCCGCTGCTGTAGGCCTCAAAGATGTCACTACTGGAGACACTCTTTGCTCGCAGGACAGCCCCATCGTTCTTGAGCGTATGGAGTTTCCGGAGCCCGTTATCTCTGTAGCGGTGGAGCCTCGCTCTACGGCAGATCAGGAAAAGATGGGTGTCGCGCTAGGTAAGCTCTCCCAGGAGGATCCTTCATTCCGCGTCAAGACTGACGAAGAGACTGGCCAGACCATTATCTCGGGGATGGGCGAGCTACACCTGGATATTATTATTGATCGTATGCGTCGGGAATTCAGTGTTGAAGCCAACATTGGCAACCCTCAGGTCGCCTATCGTGAGGCGATTCGCAATACCTCCGAAATCGAAGGCAAGTTCGTTCGCCAGTCTGGTGGCCGTGGGCAGTACGGTCACGTTTGGATTCGCTTTGAGCCGGCAGAGGATGCAAGTGACGAAGGGCTGGAGTTCGTCAACGAGATCGTGGGTGGCTCTGTACCCAAAGAGTATATTCCTGCCGTACAGAAAGGCATCGAGGACCAGATGCAAAATGGTGTCCTCGCTGGTTACCCCTTGCTGGGTTTGAAGGCTACGCTTTATGACGGTTCTTTCCACGATGTGGATTCGAATGAGATGGCCTTTAAGATTGCAGCGTCCATGGCGACCAAGCAGCTGTCCCAAGAGGGCGGTGCGGTGCTACTTGAACCGATTATGAAGGTTGAGGTCGTAACCCCTGAAGAGAACATGGGCGACGTCGTGGGTGACCTGAACCGCCGACGCGGTGTGATCGCGGGTATGGATGAGAATCCATCCGGGAAGGTGATCAACGCGGACGTTCCGCTGGCGGAGATGTTCGGCTACGCAACTGACTTGCGCAGCGCTACCCAGGGCCGAGCGACCTACACCATGGAATTTTCACAGTATGCCGAAGCGCCGAACAACGTCGCCCAAGCAATTATTTCCAAGACTGGCTATTAATCAAAACTCACTCGAGAGGTGAAGCAAAGTGGCAAAAGCAGCATTTGAGCGCGATAAGCCCCACGTTAACGTGGGAACGATTGGACACGTTGACCACGGTAAGACGACGCTGACGGCGGCGCTTACACGGGTATGCTCAGAAGTATGGGGCGGCGATCTGGTAGCGTTTGACGGTATTGATAACGCTCCGGAAGAGAAAGAGCGCGGCATTACGATTGCGACTTCCCACGTTGAGTATGAGTCGGACAGCCGTCACTACGCTCACGTTGACTGCCCAGGGCACGCGGATTATGTGAAGAACATGATCACTGGTGCTGCGCAGATGGACGGTGCGATTCTGGTATGTGGCGCCACTGACGGCCCTATGCCTCAGACTCGCGAGCACATTCTGCTGTCTCGCCAGGTAGGCGTACCTTACATCGTGGTTTTCCTGAACAAGGCTGACCTGCTTGCAGAAGATTGCGGCGGTGCGGATTCGGAAGAATACGAAGAGATGAAAGAGCTGGTTGAGATGGAGCTTCGTGAGCTTCTTGATCAGTACGAGTTCCCGGGTGACGACACTCCGATCATCTGTGGTTCAGCGCTCATGGCGCTGGAAGGCAAGGATGACAACGAGCTGGGCACAACTGCGGTTAAGACCCTGGTTGAGACTCTGGACTCTTACATCCCAGAGCCCGAGCGAGCGATTGATCAGCCGTTCCTGATGCCGGTAGAGGACGTGTTCTCTATCTCGGGTCGTGGAACTGTTGTTACCGGTCGTGTTGAGCGCGGTATCGTGACTGTTGGCGACGAGATTGAGATTGTCGGCATCAAGGACACGGCTAAGACTACATGCACAGGTGTTGAGATGTTCCGCAAGCTGCTTGACGAAGGTCGTGCGGGCGAGAACGTTGGTGTTCTGTTGCGTGGTACTAAGCGTGAGGAAGTCGAGCGTGGACAGGTTCTGTCTAAGCCAGGCAGTGTTAACCCTCACACCAAGTTTGAGTCTGAGGTGTATGTACTGTCCAAGGATGAGGGTGGTCGTCACACGCCATTCTTCAAGGGCTACCGTCCGCAGTTTTACTTCCGTACGACGGACGTGACGGGTGCTTGTGAGCTTCCCGAAGGCGTTGAGATGGTTATGCCGGGCGATAACGTACAGATGGTAGTGACGTTGATTGCACCGATTGCGATGGAAGAAGGCCTGCGTTTTGCTATCCGTGAGGGTGGTCGAACTGTTGGTGCTGGCGTCGTCGCTAAGATCATCGAGTAAGACGCGGAAAGTGATACGGAAGAGCCCAGCTGATTAGCTGGGCTTTTTTGTGCCTGACATTAACGATTGACGCTAGCGTTCACAGAATCACTCGTTAATCTCATCGATCTGCTCATTAAGCGTCCAATAGTCGTATAGGATCCCAAGACCAAACAGACCCACGGTGAAAAGATACAAAAGGCCGGTAAAGACTTTGCCCATATAGAAGCGGTGGATGCCGAAGGCTCCCAGGAATGTGAGGAGAATCCATGCGATGTTGTAGTCGATGTCACCTTCATAATAGCGCCTGTCCGCATCATCGTTCATTCCCGGTATCAGCAGTAGATCGATAATCCAGCCGATAAAGAACAGTCCAAAAGTAAAGAACCAGATTGTCCCGGTAATTGGGCGCCCGTAATAGAAGCGATGAGCGCCCATGAAGCCGAAGATCCACAGCAGGTAACCCATAACTACAGAGTGTGAGCGTTCCATAACCGGTCATTCTCCTTGAATACTAGCCCGCCTATGCGGGTAATCTTCGCTTCATCCTGTATTGATCATGACACAGGTCATGGTGTTGAACGAAAGGCACGCGTTAAGCTGACGCAATACTGCGATGAATTCGAAGTTTCATGGCAATAGGTTCTGACCAATAGACTATTTGAGGAATGTGATATGCCAGTAACTCACCATGATTTGGTCCATGAGTTTCCCGAGCACAAAGAACGTATTCATGATCTAAAGACGAGCAACGCTCACTTTAGGAAGCTCTTCGAGCGTTACCATGATTTAACCAAGGAGATTGAGAATATGGGGACCGAAGTGACCCCTGTGACGACGCAAACTGAAGAGGAGGCCAAGCTTAAGCGCTTGCATCTGAAAGATGAGCTCTACCGTATGATTACCCAGTAGTTTCGCCAGGTCTCAGGCACTGCGGGGCATCCTCTGCTACGGCGGTAGCCACGCTTTAACTTCTTCCCCCCGACTGTCGATATTTCACACAATATTCCTTGACAGTTGGGGTGCTCATACCTAGAATTCGCGCTCCATTTGTCGGGGTCCCCACCGCGGGGCTCTGGTTTTTTGAAAAGATTGGAGACTGATCGCGTGCAGAATCAACGCATACGTATTCGCCTGAAAGCTTTTGACCACCGCCTGATCGATACATCGACTCAGGAAATCGTTGAAACAGCTCGGCGAACCGGCGCACAGGTACGAGGACCTATACCTCTACCTACTCGCAAAGAACGTTACACCGTGCTGGTATCACCGCACGTAAACAAGGACGCGCGTGATCAGTACGAGATTCGTACTCACAAGCGCCTACTCGACATCATTGAGCCAACAGAGAAGACCGTTGACGCATTGATGAAGCTCGACTTAGCGGCGGGCGTGGAAGTACAAATCAGTCTTGGTTAACGACAATTCGTAGCAAGACCTGCCTCGGCCAGTAACAAGGGTGCGAGGTGTGTAACGCCCAAGCTTTCGTGGTGAAGGACTGGGCGGCCATAGAGGGTGAGAGCCCCGTACACTGTGAGGTTGGCAAAATGACTATTGGCTTAGTCGGCCGGAAATCCGGCATGACGCGCGTCTTTACTGAAGACGGCGCATCTATACCAGTAACCGTAGTGGAGGTTTCTCCAAACCGCGTTACTCAGATCAAAGATAACGACAGCGATGGCTATCGTTCGATTCAAGTAACTGCGGGTAGCCGAAAGGCTGCCAAAGTAAGCAAGTCCGAGGCGGGTCTCTTCGCCAAGGCCGGTGTTGAAGCTGGTCGTGGTTTGTGGGAATTCCGTCTGTCTGCCGAAGACGAAGGCTTCGAAGTTGGCTCCGAGCTGACTGTCGAGCGTTTCGAAGAAGGTCAGAAAGTGGATGTTGCTGGCAAGTCCAAGGGTAAAGGTTTTCAGGGCGTCATCAAGCGCTGGAACTTCAGCATGCAGGATGCTACCCACGGTAACTCACTATCGCACCGTGCGCCTGGCTCTATTGGCCAGTGTCAAACCCCTGGTCGCGTCTTCAAGGGTAAGAAGATGTCGGGTCAGATGGGTAATGCCAACGTAACGGTACAAGGTCTTGAGATCGTGCGCGTAGATGCAGAGCGTAATCTGCTCCTGATAAAAGGTGCTGTACCTGGTGCACCCGGTGGGGACGTTGTCGTACGTCCGGCCGTTAAAGGCTGAGCGCGGGAGGAATTTAGGTGGAACTGAGTATATTAAAGCCCGGGAATGAGTCGGCAGGCACGCTTTCAGTGTCAGATGCCAACTTCGCGCGCGAATACAACGAAGATCTGGTACACCAGGTCGTAACGTCTTTTCTTGCTGGTGCCCGTCAAGGCACGCGAGCTCAAAAGACACGCTCTGACGTCAGTGGTGGTGGTAAGAAGCCTTGGCGTCAAAAGGGTACTGGCCGTGCACGTGCGGGCACCATCCGTTCGCCAATCTGGCGTAGCGGTGGCGTAACGTTTGCTGCGCGCCCACAGGATCACAGCGTTAAGGTAAATCGTAAGATGTACCGTGCTGCCCTCAAGACAATCATGTCTGAGCTTGCTCGTCAGGATCGTTTGGTTGTCGTTGAGACTTTGGATCTTGATGCGCCAAAAACTAAGCTGCTGGTCAGTCAGTTAGATGGCTACGGCGTAAACAGTGCGCTGCTGATTGCCGATCAGGTGAACGAAAATCTGTATCTGGCGTCGCGCAATCTGCAAAAAGTAGATGTTCGCGATGTTCAGGCGATCGACCCCGTAAGTCTGCTGACCCATGACAAAGTCATGGTAACTGTAGACGCTGTCAAAAAGATTGAGGAGATGCTGGCATGAACCGTGAGCGCGTATTTCAGGTGCTGATGGGCCCGCATGTGTCGGAAAAGGCAGCGATTGTTGCCGATGCCAATAATCAGTACGTATTTAAAGTTGCACTTGACGCAACCAAGAGCGAAATCCGCAAATCAGTGGAGCAATTGTTCAAGGTTAGCGTTGAAGATGTCCAGACCCTGAAGGTCAAGGGCAAGATGAAGCGTAATCGCTACGGGTTTAGCACAAAGCCAACCTGGAAGAAGGCTTATGTCCGAATTGCCCAAGGGCAAGACATAGACTTCGCGGCAGCTGAGTAAGGGAGAGCGGACAAATGGCAATTGCAAAGAGTAAGCCGACGTCAGCGGGCCGCCGTCACCAGGTTCGCGTCGTCAATCAGGAGTTGCACAAAGGTGCGCCCTACGCGCCGCTTCTTGAGAAGCAGTCACGCAATGGCGGTCGAAACAATAACGGACGTATTACTACGCGTCACGTTGGCGGTGGGCACAAGCAGCACTACCGGGTTATCGACTTTAAGCGCAACAAGGACGCGATCCCTGCAAAGGTTGAGCGTATTGAGTACGACCCCAACCGTACCGCGCACATCGCACTTCTTCTATTCGCTGATGGAGAGCGTCGTTACATCATCGCTCCTAAAGGATTGAAAGCGGGCGATGCAGTGCAGTCAGGTTCTGCAGCCCCCATTAAGGCTGGCAACTGCCTGCCTCTGCGTAACATCCCTGTGGGATCGGTAGTGCACGCGGTTGAACTTAAGCCAGGCAAGGGTGCGCAGATTGCACGTTCAGCAGGTGCTTCGGTTCAGCTTGCTGCTCGCGAAGGACGTTACGCGACTATCCGTCTGCGTTCCGGCGAGATGCGCAAGGTGTTGGCTGATTGTCGTGCCACCTTGGGTGAAGTATCCAACTCGGAGCATAGCCTTCGTAAGTTGGGTAAAGCTGGTGCTGCGCGTTGGCGCGGTGTTCGGCCGACGGTTCGTGGTGTAGCCATGAACCCCGTTGATCACCCTCATGGTGGTGGTGAAGGTCGTACCTCTGGTGGACGGCATCCGGTTAGCCCCTGGGGCACACCGACTAAGGGTTACAAGACCCGCAAGAATAAGCGTACTGATGATCTCATCGTGCGTCGCCGGCGCAAGAAGTAACGCCAGCGCCCTTTGGGATTGGACGAACAGGATTAGAGGAACAAAACAGTGCCACGTTCATTAAAGAAAGGCCCGTTTATCGATCTGCACCTTCTAAAGAAGGTTGAGACGGCTTTGGAGGCTAACGATCGCCGACCTATTAAGACTTGGTCACGTCGCTCCATGGTATCTCCGGATATGGTTGGATTGACTATTGCTGTGCACAACGGGCGTCAGCACGTGCCTGTATTGGTTAACGAGGACATGGTAGGCCACAAGCTTGGCGAGTTCGCGGTTACGCGTACTTTCAAGGGCCACGTTGTGGACAAGAAGGCGAAGCGCTAAGCGCGGGCCGGGAATAGGAATCGGATTGATGGAAGTTTCAGCTAGATTAAAAGGTGCACGCATCTCTGCGCAGAAAGCGCGGCTAGTTGCAGACCAGGTTCGCGGAAAGCCCGTAGAAGAAGCCTTGTCTGTGCTTGAGTACAGCAACAAGAAGGCAGCACACATTGTTCGCAAGGTGCTGAATTCTGCGATTGCTAACGCTGAGAACAACGAAGGTGCTGACGTTGACGAGTTGAAGGTTTCGACTGTGTTTGTCGACGAGGGCATGACGATGAAGCGCTTGCGTCCGCGGGCCAAGGGGCGCGCAGATCGTATTTTTAAGCGCAGCTGTCACATCACCGTAAAAGTCGCCGACGGCGAAAGCTAAAGGATTAGGAGAGGACCACATGGGTCAGAAAGTACATCCCACGGGCATCCGCCTTGGCATCGTCAAGGACCATACCTCAGTTTGGTATGCGGATCGCAAGAACTATGCAAAGCAGTTGGTTACCGATTTGCACGTGCGTAGTTTTATCGAGAAGAAGCTGGACAACGCGTCTGTAAGCCGAGTCGTCATCGAGCGGCCTGCGCAAACAGCGCGAATCACCATTCACACAGCCCGTCCCGGCATTGTGATTGGTAAGAAAGGCGAAGACGTCGACAAGCTTCGCAAGGTTTTGACAGAAAAGATGGGTGTGCCCGTGCACATCAACATCGAAGAGATTCGCAAGCCCGATCTAGATGCTCGTTTGGTAGCACAGAACGTGGCTCAGCAGCTCGAGCGACGCGTGATGTTTCGCCGTGCTATGAAGCGCGTCGTGCAAAACGCGATGCGCCAGGGCGCTGAGGGAATCAAGGTCCAGGTGAGTGGTCGTCTGGGTGGGGCAGAGATTGCCCGCACCGAGTGGTACCGCGAGGGTCGAGTTCCTTTGCACACATTGCGTGCTGATATTGATTACGCAACATATGAGGCAGCAACCACCTACGGAATTCTGGGCGTTAAGGTCTGGATCTTCAAGGGTGAGGTGCTAGGTGCCGATGAGGCTGACAACGGCCGTAAGGCAGCGGCCAGCTAAGCGGCCAAAAAAGCTAAGGGTTTAGAAGAATGCTGCAACCAAAACGTACAAAGTTTCGCAAGGCGATGAAAGGCCGTAACCGCGGTCTTGCTCATCGTGGTAGCAAAGTCAGCTTTGGCGAGTTCGGACTGAAGGCCACGGGTCGTGGGCGCATCACAGCGCGTCAGATCGAGGCGGCTCGTCGTGCCATGACTCGTCACATCAAGCGTGGCGGAAAGATTTGGATTCGCGTATTTCCAGATAAGCCAATTACTGGCAAGCCTTTGGAAGTTCGTCAAGGTAAGGGTAAGGGTAACGTAGAGTACTGGGTTGCTCAGGTTCAGCCTGGCAAGGTTCTTTACGAAGTACAGGGTGTGTCGGAAGAGTTGGCTCGGGAGGCTTTTGAGCTTGCCTCGGCGAAGATTCCGGTTGCCACCGCGTTTGTTAAAAGATCGGTGATGTGATGAAAGGCAGCGAATTGCGCGAGCAAAGCGCAGAACAATTAGGCGAGCAGCTGCTGGCTCTCCGAGAGGAGCAGTTCAAGCTGCGTATGCAAAAGGCGACTGGGCAGTTGAGCCAGACTCACTTGTTGCAGGCGAATCAGCGCGACATCGCGCGAGTTAAAACCGTGTTGCACGAAAAGGCAGGTGAATAGCGATGTCAGCTGAGAAAAGAACCCGGACCGTAACTGGTCGAGTAGTAAGCAATAAGATGGATAAGACCATCACTGTGCTTATCGAGCGTCGCGTTCGTCATCCTATGTACGGTAAGTACATGACTCGCTCTTCGAAAGTGCACGCCCATGATGCTGACAACCAGTGTGGTATCGGTGATTTGGTGACTGTTGCTGAGACTCGTCCTATCTCTAAGAGCAAGACCTGGAACCTCGTTGAGGTTGTAGAGAAAGGGGAGAGCGTCGCGCAATGATCCAGACTGAATCCTATTTGGAAGTAGCAGATAACAGCGGCGCACGCCGGGTTATGTGCATCAAGGTTCTCGGTGGTTCCAAGCGTCGTTATGCACGCGTTGGTGATCTCATCAAGGTAACCGTTAAAGAAGCCATTCCCCGCGGAAAGGTTAAGAAAGGTCAGGTTATGACTGCCGTGGTCGTTCGCACCAAGAAAGGTGTTCGTCGTCCCGATGGTTCGCTGATCAAGTTTGACGATAATGCTGCGGTGTTACTGAACAACCAGGAAGCGCCTATCGGTACGCGTATTTTTGGACCAGTTACCCGCGAGCTTCGTGGCGAGAAATTCATGAAGATTATTTCCCTAGCACCGGAAGTAATCTGAGGGCAGACGGCCCTGAGGGGCTGTCGCGCAGTAAGCAGTGCAGTGAGCACTAAAGAGTAGAGAACAATGCTGAAGATAAAATGTGACGATGAAGTAATCGTGCTCGCTGGCAAGGACAAGGGCAAGCGCGGAAAAGTGCGCAAGATCGTAGATGACAGCCGCGTAATTGTGACTGGCGTCAATATGATTAAAAAGCATACCAAGCCTAACCCTCAAGCAGGTGTTCAGGGCGGAATCGTAGAGCGAGAGGCCGCGATTCAGGTGTCGAACATTGCAATCTTCAACCCCGAGACTAGCAAAGCAGATCGTATTGGCTTCAGTGTCGTCGACGGCAAGAAGGTCAGAATTTACAAGTCTAGTGGCACAGCCCTAGACGCCTAAGGGCAAGGAACAGGTACAAGCAGATGGCAACCTTGAAAGATAAGTACCGGGACGAAATCGCGGCTAAGCTCAAAGAAGAACTGGGCTTGGACAACGTGATGGAAGTTCCGCGCATTACCAAGATCACACTGAATATGGGTGTTGGTGAGGCCGTAGGCGACAAAAAAGTTATGGAGAACGCACTGTCTGACATGACCAAGATTGCTGGTCAGAAGCCGGTAGTGACTTTGGCTCGTCGTTCTATCGCTGGCTTCAAGATCCGCGACGGTTGGCCCATTGGCTGCAAGGTCACTCTTCGCAGCGAGCGTATGTATGAGTTTCTTGAGCGTTTGGTGAGCATCGCGATTCCTCGTATTCGTGACTTCCGCGGCATTAGCCCGAAGTCTTTTGACGGACGCGGTAACTTCGCCATGGGCGTAACTGAGCAGATTATCTTTCCTGAGATTAACTACGATGAAGTAGACAGTCTTCGAGGTATGGATATAACGATCACTACGACTGCACGTACGGACGACGAAGGTCGCGCCTTGCTTCGTGCATTCAATTTTCCGCTGAAAGGGTAAATCGGGTTATGGCTAAGAAGTCGATGATAGCGCGTGAAGACAAGCGTGCTCGTACTGTCGCCCGCTATGCGGCGAAGCGTGCAGAAATTAAGGCAGTCCTGGCTAGCACCACCGCCAGCGATGAAGAGAAGTGGGACGCGCAGGTCGCTCTGCAAAAGCTGCCTCGCAATGCGAGCCCAGTACGTCAGCAGCGTCGTTGTCAGATAACTGGCCGTCCGCATGGCGTGTATCGCAAGTTTGGCCTGTGTCGTAACAAGCTCCGTGAAGCCGCCATGCGCGGTGATGTCCCCGGTCTGGTTAAGGCCAGCTGGTAAGCGAAGCCGAGAAGGAATAGAAACATGAGTATGCAAGACCCACTAGCGGATATGTTGACCCGCATTCGCAACGCGCAGATGGCCGGCAAGACCAGTATCGATATGCCTGGTTCAAAGCTTAAGGCTGCCGTAGCCAAAGTTCTCGAAGAAGAAGGCTACATTGCCGGCTTCGAAGCCCATGCAGATGGCGTAAAGCCGCGCCTGCGTTTGGAGCTCAAGTACTTTGATGGAAAGCCAGTAATCGCAGAGATCGATCGCGTAAGCCGTCCCAGCGTACGTCGCTACTCGAACAAAGACGAGTTGCCGACTGTACGAAGCGGTTTGGGCATAGCTATCGTTTCAACGTCGCGCGGTGTCATGACAGACCGTGCGGCTCGCGCTGCCGGTGTTGGTGGCGAGGTGCTCTGCACGGTCTTCTAAAGACCTGAGTGCGAGTTGAGTTAGTTAAAAGACTTGTCGGTACTTTCGGGTACGGACTGAAGACAAAGAGAAAGGGCGAAGTATGTCCAGAGTAGCAAACAATCCAGTCTCCCTGCCGAAAGGCGTGGAATTGACCGTTGCTGATCGTGAAGTACAGGTGAAGGGCGCCAAGGGCTCCTTGTCTCTGTCGCTTTATGAAGGCGTGAACATTGCCCAAGAAGATGGCACCGTTACTTTTGCTTACGAGACTGACAAGTCTAAGGCGATGGCGGGTACGACTCGCGCGCTCGTAAACAACATGGTTAAGGGTGTGTCCGAAGGCTGGCAGAAAAAACTGGTGCTGAATGGCGTTGGTTATCGTGCGAAGGCTTCTGGCAAGTCAGTGAATCTGACGGTCGGACTATCGCACCCTGTGGACTTCGAGCTTCCAGAAGGCCTCAGTGCAGAAACTCCGACTCAGACTGAGATCGTGGTTAGCGGAATAGACAAGCAGGCAGTTGGCGAAGCAGCGGCGAAGATCCGTAGCTTCCGTCCACCAGAGCCATACAAGGGTAAAGGTATTCGTTACGCGGACGAGCATGTCCGACGTAAGGAAGCCAAGAAGAAGTAACAGGACATCGAGATGAGTGCAAAGAACGATTCGCGTCTCCGTCGCGCCCGCAAGGCGCGCCAGCGTATGCGCACCCAAGGTGCCAACCGTCTGAGCGTACACCGGACTCCGCGTCACATATATGCGCAGGTGTTTGCGCCTACGGGTGACACAGTCCTGGCGAGCGCTTCTACGTTGGACAGCAGTCTGCGTAGCGGAGCAACAGGCAATATTGATGCAGCGTCAGCTGTTGGCAAGCTCCTGGCAGAGCGTGCTAAAGCGGCAGGTGTTGAAAAGGTCGCTTTTGATCGCGGTGGTTTTAAGTACCACGGGCGAGTGAAGGCGCTGGCTGAAGCCGCGCGCGAAGGCGGACTGGAATTCTAGGATATATAGACGATGGCGTTTAACGATCAGAAGCAGCAAGACGGTGACCTCCAGGAGAAACTGGTTCAGGTAAACCGTGTGGCAAAAGTAGTCAAAGGTGGCCGAATCTTTGGATTCACCGCTCTCACCGTAGTTGGTGACGGCAAAGGTCGTGTCGGTTTTGGCCGTGGTAAGGCGCGTGAAGTGCCTGTCGCTATTCAGAAAGCGATGGAAGCGGCGCGACGCAACATGATTCAGGTTGAGCTCGATAACGGTACGATTCAGTACCCTATCAAAGCGCGGCACGGGGCATCTAAGGTCTACATGCAGCCAGCTTCCGAAGGTACTGGTGTTATTGCCGGTGGTGCGATGCGTGCCGTACTGGAAATCGCCGGTGTCCACAACGTTTTGGCAAAGTGCTATGGGTCAACAAACCCTGTGAACGTCGTACGAGCTACGTTCAATGGTCTGCGTGATATGGCATCTCCCGAGTCTGTGGCGGCCAAACGCGGCAAAAGCGTCGAAGAGATTTACGGCTAAAGCGCCTGGATCCAGCGACAGCATTTTTTTACAACAGTTTTTTGTATTAACACGGATTAGCGACTCATGGCTAAGGCAACAATTAAGGTCACTCAGACCAAGAGCAGCAACGGGCGGTTGAAGAATCACCGCGCTTGCGTAGCGGGTTTGGGACTTCGTCGTATCGGGCACACTGTGGAAGTGGAAGACACTCCCTCGGTACGCGGCATGATTAATAAAGTCAGCTATATGCTGACCGTGGAGGAACAGGCGTGAGCGATACAATGCGACTCAACACCCTGAGCCCCGCTCCTGGTTCGCGAAAAGCGGCCAAGCGCGTCGGCCGCGGTATCGGTAGCGGCGTCGGCAAGACCGCCGGCCGAGGACACAAAGGCCAGAAGTCTCGTTCGGGCGGTAAAGTGGCACCCGGTTTTGAGGGTGGTCAGATGCCACTTCAGAAGCGTCTGCCGAAGTACGGTTTTACGTCACGTATTTCACGCACTACTGCGCAGGTTCGTTTGGGCGAGCTCAACAAGGTCGATGCTGAAGTTATTGATTTGGAAGCACTGAAGAACGCCGACATCGTCCGCGATGACGTTTTGCGTGTTCGCGTTTTCCTGTCGGGTGAACTCACGAAGGCCGTGACACTCAAAGGTATACCAGCCAGCAAGGGTGCCCGTGAGGCAATCGAGCAGGCGGGTGGCAAGATCGAAGACTGAGTCTTCGATCGATTTGCTACGCGCAGTAACCACTAGAGATCTAGGAGCGACAACGAAAAACTGATGGCCGAGTTACCCTCAGCAAACCGAGCCGGACTGGGCGAGCTTTTTGCTCGCCTTCGTTTTGTATTGGTCGCCATAATTGTTTACCGCATCGGTACGCACATTCCTGTGCCGGGTATTGATCCGAATCAGCTAGCGGCGCTGTTCAACCAGAATCAGGGCACGATTCTTGGTTTAGCGAATATGTTTTCCGGTGGCGCATTGGAGCGCATGAGTATTCTTGCGCTCGGGATCATGCCCTACATTTCTGCGTCCATCATCATGCAGTTGATGTCTGCCGTAACCCCTCAGCTTGAGCAGCTCAAGAAGGAAGGGGAGTCCGGGCGGAGGAAGATCAGCCAGTACACACGCTATTTGACGGTCGTTTTAGCGATCGTACAGGCGACGGGAATGACCGTAGGTATGGCGAACCAGGGCATGAGCTACAACTCTGGCCTTTTGTTCTTTGTCATCGCGATCACCTCTTTGGTGACGGGTGCTGTTTTCATGATGTGGTTGGGTGAGCAGATTACCGAGAAGGGTGTTGGTAACGGCATATCACTGCTGATTTTTGCGGGTATTGTCGCTGGCCTACCTTCGGCCATTGGTCAGTCTCTGGAGCAGGCACGACAGGGTGAGATTAATATTCTGGCGCTATTGCTAATCCTGACATTGGCGATAGCCGTCATTTACATGATTGTGTTTATCGAGCGCGGTCAACGCCGGATAACGGTGAACTACGCCAAGCGGCAACAGGGCCGCAAGATGTACCAGGCGCAGAGTTCTCACTTGCCCTTGAAGGTGAACATGGCGGGCGTTATTCCAGCTATCTTCGCGAGCAGCATTTTGTTGTTTCCGGCCTCCATCGCGCAGTGGTTTGGACAATCGGGCGGCGCTGATTGGCTCCAGGACTTGGCAGTAGCAATTGGTCCTGGCCAGCCTTTGAATATTTTGTTGTTTACTATCTTTATTGTGTTCTTCTGCTTCTTTTACACGGCACTGATGTTCAATCCTCAGGAAGTGGCAGACAACCTGAAGAAGTCCGGAGCGTTTGTTCCCGGTATTCGTCCCGGTCAGCAGACAGCCAATTACATCGATGGTGTATTGACTCGTCTTACCGTATTTGGCTCGGCGTACATCGCACTCGTATGTCTGTTACCGCAGTTTTTAGTAGTGACGTGGAACGTACCTTTTTACCTGGGTGGTACGTCACTACTGATCGTCGTCGTTGTCGTTATGGACTTCATGGCACAGGTACAGAGTCACATGATGTCGCATCAGTACGATTCAGTGATGAAAAAGGCCAATCTCAAAAATTATGGAAACGCAGGGCGCGTTCGCTAAGAACTCGTTCTGTTTGGGAGTAGGAAGATGAAAGTAAGAGCATCCGTAAAGAAGATCTGCAGAAACTGCAAGGTCGTTCGTCGTAAGGGCGTGGTCCGCGTTATCTGCAATACAGATCCGCGACACAAGCAGCGACAGGGTTAAGGGTTGCAGGCATTGCGTTCTGGCAACGAAATCGTTAAAATCGCGCGCCTTTTTTCAGGGTTTCGCAATCTCGCGTCGCAGCAGCCATTGGTTGCCGGTCACGATGCGCGTACACAGTTTTTCGGAGATAAGTGAATGGCTCGTATAGCCGGGGTCAACATACCCGACAACAAGCACGCCGTAATCTCCCTCACCTATATTTTTGGTGTAGGGCGAACCCAAGCTAAGCGTATTTGCGAGGCAAGTGGCGTAGAACAAAGCGCTCGTGTAGGTGATCTTTCAGAAGATCAGCTGGACGTACTGCGAAACAAGGTTGGTGAGTTGACCGTCGAAGGTGACCTTCGTCGTGAAGTCTCTATGAATATCAAGCGATTGATGGATCTGGGTTGTAACCGTGGCCTGCGTCACCGTCGTAACCTTCCTCTTCGTGGACAGCGCACGAAAACTAATGCGCGCACCCGTAAGGGACCAAGAAAGCCGATTCGCCGTTAAAACCGCGCCGGTCAAAGGCCGGAAAGGAACTGCGAATCCTTAATTAGTGTAGCTGCACCGCAGTGCAGTGTTGATATTAAGCAGGATTAGATACATGGCTAAGCCAGGTGCCAAGAGCACGCGCAAGAAAATCACGCGCACCATCGCCGATGGAATAGCGCACATTCATGCGTCATTTAATAACACCATCATCACTATCACTGACCGCCAGGGTAATACCCTGAGCTGGGCCACTTCCGGTGGTTCTGGTTTCCGTGGTTCACGTAAGAGCACGCCGTTCGCAGCCCAGGTTGCAGCAGAGCGCGCCGGTGAAGCCGCCAAGGAGTACGGTCTCCAGAATTTGGATGTACAGGTTAAAGGTCCGGGACCAGGTCGTGAATCTGCTGTCCGTGCACTTAACGCCTGTGGTTACAAGATCAGCAATATCACTGACGTGACGCCGATCCCACACAATGGTTGTCGTCCGCCCAAGAAGCGTCGCGTTTAAGAGGGAGCAAGATTATGGCTCGTTATATTGGTCCAAAGTGTAAGCTCGCTCGCCGCGAAGGCACTGACCTGTTTTTGAAGAGTGGCGTTCGTTCACTCGAATCCAAGTGTAAGCCGGAGTCTGTTCCTGGACAGCACGGTGCCCGTCGCGGTCGTTTGTCCGACTACGGTGTGCAGTTGCGTGAGAAGCAGAAAGTTCGTCGTATTTATGGCGTACTGGAGAAGCAATTCCGCAACTACTATAAAGAAGCGGCCCGTCTCAAGGGCGCTACCGGTGAAAACCTTCTCCAGCTGCTCGAGAGCCGCTTGGATAATGTTGTCTATCGCATCGGTTTCGGTTCTACACGTTCCGAGTCTCGCCAGTTGGTCGCTCACAAGGCGATTTTGGTGAACGGCAAGGTTGTGAACATTGCTTCGTACAAAGTTAAGGCCGGTGATGTAGTTTCCTTGCGCGAGAAGGCCAAGAAGCAGCTGCGTGTGCAGTCAGCCATGGCACTTGCAGCGCAGCGTGGAGAGCCTGAGTGGATCGACGTTAACGTCGAGAAGCTAGAGGCAGTTTACAAGGCTGCCCCAGATCGTCAGGAACTATCCTCTGAGATCAACGAGAACCTGATCGTCGAGCTGTACTCTAAATAAGCAAGTGGCGCTTAGCGCCACGTGATGAGTATCCAGAGCCGATCGTTCCGAACACATATACAGGTGCCATAAATGCAATCATCAGTTAAAGATTTACTGACTCCTCGCAAGATCAACGTTGCTGAGAAGAGCAAAACGCGCGCTCAAGTAACTCTTGAGCCACTGGAGCGTGGTTTTGGACACACGTTGGGTAATGCACTTCGCCGTATCCTCCTGTCTTCAATGCCAGGCTGCGCAATCACGGAAGTCGAGATTGATGGCGTTCTTCACGAGTACTCAGCCATAGAGGGTGTGCAGGAAGACGTTATTGAGATCCTTCTGAACCTCAAGGGCGTCGCCCTGATCATGAACGGCAAAGATGAAGCTGAGCTGGTTCTGAGCAAGGAAGGTGAAGGTCCCGTTACAGCGGCTGATATTCAGACTGACCACGATATTGAGATCTGTAATCCAGATCATGTGATCTGCACCCTGAACAGCAAGTCGGCGGTTCACATGAAGCTCACGATTGCTCGCGGCCGCGGATACTCTCCTGCTGATGCTCGCGAGAATCCAGAAGAAGAAACACGCTCTATCGGCCGTCTACAGCTTGACGCGACTTTTTCTCCAGTACTGCGCGTTTCCTATGTTGTAGAAGCAGCCCGCGTCGAGCAGAGAACTGACCTCGATAAGTTGGTTCTCGATCTCGAAACAAACGGAACGATCGATCCGGAAGAGGCTATTCGTCGAGCTGCTACTATTTTGAATGACCAGCTGCGCGTGTTTGTCGACCTCCAGAGCGAGACTCAGGCAGTCACTAACGATGCGGAAGATGAAGTAGATCCTGTACTTCTGCGTCCAGTCGATGATCTCGAGTTAACTGTACGTTCTGCGAACTGCCTGAAGGCTGAGAACATCTACTACATCGGTGATTTGGTACAGCGCACCGAAGTAGAGTTACTTAAGACACCTAACCTGGGTAAGAAGTCACTTACTGAAATCAAGGACGTGCTTGCTTCACGCGGTCTGTCTCTGGGTATGCGACTTGAGAGCTGGCCACCGGCTAGCCTGAGAAATGATGAGAAGGTGCTCAGCGCCTGATAGAGCTTGTAGAGGAGCCACTGGGTATCCTCCGCACAGCTAAGGTTACGAACACAAAAGACAACAGGGCGTCGCGAGACGCCGAGTAAAGGACTGGAAAAATGCGTCATCGTCAAAGCGGACGTCAGTTAAACCGCAACAGCTCACATCGAAAAGCCATGTTTCGCAACATGACTATATCTTTGGTAGAGCACGAGCTGATTAGAACAACCTTGCCTAAAGCGAAGGAGCTGCGCGGATATGCGGAGCCCCTGATCACGCTTGCGAAGAATGACAGCGTCGCAAATCGTCGACTCGCATTTGATCGCGTTCGTAACAAGGCAGCGGTAGGCAAACTCTTCACCGAACTGGGACCGCGCTACCAAGCTCGCCCAGGTGGCTACATCCGTATCCTTAAGTGCGGTTACCGCACTGGAGATAAGGCGCCTATGGCCTACGTCGAGCTTGTCGACCGTCCAGAGCCAGAGAGCTACGACGACGCTGGCGAAGAATAAGCCACGATCGTTTTAAAGCGTTACTAGGAGCCGGGTTCATACCCGGCTTTTTTTTGCCAGTCGCCTCTACATTTCGATCTATCTCCGGCGAGATGCACCGCAGTGCCTCGCTCGCTGCTGACGCTTCTACGCTTCGCGACACACTCCGCTACATCTCGCCCTACGCTATGACGTGAGCCGTCGTCGGGGAGACATCGATTCGGCGAGATGCACCGCAGTACCTCGCTCGCTGCTGACGCTTCTACGCTTCGCGACACACTCCGCTACATCTCGCCTACGCTACGACGAGGGCGGCGTTCGAAGCTAACGAAACGACCGCATTCAGCGAGATAGTGCAGCGGATCCCGCCTGAATTGAGCTAAGCCGCTTTGCTCTTGCCGGTCTTGCTTCCAAGCATCGGCTTAAGAAAGTGCCCTGTATGCGACTTCTTGTTCTTGGCGACCGCTTCTGGTGTGCCGGTCGCAATAATCTGGCCGCCACCGCTACCGCCCTCGGGGCCCAAGTCGACTATCCAGTCCGCCGTTTTGATGACATCCAAGTTATGCTCAATGATCACCACCGTGTTGCCGTGATCTCGCAGTCGGTGGAGTACTTGTAGTAGTTGCCGGATATCTTCGAAGTGCAGACCGGTGGTCGGCTCATCGAGAATATATAGGGTTCGGCCTGTGTCCCGCTTTGACAGTTCTCGCGACAGTTTCACGCGTTGGGCCTCACCGCCCGAAAGCGTGGTCGCGGCCTGACCAAGTCGAACGTAGCTTAAGCCGACGTCCATAAGCGTTTGCAGCTTACGTGCGATGGTCGGCACGGCCTCGAAGAACTCCAGCGCGTCCTCGATCGTCATGTCGAGCACTTCGTGAATGTTCTTACCTTTGTAGCGAATGTCCAAGGTCTCGCGGTTATAGCGTCGGCCTTTGCAGATATCGCAGGGCACATAGATATCTGGAAGGAAGTGCATCTCGACCTTGGTTACGCCATCACCCTGACAGGCCTCGCAGCGCCCACCTTTGACGTTAAAGCTAAAACGGCCAGGCTTATAGCCTCGGGAGCGGGCTTCCTGGGTGCCGGAGAACAGCTCTCGCACGGGAGTGAATATCCCGGTGTAAGTGGCCGGGTTCGATCGGGGAGTTCTCCCGATGGGGCTCTGATCGATGTCGATGCACTTGTCGATGTGCTCAAGACCTTCCATCGCGTCGTGAGCGGCGGGGTTAAGCGTCGTCGCGCCATTGAGGGCCGTTGCCGCTAGCGGATATAGCGTCGCGTTGATCAGCGTAGATTTGCCTGATCCAGACACACCTGTCACGCAGGTTAACAGTCCTACGGGGATTTCAAGGTCGACATCCTGCAGGTTGTTACCAGAAGCTTTGCTGAGACGCAGCAAACGCTTCTCGTCTATAACTGTACGCTTCTCGGGTATCTCAATGCATCTCTCGCCAGACAGATAGGCGCCCGTAAGGGAGCTTTTTTCGTCCATGATGGCTTGGGCATCACCCTCGGCAACAATAGTCCCACCATGCACGCCAGCACCCGGTCCTATATCGATGATGTGGTCAGCCATACGTATGGCATCTTCATCATGCTCCACTACGAGTACAGTGTTGCCAAGGTCCCGAAGGTGGGTGAGCGTTCGTAGCAGTCGTTCGTTGTCCCGCTGGTGGAGGCCAATAGAGGGCTCATCAAGGATATACATCACGCCCACCAAACCTGCGCCGATTTGTGAGGCAAGTCGAATGCGCTGAGCTTCACCGCCTGACAGCGTTTCGGCACTGCGATCGAGGCTCAGGTAGTTCAGGCCCACATCCACCAAAAATCTATAGCGAGCACGTATTTCCTTCAAAATCTTTTCGGCAATCTCAGCATCGCGTCCCGCAAGATCCAGCGCGGCGAAGTAGTCCTCGGCCTGACCTACGGGCAGAGCGGTTATTGCCGGTAGATTCTTGCCGTCGACCAAGACGTGGCGTGCATCTTCGCAAAGACGGCTGCCGCCGCATTCCGCGCAGGGCGCAGTTGTCAGAAACTTGGACAGGTCTTCGCGAACCGACTGTGATTCTGTGTCGCGGTAGCGCCGCTCCATGTTCGGGATGATTCCCTCAAAAGCGTGAGAGCGCTTGAATACGTCACCTCGATCGTTCACGTAGGAAAAGCTCACTTCTTCCTTGCCGCTGCCCTCGAGAATGATTTTCCGATGTTTTGCCGAAAGTTCTTCAAAAGGTGTATCAATATCAAAGCCGAAGTGGCTCGCCAAAGAAGTCAGCATATGAAAGTAGTAGACATTCCTGCGGTCCCAACCACGTATAGCTCCTTCCGCAAGACTTGCCTCTGGAAACAGCACCACGCGTTCCGGATCAAAAAATTGTCTTACCCCGAGGCCGTCGCAGCCTCCACAGGCGCCGGCAGGGTTGTTAAAGGAAAACAATCGCGGCTCTAGCTCATTGATACTGTGTCCGCATTCGGGGCAGGCAAAGCGTGCCGAGAACACCAGATCAGCCGCTTCGTCATCCATGTCTACAACCAGAGCTAGACCATCGGTAAGCTCGAGCGCTGTTTCAAAGGATTCCGCCAAGCGCTGCTTGAGGTCTTCACGCACCTTAAAACGATCTACCACTACTTCGATGCTGTGCTTCTTCTTTTTATCCAGATCCGGAAGATCGTCCAAATCTCGGACGCTGCCGTCGACTCTGGCACGCACGAAACCTGCCCCTCGTAACTCCTCAAATACATGATGGTGCTCACCCTTTCGCTCTCGTACCACGGGAGCAAGCAACATCAGACGCGCTCCTTCGGGCTGCGCGAGTACTGTGTCGACCATCTGGCTGACCGTTTGCGCTTGCAAATGGCGATTGTGCGTTGGGCAATGAGGCTTACCTACCCGAGCGTAAAGCAATCGTAGGTAGTCATAAATCTCGGTAATGGTTCCCACAGTCGAGCGTGGATTATGCGACGTGGATTTTTGTTCGATGGAAATCGCTGGCGATAGCCCCTCCACATGATCAATGTCGGGCTTTTCCATCATGCTCAGGAACTGCCGGGCATAGGTAGAGAGCGACTCCACGTAGCGTCGCTGACCCTCGGCGTAGAGCGTATCGAAAGCCAGAGATGACTTTCCTGACCCCGAGAGTCCAGTGATGACCACGAGCTTGTCCCGAGGAATATCGAGGTTGATATTCTTCAGATTGTGCGTGCGCGCTCCACGCAGTTGAATTGTATCCATGCTGGCTTCCGCAAGTGACGGGCAAAAACACCACAGTATAAGGTGACGGCTTTGAGCGAACAAAAGGTAAGTAAGAAAACTGCTTAAATATACGCCCTTGGATGTGGCGTGGATGGCCGGGCATCGCTGAAAAGCTGTTACCATTTGCAACCTTCGCGAGGTACCTCAGTATTGCTTACAACTAATCCCATGACAGCGCTGGAGCGGCGTGTCGTCGCAGCTTTGGCGTTGCTGTACAGCTTCCGCATGCTCGGCTTGTTTATGGCTTTGCCACTGCTGGCGCTCTACGCCACGGATATGTTGGGTGCTTCGCCGCTAATGATCGGCGTTGCCCTGGGAGCGTATGGGGCTACGCAAGCTTTGCTGCAGATACCCTTGGGCTGGCTGTCCGATAAGATCGGCCGGAAACCGGTGATACTCGGTGGTTTGGCCCTGTTTGTACTCGGTAGTGGGGTCGCGGCTCTTGCCGATAGCGTGCAGATGATTGCACTCGGCCGCGCTCTGCAGGGAGCGGGGGCAATCTCCGGGTCTGTTATGGCGTTGGCGGCTGACCTCACGTCCGAAGAGCAGCGCACTAAAGCCATGGCGGTGATTGGTATCAGCATAGGCTTGTCCTTTGCGCTGGCGCTGATCTGTGGACCACTCCTGGCTGCCTGGGGCGGTCTCGCCGCTGTGTTTTGGATGACGGCGGCTCTCGCGGTACTTGGCATGGCCATTGTGCTGCTGGGTATACCGTCAGCAGAAACGCGGAGCCACGAGAGTGTTGGAGCGAACCGCAACATGTTCCGTCCGGTGCTGGCGGACCCCGTGTTGCAGCGTCTCAATGGCTCGGTGTTCCTTTTGCACTTTATGTTGACGGCATCATTTCTAGTGGTTCCGGCAGTCATAGAGCGGAGTATGGGCGTTCCCAGAGATCTCCACTGGCAGGTTTATCTCCCGGTACTTGTAATCTCATTACTGGGCATGTATCCCCTGCTGCGCTTGTCGGAGCGAGGGGGGCGATCGAGTTTGGCGCTGAAGATCACCGTCATCATGATGCCGGCCTCTCTGGCAGCTCTGTTTCTGGGGAGCAATATTTTGCTGCTTTACATCGCCTTATGTGGATTCTTTACCGCTGTTAACTACCTTGAGGCGGCTTTGCCTTCATTGGTGAGCAAGGCCGTTTTTGCGCATGGTAAAGGTACAGCACTGGGCATTTACGCGACCTGCCAGTTTCTCGGAGCGTTTGTTGGCGGAACTACCGGGGGGCTGGTGTATGGCTCAACCGGTCTTTCAGGGCTTCTTTGGTTGGTTTTGCTAGCTGCCGCGCTTTGGCTAGTGCTGATATGGCGCATGAGTCCTAAATCCCGTTCTCAAGGTGCAGTCAGCGCCGCTTGAGCGTTTATGCTGTCGCAATTCAAGAGTTGGATTGCTATATTAATCGGCCCTTTTTTTTAGATTCGGAAATAGCAATATGGCATCGCGCGGCGTCAACAAAGTGATTCTTGTAGGAAACTTAGGCGCTGATCCAGAAACGCGCTTTATGCCCTCCGGTGGTTCAGTAACCAACGTTCGTCTGGCGACCTCCGAAACCTGGAAAGACAAGCAAACAGGACAGCAGCAGGAGCGTACTGAGTGGCACCGCGTAGTGTTCTTTAACCGCCTAGCCGAAGTGGCTGCTGAGTATCTGCGCAAGGGTTCAAAACTGTATGTGGAAGGCGCTATCCGCACTCGTAAGTGGCAAGACCAGTCTGGTCAGGACCGCTATACCACAGAGATAGTCGGCAGTGAGATGCAGATGCTCGACAGTCGCGGAGGAAGTGGCGGCAGCAATGACGGAGGCTATGACCAGAGTTACCCTGAAGCGGGTGGTTCGAGTGGCGGCTCCAACTTTAGCGCGCCGTCTCAAAATAGCCCTGCAGCGGCGCCCCAACCGGCGGCGATGGGCGATATCGACGACGATATCCCGTTCTAGGCTGGCGGTGTGCTGCTCTCTTAACCCTCTCATAACTCTCTTAGTCGCTTGAGGACTGCCTAGGTAGCCGTGGATGTTCTTCTAATAGGCGCGGACAACCCTGTGGGCATGGCGATTCAAGCTGTTTTTGCGCAATGGGGGCGTCATCGTGCGCTGCCTTTGAATACTGCTGCAGCGCGGTGGCGTAGCGAGCGACAGGCAAAAAAAGCAGCTCGCAAGGATAAGCCGCAAGCTGTTGTTGACCTCCGGCTTGCCTGGCAGGTTGCCACGGACGAAGTGCCCCAACCCTTGGATATTGAACGCGCTCACTGGCTGTCAAAGGCTTGTGAACACAGCTCCATACCCTATCTCCTTCTTTCTAGCGATCGGGTGTTTGCAGGGCAGGGGACGCGGAGCCTGCGGGAGTTTGATGCGCCCGATGCCTTTAATGAGCCGGGTTTTCAGATCATGGAGATTGAAAGTCGCGTCATGCAGGCCGCCCCTTCTGCCATTGTGCTTCGCACTGGCCCTCTCTTCGCGAGTACCGATAACAACCTCCTGACTCGGATGTTGTTCAGGATGGCTATCGAGCGCCATGCTACTTTTGATGATCGAAATGTTTTTTCGCCGGTCGCGTGCACCGACATAGCGCGGGTTGTGGTCGCCATGCTTGACCAGTTGAGTGTGGGAGCAGATGCCAGTGGTGTCTATCACTACAGTTCTGGCGATCGCACGACGGAATACGCTTTTGCCGAGGCGGCTCTCGCCGCGATGAGTCAGTATCGTGACTCAGGAGATATCGTTATTAGTGCTCAGGAAAAACGCCCTGAGGAAAGTGTGGAGACTCGAGTGTTCGACTGCAGTCGATTGCGAGACAGCTTTGCCATTAAGCAGGTGCCATGGCGTGGCTTTATGAATTCCACGGTTAAAGAGTACGCAGAAAGTAGTGCGGTAGAGGAGTCCAAGGGCTAGTTATGTCTTCAGAAAGTGAATTTGTAGGTCTTGGAGTAGCGGTGCTAACCGTGTCCGACACGCGCGGTCCCGAGAACGATACCTCCGGCGATTTTCTTACGGAAGCGGCAACAGGTCAGGGGCATTCGGTCGTTCACCGAGCGCTTGTACCCGATGATATCTATCAAATCCGCGCGGTACTGTCGCAGTGGATTGTTGATGCTGGCGTGCATACGATTCTTGTGACCGGAGGAACAGGTTTTTCCGGTAGGGACTCAACGCCAGAAGCGGTGGCGCCTTTGTTCGATAAGACCATTGAGGGATTTGGCGAAGTCTTTCGCGCCCTGTCTCTCGATGAGATCGGCTCCTCAACGATACAGTCCCGAGCTCTGGGGGGGTTGGCAAACCGTACGGCCATTTTCTGTATGCCTGGCTCTACAGGAGCGTGCCGAACCGCGTGGAATGGAATTCTCAAAGATCAGTTGGACAGTCGTCACCGGCCATGCAACTTTGTCTCCGTGCTTACCAGCAGCTAGATTTTCGCTGTGAAACCGCTACTACCTTTGGGCGAAGCACTTGAGCTGCTGCTTTACGATGCAGCTGTAAAACCGGGTATCGAAGAACTCTCACTGAATGACTCACTGGGAAGAGTGCTGGCTGGCGAACAGCGCGCCTCTATCGATGTCCCCCCAGCAGATAACAGCGCCATGGATGGTTATGCCCTGCGATCTCGTGATGACGGTCGGCGCCTTGTAGTCAGTTCACGTGTTGCGGCAGGCGATGTAGCTGGCAGCCTGGAGCCCGAGAGCGCAGCGAGGGTTTTTACGGGCGCAGAGATACCCAGCGGAGCCGATGCGGTCGTCATGCAGGAAGATGTTCAGGTTGCCGGCGACTCTATAGACGTTCCCGCCGGTGTTTCGGCGGGTCAGCACATCCGGCGTCGAGGACAGGACTGCCAGTCAGGTAGTTTGCTGTTGTCACCGGGTCGACGGCTGAGGCCACAGGATATGGGGCTGCTCGCCTCTCAGGGTATTGCAACAGTCCCGGTGTTCAAGCGATTGAAGGTGGCGCTGTTATCTACGGGAAATGAGCTGCGGGAGCCTGGATCCGGGCCACTACCTTCCGGGACGATCTACAACAGTAATCGGCCTATGTTGTCGGGCCTTCTTTCGGCTTTGGGTTGCGATGTACTGGACCTTGGAATCATCGCGGATACGGCAGATGCCACGCGAGAAGCGCTTGCGAAAGCCTCGAAGAAGGCGGATTTGATACTGAGCAGCGGTGGTGTTTCGGTTGGCGAGGCCGACTTCGTTCGTGACGCGGTAAGCGCGCTGGGCGAAATAGCCCTTTGGCGCATTGCTATAAAACCCGGTAAGCCTTTTGCTTTTGGCAGGGTGGGCGAGACTCCTTTTGTGGGTGTGCCGGGCAATCCATCTTCCGCGTTTGTAACCTTTCTATTACTCGCTCGGCCCTATATTTGCAGGCTCCAAGGGCGGTCTGAAGAGGCGTCGTCCATGGTGCCTGCAAAGGCCGACTTCGTAATCGCGAAGCCTGGTACTCGGCAGGAATTTCTTCGCGTCTCGACGCGTCAGACTGACGGAGAAATCTGGGTAAGCCCTCATACGAATCAGAGTTCGGGTGTGCTGAGTTCAGTATCTGCGAGCGATGCTCTGGCGGTGGTTCCCATCGGGGAAACTATTGAGCGAGGACAACTTGTTCAAACGCTGAGTCTGGATGCCCTCTTGTACTGAAGCAACCCACCCCTAAATGCTCCAGTTAAGTGCTCCAATTACGCGTCCAACTCACTCGTCCCGCTTTAGGGGTGAGAGCTGTTGAGCCCAGGAGCCCGATTTTCCTTCAGGCTTTACCCCTGAAACTTCTGGAACACCAGCGATGCATTGGTGCCGCCAAAGCCAAAACTGTTAGACATTACTCGCTGAAGATCTACGTTGTCTTGGCGCTCTCTCGCGATGGGCATGCCCTCGGCTTCCGGGTCCAGATTTTCGATGTTTGCGGAAGCAGCAATGAAACCAGCTTGCTGCATCAGAAGACTGTAGATGGCTTCTTGCACGCCGGCAGCGCCCAAGGAGTGCCCCGAAAGTGACTTCGTAGAGCCGACGACAGGCGTACGATCTTTGTCCGCAAAGGCTTCCCGGACAGCCTTGAGCTCCTGAATATCGCCAGCAGGAGTGCTTGTTCCGTGAGCGTTGATGTAATCCACGGGACCCTCAACGGTAGATAGAGCTTGATGCATGCAGCGCACGGCGCCCTCTCCAGAAGGGGCCACCATGTCGTAGCCATCTGATGTGGCGCCGTAGCCTACTAGCTCCGCGTAGATTTTTGCTCCCCGTGCTTGCGCTACTTCAAGCGCTTCAAGTACGACCATGCCACCCCCACCCGCAATGACAAAACCGTCGCGGTCTGCATCGTAGGCGCGGGATGCGCGCTCGGGTGTGTCGTTGTATTTGGTGGACAGGGCGCCCATGGCGTCAAACAGGCTGCTCATTGTCCAGTGGAGTTCTTCACCGCCACCCGCAAACACTCGGTCCTGCTTACCTAGCTGGATCTGCTCCATTGCGTTGCCGATGCAATGCGCGCTGGTGGAGCATGCAGAAGAAATCGAGTAGTTCACACCGCGAATACTGAACGGTGTGGCCAGACATGCAGATACTGTGCTGCCCATGGTTTGTGTGACCCGATAAGGCCCTACACGACGTAAGCCGCGTTCTCGGAGAATATCTGCGGCTTCCGTTTGGCTGGCTGAGGAAGCGCCTCCGGATCCGGCAATGATGCCTGTACGTTCGTTCGAAACTTCTGCTTCACTGAGTCCCGCATCTGCTATGCAGCGTTGCATTGCGATGTAGGCATACGCAGCTGCATCGCCCATAAAACGGAGCTGCTTCCGATCGATATGTTCCTTGAAGTCTATCTCCGGCGCGCCCGATACGTGCGAGCGCATACCGGCATCGATTTGCGACTGGCTAGTGCTAATGCCCGAGCGCCCATGGTGAAGCGCTTCGGTCACACTATCGGCATCGTTACCCAGGCAGGACACAATGCCCAAACCTGTGACTACTACTCGTCGCTGCATGACTTAAAAACTCTCGGTAGATTGAAAAAGCCCGACGCGCAGATCAGACGCGTGATAAATCTCTTTGTCGTCGACGCTTACGATTCCGTTCGCTATGCCCATTACCAGCTTACGCTCGATAACCCGTTTGATATCGATGGTGTAAGTAACTTTTGATGCTGAAGGTAAAACCTGCCCGCTGAACTTTACTTCTCCGGAGCCCAGTGCCCGTCCGCGCCCCGGATTGCCGCGCCAGCCCAAAAAAAATCCAACCAGCTGCCACATCGCATCCAGACCCAGGCAACCGGGCATTACCGGGTCGCCGGGGAAGTGACAATCAAAAAACCAAAGATCAGGATGAATGTCTAGTTCGGCGATTATCTGACCTTTATCTTTAGAGCCACCTTCCGAACTGATGTGGGTAATCCTGTCGAGCATCAACATGTTGCCCACGGGTAGCTGGGCATTTCCCGGGCCGAACATGTCGCCCATACCGCAGGCAATGAGTTCGTCTTTGGTGTAGCTCGATTGAGGCGTCATGATGGTATTTTTTTCGTCCGAGGTGTTGGGTGAAGTGTTGGGTTCAATGTTGGGTTCAATAGTGACTTAAACAATAGTGACCTAAACAAAGAGTGTACTGGAAGGCGATTAGTATCGAATGCTTCTGAGAATTCTTCAGGTATATCTACTGCCATAAAAGCTCATAGTCGCAGTGTGATGCAGTCGGCGTTTATCGCATGATGAATCGCATTTTGCGAACCCTGCACTTGTCAGCGCCCGCCAATTGGTTAGTCTGTGTATTGTTTCTTACGGGTCGTGGTGCGCTAGTTTAATGGATGCACCCCACAAGTCCACCCGTCGCAACAAAAATCAACGCAGGAACAAGACCTTATGTCGTTGAGATGTTTGCGTTTTCGAGCTAGTTTGAACGCGTGGAATAGACAAGTTAGTTCCTTTAATCGAATGTTTGGGGTGTTTAGCAGATGTTGATACCTGTTTTATTGTCTGGAGGCGTAGGCAGTCGCCTATGGCCCGTGTCCCGAGAGGCGTACCCGAAGCAGTTTTTGGCTCTGGCCAGTGAACTGTCGATGCTTCAGGACACTATGGCTCGCACCTCTGGCCTTGAGAGCGCCTCTCCACTGATCATCTGTAATGACGAACATCGATTTATGGTGGCAGAACAGCTGCGCCAGCTTTCCGTTGAGCCTGGAGCAATAATTCTGGAGCCCGAAGGGCGCAACACCGCCCCGGCCGTTGCTCTGGCGGCCTTTCAAGCCCTGTCTGTATCCCCCGATGCGATTCTTTTAGTGCTCCCTGCGGACCACGTGATTAGGAATACCGAATCATTCACTGAGGCCGTGAAATTGGGCCTTGGTAAAGCGAGGTCGGGAGCACTGATGACCTTCGGCGTTGTACCCGACGCGCCTGAGACCGGCTACGGCTACCTCCGCTTGGGCGCTAGCGATGACGCTGGCCTCTTCGCGCTGGATAGTTTCGTCGAGAAGCCCGATGCGCAAACGGCAACAGAGTATCTTGAGAGTGGGCAGTACCATTGGAACAGCGGCATGTTCCTGCTGTCTGCAGCGACCTACCTTGACGAACTCAAAGCCCACGCGCCCGAAATCTACGCGGCCTGTGAGCGGGCAATGGCGAACGCCAGCGCTGACCTTGATTTTCTGCGTCCGGACCGAGATGCGTTTTTAGCCTGCCCTTCAGACAGTATTGATTACGCCGTGATGGAGCGTACGCAGCGTGGAGGTGTTATTCCTCTGGATTGCGGATGGAGTGATGTTGGCGCTTGGTCTACGTTGTGGCAGGTATCAGAGCGTGACAGCCACGGGAACGTTCTGCTCGGTGATGTCATGATTGAAGGCTGCTCCGACAGCTATCTACGCAGCGAATCTCGTTTAATCGCGGCTACAGGCATTAAGAATCTGATCGTAGTAGAGACACCCGATGCGATATTGGTCGCTGACCGCGATGAAGTGCAAAACGTTAAGCAGATCGTTAATCGTCTCAAGTCTGAAGGTCGTAGCGAGGCTTCTTTGCATCAGCGGGTCTATCGCCCCTGGGGTAGCTATGAGTCTCTCATTGAGGGCGATCGATTTCAGGTTAAGCGTATCGTTGTGAACCCGGGGCAAACCTTGTCACTGCAGATGCATCATCATCGCGCGGAGCATTGGATCGTGGTCCACGGTACGGCCGAAGTCACCTGCGAAGACAAGGTCTTTACGCTTGTTGAAGACCAATCAACATATATTCCCCTTGGTCACAAGCACCGGCTCGCGAACCCGGGAAAGATTCCCGTAGAGCTCATCGAAGTTCAGTCGGGCAGTTATCTGGGCGAGGATGACATTGTACGTTTTGAGGATGTCTACGGACGTAGCTCCTGATTTAACCCGTGGCCTTAGTGTTGTTTAAAGCCGCTCAAACTGTTCCATGTATACCACTCAGTACAACAGGAGTTTGTCGTGATCAATAAGTGTATGTTTCCTGTGGCGGGCTACGGCACGCGGTTCCTTCCGGCTACCAAAAGTATGCCTAAGGAAATGCTCCCCATCGTAAACAAGCCGCTCGTTCAGTACGGTGTTGAGGAAGCGATTGAGGCCGGCATGACGACCTGCGCGATGGTTACAGGCCGCGGCAAACGTGCGATCACCGATCACTTTGATATCAGCTACGAGCTAGAGCACCAGATCAGCGGTACGTCAAAAGAAGGTTATTTGGACGGTATTCGCAACGTGCTTGAGCAAGGTGTTTTCACGATGGTTCGTCAAAGAGAAATGAAAGGCCTGGGCCATGCCATTCTCACTGGTGAAACCCTTATCGGTAGCGAGCCTTTTGGTGTGGTGCTGTCCGATGATCTGTGCATCAACGACGGGCCTGGAGTGCTCGCGCAGATGGCCGAACTTTACAACCAGTTTCGCTGCTCCATTGTCGCCATCATGGAAGTGCCTGCTGATGAAGTTCACAAATACGGAGTGATTGCCGGAGAGTCCCTTAAGGATGGTATCTATCGCGTCGACAAGATGGTTGAAAAACCGAGTGCAGAAGAGGCGCCGTCCAATCTTGCAATTATCGGGCGCTACATTCTTACACCGGATATTTTTGACATCATTCGCGAGACACCGCCCGGTGCAAACGGTGAAGTGCAGATCACGGATGCGCTGCAGATTCAGGCGGACCGCGGCTGCGTCATGGCGTACAAGTTTAAAGGTCGCCGTTTTGACTGCGGTAGCGTCCCGGGCTTTGTAGAAGCGACAAATCACATGTACGAGAACCACTATCTCAAAGAGAATTGAGCGGCACTATGGACGAAATCACCTGTTTTAAAGCCTATGACGTTCGTGGTCAGGTTCCCGGTCAGCTGAATGAAGACATCGCTCGGCGTATTGGCTGCGCTTACGCAGAGGTCATCAAGCCGAAGAAGGTAGTCGTGGGTCACGATATCCGTCTTAGTAGTCCCGCGATAAAGGCAGCCCTTACCGACGGTCTTCTTTCTCAGGGTGTGGACGTTTACGACATCGGTCTTTGCGGTACGGAAGAAATCTACTTTGCGACGCATCACGCGGATATGGACGGCGGTATTGCCGTCACTGCAAGCCACAATCCAAAGGATTACAACGGGATGAAGTTTGTGCGCGAGGGCTCTAAGCCTATCTCGGGAGACACGGGTCTTTTCGACATCAAAGCGCTGGCAGAGAAAAATGAGTTTATAGCTGCAGACACCCGAGGAGAGCTCAAGCCTCTTAACACTGAAGAGGCCTACGTAGCGCATCTTTTGAGCTACGTGGATGTGCCAAATTTGAAGCCCCTGAAAATCGTTGTAGAAGCCGGCAATGGCGGGGCTGGGAAGGTGGTGGATCTCCTCGAGCCCCATCTGCCGTTTGAGTTCATTAAGTTGCACCATGCTCCCGATGGTAACTTCCCTAATGGCGTTCCTAACCCGATGATCGAGGAGAACCGCGAGCCGGTTATCGCAGCGGTTCGCGAGCACGGAGCAGACTTGGGTATTGCCTGGGACGGTGACTTTGACCGCTGTTTCTTTTTTGATGCTAGCGGTCGCTTCGTCGAAGGATATTACCTGGTGGGCCTCCTCGCGGAAGCGTTTCTCAAGCGTAATCCGGGGGAGCCGGTAGTGCATGACCCCCGCCTTACGTGGAACACTCGAGCGGTGGTCGATGAGCTGGGTGGCCGGGCAGTGCAGAGTAAAACAGGCCACGCTTTTATCAAGGAACGAATGCGCCTTGAGAACGCGATTTATGGCGGTGAGATGAGTGCCCATCACTATTTCCGTGATTTTGCTTACTGCGATAGCGGGATGATTCCCTGGCTTCTCGTGGCCGACCTAATCAGCGCTCGAGATCAGTCTCTTGCAGCGATGGTCCAAGAACGTATGGCGGCTTATCCCTGCAGTGGCGAGATTAACCGCTCTATCGATGATCCTGCGGAGGTTTTAGCAAGGGTGGAAGCGCAGTATGCAGAGTCCGCCGAGGCGTTTGAGACCGTTGATGGACTTAGTTTCGAATTCGCCGAGTGGCGCTTCAATCTGCGCATGTCCAACACCGAGCCTCTTGTACGGCTCAACGTAGAGTCTCGGGGAGACGTTGCGTTGATGGAAGCGAAAACTCAGGAATTACTGGCACTCATCGACGCGAACTGATCTGTGCCCGGTGCTTGGCGTACTCTAGTGTGAGCGCTCGAGGGAGAGCTTTGCGAGGCGGACCAGAGCATCCTTCGCGGGTGATTCTGGGAAATCCACCAGGGCATCAAGGGCTTTGTCGCGACACTCAATAGCTGCATGTCGTGTGTAATCGAGACTGCCGCAGTCTTTCACTGCTTGGATGATCTCCGGAAGCTTTTCTCTATCCTTCGCCTGAATAGCGTCCCGCACCATGCTGGCTTGTACCTTACTGCCCTCACGCATAACGTGAATCAGCGGCAGGGTAGGCTTACCTTCAGCAAGATCATCTCCCACGTTCTTTCCAGTGATCTCCGGGTCGCCTTCGTAGTCCAGCAAGTCATCGACAATTTGAAACGCGATACCAATATTGCGGCCGTAAACACCCAGTTGTTCCACCTTTTGAGCATCCGCTCCTGCGAGCAAGGCTGCGCCTTCACATCCGGCGGCGAATAAAGCCGCGGTCTTACGATCGATGACGTCGTAGTACTGGGCTTCACTGGTTGCCGGGTCGCCCGCACGGATAAGCTGTAATACCTCTCCTGCAGCGATAGTGTTCGTGGTGTCCGCCATCATTTTAAGTAGCTCATGGTTGCCCAGGGCGACCATGAGCTGGAATGCACGGGTGTAAAGAAAGTCCCCGACGAGTACGCTAGGCGCGTTTCCAAAGGTACTGTTGGCAGTGGGGCGGCCACGACGCAGTTCAGATACATCGACGACGTCATCATGGAGTAAGGTTGCGGTGTGGATGAACTCGACCACCGCAGCAAAGCGAACTTGTAGGTCGCTTATGCCTCCCAACGCGGCAGAAGACAACAGCGCCAGCACCGGACGGAGACGTTTTCCGCCAGCGTCAACAATGTACTGGCCGACGTTTTCGACCATTTCTACGTCAGAACGCAGCTGGTCGATAATCACAGCGTTGACCGCGTCTAGCTCTGCGCGAACGACTGCGCGGACTTCTTGCATGGTGGGTAGAACCTTGACCCCGGGAATTGGTCGCGGATGCTAGGTGTAGCCCGCGATAGTGTCAAGGATTCGAAGCTCAGGGCTTGGTCAAAAGCTGGCTCCTGCGCCTCTATGTTGCGTTAAATGCTCCTTGAGCTTGGAGTGCCTTTTGAGTACAATCTCGCGCCCCAAAGTTCTGTGATTGGCACCGTGGTGTTCAACAAAGCTTTTGGGTTGATGAGTTGTTTCGCACGCAAGAGAGAAAACTCGTTCAAATACAGATACTTGTGCCCATCCCTGCCCACTGTGAGAACAGTGTCGCCGATTGTCACTAACGCTATGAGCGTGGTCCCAAAGGCCAGCGATTCGCAGCAGACGTCGGTTTTTCGTGAATTTGCGGGAGGGCGAACAATGGAGAAGGAAGATGTACGCAGTTATAGAAAGTGGTGGCAAACAGCACCGTGTTTCCGAGGGTGAGTCCCTCAAGCTTGAAAAGATTGAAGCGGCTACCGGCGACACCATCGAATTCGATCGAGTGTTGATGGTAGGCGGCGACAATATGCAGGTAGGAACACCTTTGGTTGAGGGCGCGAAAGTAACGGCAGAAGTCGTTACCCAAGGTCGCCACGCGAAGGTGAAGATCGTCAAGTTCAATCGACGTAAGCACTACCGCAGAGAGACAGGACATCGTCAGTGGTTCACTGAAGTTCGTATCACCGGCATCAGCGCGTAAGGAGACTGACAAATGGCACACAAGAAAGCAGGCGGTAGTACTCGTAACGGTCGTGATTCAAATGCCAAGCGTCTCGGCGTAAAGCGCTTTGGTGGCGAGCAGGTTAAGGCCGGTAACATCATCGTTCGTCAGCGCGGAACGCGTTTCCACGCTGGAGAAAATGTGCGTTTGGGCAAGGACCACACTTTGTTTGCGACTATCGAAGGCAAGGTTGAGTTCATCACTCGCGGCAACAAGAATCGCAAGTTCGTACGCATCGTTGGCGCCTAAGGCGATACCGTTAGCGTAGTGAGAAGCCCCGGTTTCATCCGGGGCTTTTTTTTGTCTGTCACTTATACTCGTTCGCTTCGACCGTGCGCTGATATGACAGATGTTTTGACCGATGCTCCAGCCCGGTCCAACGCAAGATAGAATGCAACCATGAAATTCGTAGATGAAGCCAGTATTCGCGTCTTCGCCGGCAACGGTGGTAACGGCTGCCTGAGTTTCAGGCGTGAGAAATATGTAGAACGCGGTGGTCCTGACGGCGGAGATGGTGGCGACGGAGGGAGTGTGTACCTGGTTGCTGATCAGGGCCTCAATACCATGGTTGACTACCGCTTTCAGCGAGTCTACCGGGCCGAGAATGGCCAAAAGGGCCGCAGTCGCAACTGTACCGGCGCGGGTGGAGATGACCTGGAATTGCCGGTGCCTGTGGGTACCACGGTTCTTGATGAAGATAGTGGAGAAACTCTCGGGGATTTGGTGGCAGTGGGTGATCGCCTGCTGGTTGCTCAGGGTGGATTTCACGGCTTGGGAAACACGCGTTTTAAGTCTTCCGTTAATCGTGCTCCCCAGCAGACCAGCTCTGGTAGTGAGGGCGAGCAGCGTGCGCTTAAGCTTGAGCTAAACGTACTCGCTGACGTGGGCTTGTTGGGCCTGCCCAACGCCGGGAAGTCAACATTCATCCGTTCAGTATCAGCGGCGCGGCCGAGAGTGGCTGATTATCCGTTTACTACCCTGGTTCCACAGTTAGGCGTCGTCAAAGTTGATGCTCTACGAAGCTTTGTGGTCGCGGATATTCCTGGCTTGATTGAAGGTGCTTCAGACGGCGCGGGCTTGGGAATTCGGTTTCTAAAACATCTCACCCGCAATCGAATATTGCTGCATCTGGTCGACGTGGCGCCCATGGATGGCAGTGACCCCGCACAGAGCGCCGCATCCATTGTTCGCGAGCTGGAACGATTCAGCCCCACACTCGCCGCGCGAGAGCGCTGGCTCGTCTTGAATAAGACAGATCTTATTGACGACGAAACGGTGGAGGCAATTCAAGCTGAGATTATTGACACCTTGCAGTGGGAGGCGCCGGTTTACACGATTTCTGCGCTCGCTCACGACGGTACCGATCGCTTGTGTCAGGACATGATGGACTACCTCGAGCGCTGTGCCGAGGAGGAAGCCGAGGATCCGGAGTTAGTGGTCGCGGAGCGCGAAGCGCAGCATGCGATGCAAGAAGAAGCGCGTGAGCGGGTCAATCTTCTTCGGTCCCGACGCCGGGGTGAAGAAGAATCTGGTTCCGAAGATGATGACGACGACCATGATGTGGAGATTGAGTACGCGCCGTGAGCGTCGAGGCACGCCATTGGGCAGCGTCTGCGAAGCGCTGGGTTATCAAGGTTGGTAGCGCATTACTAACCGATGATGGCCGAAGTATCGATGAGGCCATTATCAAAGGGCTGGTTGCGCAGTTGGTTGAACTGCGGGAGAGGAACTGCGAGGTTCTGCTGGTAAGCAGCGGGGCCGTCGCGGCCGGTTTGTTACGTCTTGGCGCTACCGAGCGACCTACTGAGCTCCATGAGTTACAGGCCGCGGCAGCGGTGGGTCAGTCGGCGTTGCTTCGTCGTTATGAAGAGGCTTTCGCCGCCAATGGGCTGATGGTGGCGCAGATTCTTTTGGGTCACGACGACGTATTCGCAAGAGATCGCTATCTCAACGCACGCGCAGCGTTAAAGACACTGCTATCCCATGGGGTGGTACCGGTCATCAACGAGAACGATACCGTGGTGACCGATGAGATTCGGTTTGGAGACAACGACACGCTGGCTGCACTGGTAGCAAACCTTGTCGATGCTGATGTGCTGGTCCTGCTGACCGATCAAGACGGGCTTTTTGACGCAGATCCCAGGACACACCCGCAGGCGAAGCTAATTCAGCATGCTCGGGCTGATGATCCAAGCCTTGATGCCGTGGCAGGTACTGGAGGTGCTTTAGGGCGCGGCGGAATGATGACCAAACTTCGAGCAGCACGCCTGGCCGCACGCTCCGGTACAGAGACTGTGATTTTGAGTGGGCGTGAGGTAAAGCCGCTTAGCCGTCTTGCCACGGGCGAGCCTCTCGGCACTTGGCTGGAAAGTGGAAGCGCCCCTGAAAATGCCCGAAGACAGTGGTTGGCGAGTCTCGTGACTTTTCGGGGCGTTATAGAGATTGATGACGGTGCCGTTAAGGTGTTGAAAACCTCGGGTCGCAGCTTGCTTCCCGTGGGAGTTAGATCCGTGAGTGGCGAATTTTCTCGGGGTGATGTGCTCCTGTGCCGCGATCAGCAGGGCAGGGAGGTTGCCCGAGGCTTGAGCAATTACAGCGCTGAAGAGGTGGGTCAAATAAAAGGGCTGAGCTCGAAGAAAATCGCTGAGATCCTTGGTTACGGTGGTGAGCCGGAGTTGATTCATCGCGATAATTTGGTGCTGCTCTGATGTCTCCCATGCTTCTACTTGTCGCCTATGGAACAGCTCTGATCGTTTTTTCGCTGGCCGGCGGAGCTTTGACCCAGCGTGTTGTGATGACGCACACGCGAACGCAGTTGGCGATGAGCCTGGTGTCGGGCTTGATGCTGGGGGTAGCGTTCTTCCATCTCTTGCCTCACGCCGTTCTAACTCTTGGTATTGACCATGGGCTGACGACCGTGATGTCCTGGACGATGCTAGGACTCATTGTGATGCTGCTAATGCTTCGTATGCTGCATTTTCATCAACCAGAGTTCCCGACCGAAGCTCAGGCTTCGTGTGATCACGACCAAGAACACGATCATGCGCATACGCACTCCTTGGCGACGGATGAAAGCCCGAAGCCTATTGTTCCGCCCGGTGTTAGTTGGAAGGGCGTTTTGACGGGGCTAACGTTTCACACGTTTATTGACGGCATAGCTCTGGGAGCAGCACTTCTGTCAGCCTCCCATGGGCATGAGCAGCAACTTGTTGGCTTTGGTGTGTTTTTGGCCATTCTGTTACATAAACCGCTCGACGCGATGTCCATCGTCGGGCTTATGAAAGCGTCCGATACCACAGCCTCGGCGCAATCCAAGGCGAACCTGCTATTCGCCTTTGTCTGTCCTTTGGGGGCAGTTTTGTTTTATTTTTACGCCGCTCATCTCGGTACTAGTGCGGAAGTTGTCATCGCGTCAGCGCTCGCGTTCTCCGCCGGCGCTTTTGTGTGTATTGCCTTGAGTGACCTTCTGCCGGAAGTGCAGTTTCATAGCCATGACCGGGTGAAGTTAACTGCAGTCTTTTTGTTAGGGATTTTGCTGGCTTACGGAATGGCTAACTCGACACCGGACCATACGCACACGCTACCCACGGCCTTATCGTCAGGCCGCTGAACGCGCCTTCATGGCGTCGGCCATAGTCGCTGTAGGAGCCGCTGCTCCAGAAGACTTTGCGCTTAGCCAGGCACTTATGCGCTCGTTCACCAGGTCGGTCAGAAAGTCTATATGCCCATCACTGGAGTTTAAGCAGGGGATGTACTCGTAACGCTCCCCCCCGGCCTCGAGGAAGTAGTCTCGATTCTCTTCGCCAATTTCTTCTATGGTCTCGAGGCAGTCTGCGGAAAACCCCGGGCATACGACCTGTACCGAACGGATGCCGCTACCGGCCATTTCCCGAAGGGTGTGATCGGTGTAGGGCTTCAGCCACTCCTCACGCCCGAATCGCGACTGAAACGCGCTTAGGTACTCGTCTTCCGATAGCCCTAATTCTTCTGCGACCAGCCTTGTGGTCTTGTGGCAATGACAGTGATAGGGGTCGCCCTCGTCGAGATAGCGTCGGGGCTCTCCGTGATAGGAAAACAGAAGCTTCTCAGCGCGACCGTGAGCTTTCCAATGCTGTCGAATACTGTCAGCAACCGCGCTAATGTAGCCTGCTTTATCGTGGTAATTGGCAACAAACTGGAAGTCTGGAATCCAGCGCCTCTTGCTAAAGTCTTCTGCAACGGCATCAAAGGTCGACCCCCCTGTAGGGCCGCTGTATTGGGGGTAGAGTGGGAGTACCACCAGCTGACGGGCCCCACGGTCCATAAGTGACTGTAGCGCGTTAGCGATGGATGGCTGTCCGTAGCGCATAGCGAAGTCCACGATCACTTCACCGTCATGCTCCGCGTTAAGTCTTTTTTGCAGCTCTAGGGCCTGGTTACGCGTATGGATCAGCAGGGGTGAGCCTTCCTCAGTCCAGACCGTGCGATAAGCTTCAGCCGATCGCGCGGGCCGAACATTAAGAATGATGCCGTTGAGAATGAACCACCACAGCAATCTGGGAACTTCGACGACTCGAGGGTCCGAGAGAAACTGTTTCAGATAGGGGCGAAGTGCCGTTTTTTCGGGAGCCTGAGGAGTGCCCAGATTTGTAACGAGCACGCCGATACTTCCCCTCTGGGCGTGATCAAAATCTGGACTGCCTACATACTTCATTAACTCAACTCGCTTTTGCTGTAGAACGCAGCTTGACCCGCTTCGCTCGCTATTTGTGTCCGCACTGCTTACCGCTTGTCCGCGACTGAACATTGTACCGCTAAAGCTGCGTTGCCGAACGGCGCGCAGGAATAGCTACACCAGTAAGAGTTACGCAAACCTTTAACCGCTGGATTCCATCGATTCGTCGATGGTTCATCGCGTTTCGACGAATCAGCCTATCGACGGATTGCCTGTTGTCCTAACTTGAGTGCGTGGGATGGCGATGAAGGGCGCAGACCGCAAACGAATCCGGCCTCTGGCCACCTAAACAAAGTATGGAGATTGATCATGAAAACATTCAAGAAAGTTGGCATCGCAGCAGTAGTATCGGGTTTCTTTGCAGTGTCCGCACTTCAGGCTAATGCCGAAAGCACAACTGAAGTCACTGCCGATTCCGTAGGTACATCCTCGCAAGTGTCGGTGAACTACTCGGATCTGGATCTGAATTCTGCAGCTGGACAAAAAGCTCTGCACTATCGTCTCGCGACCGCCGCTGAAAAGGTGTGCGGTCACAGTGATAGCCGCCGCGCCGGCGGTGTAGCGCAAGCAGCTCGTAATGAGGATTGCTATGAGCAGTCGCTCTCTCGCGCACTGTCCAAAGTTTCCGCATCGGCTGTCGCATCTACGAACTGATCTACCTCGTTCCCGCTACCCCTGGCGGAACCCCGGGGGGCCGTACCCTGCGGCTCTCCGGATCTCTTTTTACGCGGCCGACGTTCTCGCTACTCAGCGATTGCGGTGACACAATAAAAAGAGGAACACAGTGGAGAAGAGCTAGAAACGACTCAGTTTTGAGTCGGTAAGACGGTAAGACGGTAAGACGGTAAGACGGTAAGACGGTAAGGCGGTAAATAAGGCGGCAGCTGAAAGTCAGCTGCCGCCGAAGACTTACTTCTTCTTAGCTTTAGCTGGAGCTTTTTTCTTTGCAGGCGCTTTCTTTACAACTTTCTTAGCAGCAGCCTTAGCTTTCTTCGGTGCTGCTTTTGCTTTCTTCACAACTTTCTTAGCAGCAGCCTTAGCTTTTTTCGGTGCCGCCTTAGCTTTCTTTACAACCTTCTTGGCGGCTTTCTTCGGTGCTGCTTTAACTTTCTTTGCAGCGGCCTTCTTTTTGGGTGCAGCTTTGGCTTTCTTGGGAGCTGCTTTTTTCTTTGGCGCTTCTACAGTCAGATCGACCGTGTCAGCGCTAGGTGCATTGAGACCGACTGACTTGATGCCTTTCTCCATGCTTACCGAGTTGGAGTACATCTGGCTCTTACCGATGACCTGGCCGTTAGTCGCCTTCATTACAAAATAAGGCTGCTTCTTCGTCGAGGTCTTACGCTCGTAGCTTCCATCTTTACTCGCGTTCTTCTTAACAGAAGCTATGCCCGCGGTTGCCGAACGTTTGTTGTCGTAAGTCTGGCTTGTAAATACGACTTGTCCGTTTCCTGATTTTAGATTGAAGGAAAACTTTCCAGTTTTACCTTTCTTAAGTTCAAACTTTCCTGCCATGATCACACCCCTTGTAATGATCCCTATGCCCAGTCACGTTATGTGTGCGCGAAATACTTGCCCCGCACTTGACAGCATAAGGCTTTCCGAGCCTATCGCAAGGGCTAAATCTCCATTTCCTGGGAATTAAATGGAGAGTATTTTTGGGGCTTCAGAGGGGAGGATCGCGGATTTCGCTATGAATACAGACTCGAATCAGAATGCGCGCGAGGATTCACTGGTACTTTTGTTAGCGGGAGGAAGTGCAAAACGTTTCGGTTCCGATAAGCGACGTGAAATTATAGATTCGGAAAAAATGCTTATAGAGAAGACTATTTCGCAATACCTAAATATCGGCATTGAGGTTTTGGTTTGTCTTTCATCTCGTGGTGGGGATGATTCTCTCGAGGAACATTTGCGAGAACAGTCAGTCGAATGTTTGCGATGCCGTCGCGCGAATGAAGGGATAGGAGGCACACTTGCCGAAAGCGCTGCTGCAATTGGCGATGTGTCTAAGCTGGTAATTGCCTTGGCAGACATGCCTGCGTTGTTGCCGAGAACGATTCTGACTTTGTTGGAGCATGCTGACAGTGAGCACATTGTGTACCCGGTTTACGGAGCTAGACGAGGTCACCCTGTGGTGTTCGGCGGTCGATTCCTACCGTTGATTAAATTGCTCTCAGGCGATCGCGGAGCAAGTAAGTTACTCGAGCAGAACGCTGCACAATGTGTGGCAGTGGAGGTGAATGATCCGGGGGTGCTGCTTGATGTCGATACCCCGGAAGACTTACGAAAGCTCAGAGGGCTTCTTCAGGCTCGCTCTTCTTGAGGCGTGTCAGCTTGCCTGCTCGGATGAGCGGTGGTGAACGCCGCTATTGTCTGGCAGCGTTGATCGAGGGCGACGATCTGAGGGAAGGCACTAAGGTCGACCTTAAAGCGATAGGCGTTGTACACCTGCGGTATCAGAAACACTTCTAGCATTCCCGGATGTCCACCCATGGAAAACCCAGATTTGAAACTGCCCACAGTTTCTTCAATGGTGCTAAAGCCTCGATGGATCCAGTGCGCGTACCAATCGTCGACCTGATTTTGTTCGATGGCCAATGTCTCGCCCAGATAACGTAGCACTCGGAGGTTGTTTAGCGGATGTATATCGCAGGCGATGTGCTGGCAGAGGGCGCGCGTGCGCGTCTTGGCGAGCAGCTCTTGGGGATAAAGTGGAGGATTAGGGTAGGCTTCTTCCAGCCATTCTAGGATCGCGCTCGATTGAGCCAGGACTTCGCCAGAATCCAGTTTGAGTGCCGGAACCAAGCCTTGAGGATTTTCTGCGAGGAACTCCTCCCCACGCTGCTGGCCCATGACTAGATTTACCGGACTTGTTTCGTGCTCTAGCTCCTTTAATCCCAGAGCGATTCTTACGCGGTACGCGGCTGTCGAGCGAAAGTAGCTGTAGAGCTTCATGAGCTAGTCTCGACTGGGCTGGTAGCGCACCACCTGCTGATCGATTGCACCGAATATTGAACTTCCCGCGGCGTCCAACATCTCAATGTGTATACGGTCACCAAAACTCATGAACGGTGTGCTGGGCTTGCCGTCTCGAATGGTTTCAAGACAACGAATTTCTGCCAGGCAGCAGGATCCGTCTTTAGATCCCACATTAGAGACAGTTCCGGATCCAATGACAGCTCCGCTCATAAGTGAGCGAGTTTTTGCGCAGTGGGCTATGAGCGTCGGAAAATCAAAAGTCATGTCCTGGCCCGCATTCGGCGCTCCCACTAATTCGCCGTTATAGGTTGCGCGAAGAGGAAGGTGGAGACGCGCACCGTCCCAGGCTGATCCAAGTTCGTTGGGTGTAACCAGCACGGGTGAAAAGGCAGTCCACGGTTTAGATTGGTAAAAGCCAAACTGCTTTGCTAACTCTCCGGGAATCAGGTTTCTCAGAGAAACATCATTGACTAGGCCCAGAAGTTTGATGTGATTCGCAGCCTTCTCGACTGTTGTGCCAGCGGGCACGTCGTCAGTAATCACAACGACTTCTCCCTCGAAATCGATACCCCAATCTTCACTTTCAGCCTCAACGGGATCCTCGGGCCCGATAAAGGCATCGGAGGCGCCCATGTACACGAGTGGGTCCTCCCAGAAGGAGGCGGGGAGCTCTGCACCGCGGGCCTTTCTTACCAGTTCAACGTGGGTTACGTAGGCACTGCCATCGGCCCAGTGAAAGCTTCTAGGTAGCGGTGCTGCGCAACGGCTGGTATCGAAGGGCTCCGCGCCGCTGTGCTTGCCTTCGCAGAGAAGTGTGTACTGCTCTTCCAGTTTTGCTGCGACGCTATCCCAGTGATCCAGCGCTGCCTGCATTGTAGATGCGATGTCGGTTGCGGGGCAGCAAGTCGTAAGTGTGTGGTCAACGATCATCAAAGTACCGTCGCGACCGGATTTGTAAGAGGCGAGTTTCATGAGCGAATTCCTTGATTCCGTACAGGCGTTTAGGCGCCCTGGCTGCGCCAGGAGTTAACGTAGTCGGGCTTTTCGACGCTTTGCGCGATGCCTTGAATGCTAAGGGCGCGACGCGTGTCTATCATTACCGCCACTTCGTCGGTTTCTTTGGCAGGGTCAGTTTGCGACTTCGCAAGAGCTTTCGGGTGCGGGCCATGCGCAAAGCCGCAGGGGTGATAAGTGATCATGCCCGCTTCGATGTTGTCGCGACTGAAAAAGTTTCCGCGGTGATAGAAGAGCACCTCATCGTAATCATCATTGTTGTGATAGAACGGGACTTTTAGTGCGCCAGGGTCTGTTTCGATTGGCCTCGGGCAAAAGGTACACACCACGAAGCTGCCCCCGACGAATGTTGTGTGGGCGGAGGGCGGTAGGTGGTATCGATGGCTCATCACCGGTCGTATGTCTCGCCAGTTCAAGCGAAGGACGGTGTTGTTCCCGTGCCAGCCTACTGCGTCCAGTGGATTGAAGGGGAAAGTGACTATACTGACTTCATCGTGGCGCTTGATGTGTACTTCCCACTCATCCTCGCTGTGCTGGGCGAGAAATGCGTCATTGATGTGGGGGTGTTCGAGTACCGCTGGGTCAAAGACAGCATGAGGGCCCAGCATTCCGCGATCGGGTAACTGGTAGGCGCCGTCACGATCTTCGATGATCAAACAATCCACGGGCTCAGCTGGCTCTATGCGCCATGCTGTGCCGCGGGGGATTACCAGATAGTCTCCATCCCGAAAATCAATTTGTCCGTAGTCGCAGTAGAGCGAGCCGTTGCCATTGTGGATAAACAACAAGTCATCACCATCGCTATTGCGAACCAAGTGGGTCATGGCGCTAGCGCAACGCCAGAATTTTAAAGTCACATCGTTGTTGCTTAGTAAGGCTTGTTGAGCGAAGGGGGACTCGCTTAAGGAATCCAGCTGCGTGAGATCAAAGGCATAGGGGCGCAGGGGGCCTTTCCAGTCAATCCATCCGGTTGGTGGATGTTTGTGGTGGATATGACTTGCCGGACCAAAAAAACCCTCGCGACCCATTTCTCGTTCATAGGTTTCTTCGGGAAGATCGCAATGCGCCTGTCGCGAATGCTGCCCTTCGCGAATCGCATGGGGAAACCACTGCCGACTCATGATTAGTATTCCTTTGCTCTTGACAGGGCAGTAGCATACTAGTTTCATATGAAACTATCTAGCGCATGGAAGTGGTATGAAAAAGTTCTTTCAGCTCGAGGGTTTTTTGCCCTACCGATTTGATCGTCTCGCCAAACACATCAGTGTTTCCTTTGCGGAGGTGTATCGACGTCGTTTTAACATTACTGTGCCGCAGTGGCGCATTCTGGCGTTGCTGCACGAAACACCGCATCTCAGCAGTAAAGCTATCGCGCAGCAGGGTAATCTCGACAAAGTCATGGTGTCCCGGGCGGTCGCAGATCTTGAGGCACGGGGTTTGCTCAAGCGCTACTTGAGCTCGGGCGACGGGAGAGTCAATGAGCTTTGCTTGACGCTGGAGGGGACAAGACTGTTTGAGTCTATTGCACCGCTGGCTCTACGTTGGGAGGAGGACTTTTTGGGAGTGCTAGAAGACGAGGACCGTCGAGATCTCGTGAGAATCCTGCAAAGGCTTGAGGAGCACGCGAAGATGTCGGTCGAGATGAAGGCAGTTATGGGAGGAGCCACACGGTGAGCGCTAATGCTGTGAGTCAGCAACAGATTGTGGCCAGCTTGCCAGCGCATCTGCGCCCTTTTGTCACGGTGCAGAACCCTGAGAGTCAGTACACGCCGCGCGATCATGCGGTATGGCGGTTTCTCATGGCTGCCTTAACGCGCGGCCTTGCTGAGACTGCCCATCCTGTTTATCTCGAGGGCTTGGTAAGAACGGGTATAGCGCTTGACCACATACCGTCCATCGACGAAATGAACGCTTGCTTGGCGAAGCTGGGATGGCGCGCTGTGGTCGTAGATGGCTTCATTCCACCAGCCATCTTTATGGAATTTCAGGCGCTAAAAGTCCTGGTGATAGCCCTTGAAATGCGCAGTGTCGAGCATCTCCTTTATACGCCGGCTCCCGATATTCTTCACGAATCTGCTGGGCATGCCCCCTTTCTTATCGACGTTGATTATGCAGAATTCCTGCAGCGATTCGGTGAAGTCGGTATGGAGGCGATCGCCAACGAGCACGATCACGAATTGTATGAAGCGATACGGGAGCTATCTATTCTCAAGGAGAGCCCCGCGAGTCAGGTCGAAGAAGTCGCTGCGGCGGAAGCGCGACTCGCGGCCCTCGCTGCCAGCGAGCAGGAACCTTCGGAAGCCGCGTTACTGACGCGCTTGCATTGGTGGACCGTGGAGTATGGCCTCGTGGGCGAGTTGGAAGACTACCGTCTGTTTGGCGCAGGCCTCCTTTCCTCCTTAGGCGAAAGTCAGAGTTGTAGAGACGATGACGTAGTGCAAAAGCTGCCGCTCACGGTGAATGCCGTGAATACCGCCTATGACATAACGACCACGCAGCCTCAGCTATTCGTGACGCGCAGCTGCCGGCATATGAGCCAGATTCTCGAGGAGTTCGCGGCGAACATGGCTTCACGTCGCGGCGGTGCCGAGTCCCTTCGCAAAGCCATCGACGCCAAGGTGGTCTGTAGTGCCGTATATGACTCTGGTGTGCAGGTCAGTGGTGTGTTGTCAGACATGATCTGCGACGCGGCAGGCAATGTGAACTACTTGCAGACCAGGGGGCCGACGCAGCTATCCTACAAAGGGAAGGAGCTGTACGGACACGGAATCCAAAGTCATAAAGATGGCTTTGGCTCTCCCGTTGGGCTTCTTAAGGAATTCAGCCGCTGTCTTTCCGAGTACACCATAGATGAGCTAAAAGCCCACCAGATTGTTGTAGGAGAAGCGGTGCAGCTCGAGTTTCTGTCGGGTATCAACGTACGCGGCCATCTTGAAAGTGTGCTGCGCCAGGATCATCGCAATCTCATCTTGAGCTTTAGCGACTGCACCGTTACCGCGCTGGATGGACAAGTGCTTTTTGAACCCGCGTGGGGTCGCTACGACATGGCCGTCGGGGGCCGTATCGTTAGTGTCTTTGGAGGGGTGGCGGATCGAGAGAGTTATCAGCTGTACAAGCCATTACCCCGCACGGCAACTCCCGCAGAGGAATCTGATGAGAGGCTTATGAACGCCTATGCCCTGCTGCAGCTGTGCGCAAGTGATTGCGAAGGAAAGGCATGGGGCGATGACACGCTAAGCGAAGTTATAGGCTGCCTAAATGATTACCCCAAGGAATGGCTGCTTCGCGCTGAAGTGCTTAGGCTTGGCGTGGGTAGTGTTAACGGAGATCTTTGGGATAGAGCGCGACGCGAGCTCGATGCTCTCGTGATCGAGCGTCAGCATCGCCGAGCCCTGGGATTGGTTTTCCCTGAGGTTTTTTGATACCCGGTATAGCTCAGCTCTTGTTGGATTGAGTGACACTCAGTATTATCAAGTGGTACTCAATTTGCGGCTTTTTCACTGAGGTATGCCCTATGTCCCTTGATTTCGACAGCGCTCGCTTGCCCAACCCGCATCTGCGGTCAGAGCACGAAGAGTGGCGAACGCATCTCCGTCGCTTCATCGACACTGAAATCGCACCTTTCGCTGAAGCCTGGGATGAGGCGGGGGAGATACCCATGGATCTTTGGCCGAAGGCAGCAGCTGTCGGTCTCCTGGGATTGGGATACCCCGAAGCCTACGGTGGTACTTCCCAAGGAATAGATTCCTGGCACAACTGGATCTGCAGTGAGGAGATGAACCGTTTTGGTGTGGGGGGCGTGCAGGCGTCTCTGTTGGTGCACGGCATAGGTTTGCCCCCGGTTATCAATTGGGGCTCGGAAGCCATGAAGCAGGCGATTGCTCCGCCGGTTCTGGCTGGTGAAAAGCACATATCTCTGGGTATCACAGAACCCGGGGGCGGCTCTGATGTGGCCCGCTTACAAACCACCGCTGTTCGCGATGGCGACCATTACATTGTCAATGGTTCTAAGACTTACATTACCGGTGGTATGCGAGCGAATTGGGTGTCGACTGCAGTGCGCACCGGCGGCGAAGGGGCTGGTGGGGTCTCTATGTTACTGATCCCTACAGACGCTGAGGGGTTTTCCCGGACTGCTTTGGATCGTAAGCAGGGCTGGTGGGCCTCAGATACCGCTACTCTGTATTTTGATAACGTCCGGGTGCCTGTTGAAAATCTTATTGGCGAAGAAAATCGCGGCTTCCTCGTGATCATGACAAATTTCAATGGCGAACGAATGGGAATGGCCAGCTCTATGGAGGCTCAGGGTCGTGTGTGTCTGGAGGAGGCCGCGAACTGGGCGCGGGAGCGCAATACTTTTGGTAAGCGACTTGCGGATCATCAGGTGATACGTCATAAGTTTGCCCAGATGAAGCAAAAGCTGAACGCCACTCAAGCGTACATTCGGACCTGCTACGAAAGCATCGAGAATGGCAACCCGAATCCCGGTGATATTGCATTGCTAAAGGTGCAAGCGAGCGAGACTCTCGAGTTTTGCGCGCGCGAGGCAATGCAAATTTTGGGAGGCACGGGATACATGCGTGGCAATCGAGTAGAGCGAATTTATCGGGAGGTGCGGGTGAACGCTATCGGTGGCGGATCTGAAGAGATCATGCGCGACTTAGCAGCGCGGCAGTACGGACTATGACTATGAAACTTTGGCACTGTACCGGGGCGCGCTCTTTGCGCGCGGTGTGGGCTTTAGAGGAGCTGGGGCTGGACTATGAGCTCGTCATGTTGCCTTTTCCGCCTCGGGTGTTTCAGCGGGACTACCTCGAAGTGAATGCCCTCGGTACGATCCCGTATTTTGTTGATGGGGACGTAGAGATGACGGAATCCTGCGCGATTCCTCACTATCTGGCGACGCGGCCGGGCAATGAGCACCTGGCAGTGCCGCCGGAGCACCCTGCCTACGGAGATATGCTCAACTGGACCTACCACGCTGACGCCACGTTAACGTTCCCGCAAACCATTGTGCTCCGTTACACGGTGTTGGAGCCCACGCCAGAGAAGAAGCCCGTCGCGGACGATTACGCGAAGTGGTTTATCGCGCGTTTGCGGCGTCTTGATGCACACTTAGAGAACAACGATTATCTTGTTGATGGGCGATTTACTATTGCAGATATCTGCGTCGGTTACGCCCTGTACTTTGGTCAGACGCTCAAACTGGATGAACGCTATAAACCTCAAACTCTTGCCTATCTTGAACGTTTGATGAGTCGGGATGCTTTTGTCCGAGCGAACGCCGCAGGGCAGGACTCCAGCGAGTAATCGCGATAGCTGGAGGGCATTAATTACTGCCCGTCGAATACGCTTTTGTAAAACAAATAACGGAACACTCACTATGAATGCAGCTGTTAAAGAACTGGAAGACTTTCGCCGCGAGGTGGCTAGCTGGCTTGAGATCAACAAGCCCAAGGATCCGGGTTTTTTACTCCCGCAAACGTTTATGGAAGTCGGATCTGAGGAGCAGCTGGACTTTCTTCGAGAGTGGCAGCACAAGGTTTGGTCCGCAGGTTACCTAGGTATGGCCTGGGCGAAGGAGCATGGTGGGCAGGGCGTCGATGCCATCTACCAGTCCGTTGTGGATCAGGAAATGCGTCGCCAGGCAGTCCCTATCTGCTTTAACGTCATTGGCCTTGGCTGGGCGGGGCCGCTCATTAATGATATTGGCACTGAAGAAGAAAAACAGCGTTACCTAAAAGGTATCTTGAGCGCTGAGGATATTTGGTGTCAGGGTTTTTCGGAGCCCGATCATGGATCAGATCTTGGCAATGCACGAACCCGTGCAGAACGTGATGGGGACGACTACGTTGTCAACGGCAGTAAGATTTGGACCACCATGGGTAACTACGCGAAGTACATGATTCTGCTTGCTCGCACTAATCCTGCGGCAGAACGTAAGTACGACGGTCTGTCGTTCTTCCTGGCGCCCATGACCGTTGCAGGTGTTGATACCCGGCCGATTCGCAAGCTTACAGGAGAGTATGGGTTTACTGAGACGTTCTTTACGGACGCGCGCATTCCAGCGGACTGCCTCATGGGGGACGAAGGCGGCGGCTGGAAAATCGCTATGAAAACCTTGCAGTACGAGCGGGGCGCGGAAGCTGGCGCTGCTGGGGGCTTGGCCTTCGTGCGGATAGTCATTGACGATCTCATCGATCAGCTTCGCGACGTTACTCGTAATGGTAAACCGGTTCTAGAGGACCCCCTCATCCGTGACCAGCTGGTGAGTCTGATCATGGAAGAAAAAGCCGTGACCCTGGGTGATCGACGATCAGGGATTCCCGCTCTTACCAGCGACTACCCCCTGTCTTTACCCTTGTCGAACAAATTGCGTTGGACTGAGTACGCACGTCGTATGCGGCAGTTTGCGATTAATGCGCAGGGGGCCGACGGTGCGTTGTTTGTCGGTGATGATCGCGCTCGAGAAGGAGGTTTTTGGCAGCGCGCTTACCTCAATAGCTTTTCCGCCACCATCGGGGGCGGAACGAGTCAAGTTCAGGCAAATATCGTAGCCGAGCACGTGCTCGGTCTGCCGAAGTAAGGGATATAGGGAGTAGCAAAATGTCAGTAATGGGAAGTACAGCAATGCATTTTGATGAGGAGCAAAGCATGCTCCTCGACTACGCTCGCAGTTTCTGCGCTGATCGCGGTGGTTTGGACGCTGCGCGGGAGCATCTCGAGGCACCATTGGAATACAGTCCGGCGGTCTGGGAAGAGATAGTGGCAATGGGTTGGACCGGCATCGGTCTCCCAGAAGAGCTCGGCGGAGCGGGACTTGGTATCGGAGCAGCAGTGCCCGTAGCAGAGAGTCTCGGGAAGTCGCTCATGGGTACGCCGCTGCTATCGACCTTACTTGCAGCGCAGCTCCTGTTACGAGCGGATGGAGAGGCCTCGGCTGAAACACTTCGAGCTATTGCAGCTGGAGAGGCGGCCTGCGTCGCGGAGCTCGAGTCTGAAGACTGGAATGCGCTGCCTAGCAGTACGGTCGTTGATGCCTCTGGTCTGCTTCAGGGGCAGAAACGTTTGGTAATGGATGCTCAAAGTGCGCGTTGGGTGGTTGTCGTCGCGCTTGTAGGTGGAGAGCCTGGGCTAGCCGTGGTCGATGCTGAGAGTCTCAGCGCAGAGGCGGTAAGCCCCCGCGTACTCATCGACAATACGCATCGAGCGGCGGACATTACTTTTGATGGAGTAAAACCCGTGTTGCTGGTATCCGGAGCCGGCGTCTTGGACGCACTCCGTGATTATCGGCTTTTAGGGGCGCTTTTGGTCGCTGCAGAGAGCACTGGCGCAGCGGCCGCCTGTCTGGATGTTACGGTTGACTATCTCAAGACACGCAAGCAGTTCGGTAAGCTCATCGGCTCGTATCAAGCACTGAAGCATCCCAGCGTGGAAATCCTCAACATGATGGATTCAGCGCGGTCCTTCGTGTACCACGCAAGCTCCCTAGTGGGCGCTGATGCTCTTGCTAAAGATCAGGAAGTGGCTTGTCGTATGGCGAAGGCGCAGGCGACGGAAGCGCTCAAGTTTGCGGGAGATCGCGCGGTTCAGTTCCATGGCGGAATGGGTTTTACCTGGGACTGTGATGCACAGCTGTTTATCCGACGCGCACAGGGTGCACAGCAACAGTTTGGCGACGCCCAGCACCATCGTCAGCGTCTCGCTGCGCTACTTCTGGACGACTAGTTCAGATTCTGGACAGCAGCCCCCTAGAATCATCCTCAACAGGGCTTTCTGCGTAGAAACCCTATGACAAAACGTTCATCTATTCGCCGCGGCAGTTTTGGCCGCGGCCTCGCCGTTTCTATTGCGGGCATTCGAGCCGGAGGCGCATTCGCCTTGGGCTCGGCCGTTGAGCGATTGCGCGGCGAGGAGGCCGGCAATAGCGACCTCATGCACCGCGAAGCTCGTCGTTTTACCGCTGAGCTTGGGAAGTTGAAGGGCACCTACGTCAAGATCGGGCAGATGATGGCGCTTCTTGGGGAGCATTTTCTTCCCTCGCCTCTCACAGAAGCGCTTCATGATCTGGATTCACAAACGCACCCTTTACCCTGGAGTGAACTTGAGAATTCGGTGCGTGACAGCTTGGGCGATCGTTACGCCGAGTTGGTGGTGGACGACGAACCTTTGGCTGCCGCGTCACTTGCCCAGGTGCATCGTGCTACTTGGTGTAGGGATAACTACGATTTAGTACTCAAAATACAGTATCCGGGGTTAGCAGAAGTCATCGATGATGATTTCGATGCGGTCGTACGAATGCTGTATTTGACTCGCTGGATCAAAGCCGGACGGGAAATGGACGCCTGGTTTGAGGATATGCGCGAGCAATTGCATCACGAGATCGACTACCGGCGAGAGCGAGATATGACGCAGAGCGCTCGCGACCGCTTTAGAGACGATGACCGCTATCACGTACCGGAGGTTCTCGAGGCCTACTCCAGCGACACGCTGCTGGCATTGGAATATGTAGAAGGGCATCGGGTTACTGAACCAGCGGTGGCGGCGCTTTCCCAGTCTCGCCGTAACGCTTTGGGTCAAGCAATGCTTGAGCTGTTTTTTATTGAGCTTTATGACTGGGGCGTGCTGCAGACTGATCCTAATTTCGGCAATTACCTGATTCGCAGTAACGACGCGAGTGACAGCTTGGTGCTGCTTGATTTTGGTTCCACCTTAGCCTGTGATGACAACTTCCGTCGTCATTTCGGTGATGCGATAGCCGCAGGTCAAACGGGCGACCGTGAGTTACTTGCGGACAGCCTGGTTGGTCTTGGTTGTCTGAATGAGGAAGCTACGGATTTTGCGCGGCAAAGTTTTTGTGAGTTCTGCGAGATGCTGCTGGAGCCCTTAGCTCCTCCACAAAGCCTTCCACAAGAATATCTCAACGAGAAAGGTGAGTATTGCTGGGGGCGTTCGCGTCTCATGCAGCGCGTCGGGAAGCATGCGGCCAGCTCTGCGGCTACACGGCACTTTGCGACTCCTTCCAGAGACTTCGCCCTCATCGTTCGTAAGCTCACAGGTGTGTTCACGTTCATCACTGTGCTTAACGCAGAATTTAATGGCCATCACATAGCGCATCGCTACATTGATGACTGGATTACGGAGGGTGCGTAGCGATGGCTGGGTCCGATGATAAGCCACGTTCAAAAGGTAAAGCCGTACCCGCGAGTCGAGCAGGGCGTTTCGCCAAAGTAGCCCGTCTTGCCGGAGGTGTG